>NZ_JACJFQ010000011.1:0-146619 GCF_014164835.1 Serratia sp. OS31 | reverse complement strand
ACATTGTATTGTTCTGTTTTTTTCATATGTTGACTATTTTGCTGAAAAATCGGCGGCAGTTGAAAATTAATATACAAATAAATCAATAAATTAAAAACACACATTTTCTGTATAAGAAATTATTTTTCCGTATTTTACAATTTTATTTAATTCTCTACTGTGAGCTTCCTGAATCATTATTTTTCGGGACTCCCTCCTATGGATACGCTGGTACAGCAGACCGTCAACGGGCTGATGCTCGGCAGCATTTATGCCTTGATTGCCCTGGGTTACACCATGGTGTACGGCATTCTGCGCATCATCAATTTTGCCCACGGCGATGTGCTGATGGTCGGAGCGCTGAGCGCCCTGTCCACCATTAACCTGTTGCAGCACCATTTTCCTACGCTGTCACCCTATGTCGTGCTGTTACTGGCGGCGCTGATCGCCATGGCCGTCTGCGCGCTGGTATCTATGAGTATTGAGCGCCTGGCCTATCGTCGTCTGCGCAATGCTCCGCGCCTGGCACCGCTGATCAGCGGAATTGGCGTTTCTCTGCTGCTGCAAACGCTGGCCATGCTGATCTGGTCGCGCAACCCGTTGATGTTCCCGCAACTGCTGCCAATGGATCCTATCGCCCTGACCCCAGGCAGCGCCAACCACGCGCCGGCGGTGATCACCGGTACCGGTATTGCCACGCTGGCAATCGCGCTGCTGGTGATGGCCGGGCTGCTGCTATTGGTCGAGCACTCTCGCTTTGGGCGTGCCATGCGCGCCACGGCAGAAAACCCGCAGGTTGCCGGCCTGATGGGCATAGACCCCAACCGCATCATCGTTCTGACATTCGCCCTCGGCGGCGCTTTGGCGGCAGTGGCGGGCATCATGATGGCCAGCAACTACGGCAATGCCGGTTTCTCCATGGGCTTTCTGCCGGGTATCAAAGCCTTTACCGCGGCGGTGTTAGGCGGCATCGGCAACCTGCGCGGCGCCATGCTCGGCGGTCTGTTGCTGGGGTTGTTCGAGTCGTTGGGCACCGGCTATCTCGGCGAACTGACCGGGGGCACCTTCGGCAGTAACTATCAGGACGTTTTCGCCTTCCTGATATTGATCGCCGTGTTGGTATTTCGCCCATCCGGGCTGCTGGGCGAACGCGTCGCCACCCGCGCCTGAGGAGACAAGATGACTATTTTGACTCACCTACAGCAAACCGATGCCCCTGGCCGTGCCAGACTCGGCGTGGCGCTGTTTATGCTCGGCCTGCTGCTGGCCCCCTGGGTGGCCGGTGCCGCAGGCGGTAACTACTGGGTGCGGGTGATCGATTTTGCCTTGCTCTACCTGATGCTGGCATTGGGGCTGAACATCGTGGTCGGCCTCACCGGCCTGCTGGACATGGGGTTTATCGCCTTTTACGCGGTAGGTGCCTATCTGACCGCGTTATTGTCGTCACCACACCTCACCGAGCAATTTCCAATATTGCTGCAGTGGTTCCCCGATGGGCTGCATTTGTCGATCCTGCTGCTGATCCCGCTGGCGGCTTTATTGGCAGCGCTGTGCGGCATTCTGCTGGGCGCACCGACGCTGCGACTGCGTGGAGACTATTTGGCGATTGTCACCTTGGGCTTTGGCGAGATCGTCCGCATTCTGATGCGCAATCTGGACCGGCCGCTCAACATCACCAACGGGCCCAAAGGGATCTCCGGCATCGATCCGGTCTCGCTATTTGGCCTGAAGTTTTCGGGGATGCAACAGTGGTTCGGTTTCCGCTTTTCGTCACTGTATCTCTATTACTACCTGTTCGCCGCCCTGCTGCTGCTGATCCTGTTTATCTGTCTCCGCCTGCAACATTCACGGGTGGGTCGGGCCTGGACCGCTATCCGCGAAGATGAAGACGCGGCACGGGCGATGGGAATCAATACGCGTAATTTCAAGCTGTTGGCTTTCGCCATAGGCGCCACCTTCGGCGGCATCGCCGGGGCTTTATTTGCGGCATTTCAAGGGTTCGTCTCACCGGAGTCCTTTACGCTGCAAGAGTCCATCGCGGTGCTGGCGATGGTGGTGTTGGGCGGCATGGGCCATATCCCCGGGGTGATCCTCGGTGCCCTGTTGCTGGCCGCCTTGCCTGAACTGCTGCGCAGCACCATGGGGCCGCTGCAGCAGGCGCTGTTCGGCCAGGTGTGGATCGATCCGGAAATCATCCGCCAGCTGTTCTACGGGTTGGCGTTGATTCTGGTGATGCTGTATCGCCCGGCAGGCCTGTGGCCCGCACGTCATCAACAGGGAGCCACTTTATGACGCCGCTTCTCACGCTCAGTCACGTCAGTAAACGCTTTGGCGGATTAACCGCGGTGGACGATGTCAGCATCAGCATTCGCCAGGGTGAGATTTACGGCTTGATCGGCCCCAACGGCGCCGGCAAAACCACCTGCTTCAACCTGATCACCGGTCTGTACCGCGCCGACAGCGGCGAATTCCGCCTGCAAGAACAGCGTTACAAGCCACAGGCTATCGATAAGGTGGCGCAGGCAGGCATCGCGCGTACCTTCCAGAACCTGCGCCTGTTCAATGAAATGACCGTGTTGGAAAACGTGATGGTCGGCTGTCACCTGCGCACCCGCAACGGCCTGTGGGCGGCAATTTCACGTCATCGGCGCGCCCGCCAGGAAGAGCAGGCCACGCGGGAAAAATCCCACGCGCTGCTGGAGTACGTCGGCATCAGTCAGTTCGCGCATTATCGCGCCGGCGATCTTTCCTATGGCCACCAGCGTCGGCTGGAAATCGCCCGGGCATTGGCGACCGAGCCTAAATTGCTGGCGTTGGATGAACCCGCGGCCGGGATGAACGCCGGCGAGAAAGTGGCGCTGCGCGATCTGCTGCTACGCATTCGTGACAGTGGCAAAACCCTGTTATTGATCGAGCATGACGTCAAGCTGGTGATGGGCCTTTGCGACCGCATGACGGTACTCGACTACGGCAAAGTCATCGCCGAAGGCGAACCGGCACAGGTAAGGCGTGAGCCTGCGGTGATCCGCGCTTATCTGGGAGGCGCTGCCCATGTCTGAGCCCTTACTCAGCGTTAAAAATTTAAAAGTGTCTTACGGCGGAATTCATGCGGTGAAAGGCATCGATTTTACGGTGAACAGCGGCGAGCAGGTGACGTTAATCGGCGCCAACGGCGCGGGCAAGACCTCCAGCCTGCGCGCTCTGACCGGCCTGCAGTCGTTTGAAGGAGAAATCCTGTTCGACGGCCTTTCCATTCGCGGCGTACCCCCGCATCGCTTGCTGCAGCAGGGGCTGGTGATGGTGCCGGAGGGCCGCGGGATTTTCGCCCGCATGACGGTATTGGAGAATCTGCAGCTTGGCGCTTATTCACGCTCTGACAAACCGGCGGTTCGACAGGATTTGGAGCAGGTTTACGCGCTTTTCCCTCGCTTGCGCGAACGGCTGCGCCAACAGGCCGGATTACTTTCCGGTGGTGAGCAGCAGATGGTGGCGATCGGTCGTGCGCTGCTGAGCCGCCCGCGCCTGCTCATACTGGATGAGCCTTCTATGGGCTTGGCGCCTATCGTGGTTGAGGCCATTTTTGAGGTTATCAAACGCCTGTCGCATGACGGCGTCACGTTACTGTTGGTTGAACAAAACGCCAGGCTGGCGCTGGCGTCGACCGATCGCGCTTATGTGCTGGACAGCGGCAATCTGAACCATAGCGGCCGCTCTGCCGACCTGCTGGATGATGAAAAAATCAAACAAGCCTATCTGGGCGAATAACCGTGTTTACTTTTAACCACACCGGGAGTTTTACATGAACAAAATCACTCGCTTCAAGCCGCTGGCGTTAGCCACCGCCGTTCTGGTCAGCCTGAGTGCCGCCTCGTCGGCGCTGGCCGATGAAACCATTCTGATCGGTCTGGCCGGCCCGTTAACCGGCCCTTCCGCGCGTATCGGTAAAGATTTGGAAAACGGCGCTAAGCTGGCGATCGCCGATGCCAACGCGCAGAAACCCACGCTCAAAGGCAAAGCCGTCACCTTTAAATTGTTGTCCGAGGACGATCAATCCGATCCGCGCACCGCCGTCGCGGTGGCGCAACGCCTGGTCGACGAAGGCGTGGCTGGTGTGGTCGGCCATTGGAACACCGGCACCAGTATCCCGGCCGCACGCATTTACCACGACGCCGGTATTGCCCAGGTCGCGCCGGTCGCCACCGGCCACGGCTATACTCAACAGGGGTTTGATACCAGCTTCCGCGTCATGGGCCATGACGACGATGGCGGTAATTACGCCGGGATCTACGCCGTCACACAGCTAAAAGCCAAGCGCATTGCAGTGATTGACGACCGTACCGCGTTCGGACAAGGACTGGCGGATGAATTCATCAAGTCGCTGGCAGCTCAGGGTATCCAACCGGTGGCGCGTGAATATGTCGACGACAAGACCGTCGATTTCAGCGCGGTCCTGACCACCGTACGCAGCAAAAACGCCGATTTGATCTTCTTCGGCGGCGTCGACTCGCAGGCAGCGCCGCTGGCACGCCGTATCAAACAGTTGGGCATGAACACCCCGTTGATGGGAGCCGGCGGTTTTGTCAGCCAGACCTTCCTGACGCTGGCACAGAAAGAAGGTGAAGGCGTAGTGGCGCTGGAGCCCGGTCTGCCGCTGGAGCAAATGCCCGGTGGCAAAGCCTTTGAGCAGGCCTACCGCGACCGCTACCAAACCCATATCGAACTGCATGCGCCGTTTGCCTACGACGCCACCCGGGTATTGATTGCCGCCATTGAGCAGGCGGGCTCCGCCGATCCGGCCGATTATCTGCCGAAGCTGCGCGCCATTCATTATCAGGGCGTCACCGGCACCATTGCATTCGATTCACAGGGCAACCTGCAACAGCCGAGCTTCACCCTGTACCGGGTGGTTGACGGCAAATGGCAGCCGCAGACCGTACTGGGTGGCGCAAAAAAACAATAAAAACCCGCAAGCAATGAGGAGCAAGGCGATGAGCGATGAAAAAAACGAGTTGGGTATTCTGGCCCGCCGCCGCATAGAGGCGGAAATCATCAAACCGATCTACCAGATCCTGGTGCGCGAGATCGGCAAAGAGCGCGCACAGGCGGTCATTGGCGAGGCTATCGAAAATGCCGCCATCGAAGCCGGCAAAAACTTCGCTGCGCAGGAGCCCAATGGCGCGGATTTGCAAAGTTTCGCCGCCTTGCAGTACCTGTGGGAAAAAGACGATGCGCTGCAGGTGAAGGTGATCTACCAGGACGAGCAGCATTTTAACTATGACGTCACCCGCTGCCGCTATGCCGAGATGTACCATCAAATGGGCTTGGGTGAGATCGGCCATCTGTTGTCCTGCGCGCGCGACAGTCAATTTATCGTCGGCTACGCGCCAGAGGTAGAACTGCAGCGCACCCAGACCATCATGTCCGGCGCGTCCTGCTGTGATTTTCGCTATGCCGCCAAGGCGCAGGGAGAGGAAAAGTGACGCATCGAGTGAACGGAGATCGCCTGTGGCAAAGCCTGCTCGACATGGCTCAGTTCGGCGCTATTCCAAAAGACGGCGTGACACGGCTGGCCCTGAGTGAAGAAGACCGCCAGGCACGCGATCGGTTACGCGATTGGGCCCTGGAGGCCGGTTGCAGCGTACGCATCGACCGCATGGGCAATATGTTCCTGCGCCGCGAAGGCACTCGTCCGGATCTGGCCCCGGTGGTCACCGGCTCCCACGTTGATTCCCAGCCCAACGGCGGCCGTTTCGACGGTATTTACGGCGTGCTGGCCGGGCTGGAGGTGATCCGCACCCTAAACGATCGACAAATCGCAACCGAACGTGCGGTGGAAGTCATCAACTGGACGAATGAAGAAGGCGCACGCTTTGCGCCGGCAATGATCTCTTCTGGGGTATTTGCCGGCGTGTTCGAGCTTGAATACGGCCTGTCGCGCCAGGATGCACAGGGCACCAGCATCGGCGAAGCCTTGCAGCAAATCGGCTACGCCGGCGAGCATCCGGTGGGCAACATGCCGATTCACGCCGCCTTTGAGCTGCACATCGAGCAAGGCCCGATCCTCGAAGCGGAAAACATTGAGATTGGCGTAGTGACCGCTGCGCAAGGGCAACGCTGGTATGAGCTGGAGATCACCGGGTTCAGCGCCCATGCAGGCACGACGCCGATGGATCGTCGGCGCGACGCCCTGCTCGGCTTCGCCGACATGGTCAAGGCGGTCAATGAGATCGGTAAAGCCTTTATGCCGGACGCTCGCGCCACGGTGGGTATGGCGCAGATCACGCCCAATTCCCGCAACGTGGTGCCGGGCAAGGTGTTCTTCAGCGTCGAATTCCGTCACCCGCAAGAGGCGGTATTGGCGCAGATGGAACAACGTTTGCTTGCCGCGGTGACCAAAGTGGGTGTCGATGGGCTGAAGGCCCGCGCCGAGCGCATTTTCCAATATCAACCGATACGCTTTGATTCTGGTTGCATCGACAGTGTGCGACAGGCCGCCTGCACGCTGGGTTATTCACACCGGGATATGATTTCCGGTGCCGGTCATGACGCCTGCTACCTGAGCCGGGTAGCACCGACGGCGATGATATTCATTCCCTGCGTGGAGGGCATCAGCCACAACGAATTGGAGAACATCTCCCCGGAGTGGTCAACCGCCGGGGCCAACGTGCTGCTCAACGCGATATTGGCGCAAACCCACGCCTGATCCCTGGCTCCGGTTAACCTGCCGGGGCCAGAAAAAAATATTCAACAAACTGGTTGAATATTAGCCCACCTGTTCTATATTCAACCATATGGTTAAATTATCTTCCTCACAGCTGGACGCCATTTTCCATGCGCTTTCCGACCCGACACGCCGCGCGATACTGCGGTCGCTGGCCGGCGGCGAGCACAGCATTGGTGAACTGGCCGCGCCGTTGCAGATGTCGTTTGCCGGCGCCTCCAAGCACATTAAAGCACTGGAGCTTGCTGGGCTGGTGCAGCGCACCGTGCAAGGAAGAAACCATATCTGCCGGCTTGAACCCGAGCCCATGGCGCAGGCCATGCAATGGTTGCAAACCTACGAGCATTTCTGGACTGAGCGGCTGGACGCGCTGGAAACAGCGCTGCTGCAGCCGGAACCGAATCCTCCCGAGGAGTGAATGATGAACGACTACGGCATGATTATTGAAACCGGCACGCTGCGCATTCAGCGGCTGCTGCCCGGCCCGATCGAGCGGGTCTGGGCCTATCTGACGGAATCCGACAAACGTGCCACCTGGCTGGCCGCCGGCGAGATGAAGCTGGAAAATGGAGCCCAGGTGGAGCTGGTTTTTCGCAATTCCGATCTGACCGGCGAACACGAACAAACGCCGGCCAAATATAAGCACCTGAGCTGCAGCGTCAGCAACGTCGGCCATATCACCTGCCTTTTCCCACCGCGGTTGCTGAGTTTTACCTGGGCCGAACAGGGGCAAAGCCGCCCCTCCGAGGTGACCTTCGAACTGACCGAACAGGGTAAAGCCGTGCTGCTGACGGTTACCCACCGTCGCCTGGCCAACCGTGATGAAATGCTCAGCGTGGCCGGGGGGTGGCACACCCATCTGGATATCCTGGTCGATCGCCTGCACAATCGCCAACCACAGCCGTTCTGGAGCACCCACACCAGGCTGGAAGAAGAGTACCGAGCCAGACTTTAATCACCTCTCGTCCCGCCGTCTGAACGCCAGATAGCCGGTGACCAGCGTAAAGCCGCCGACCAGCAACACCATCAAAACAAAGCCGTGGTGATTGCTGGCCAGCGGGATCCCTCCCACGTTCATGCCAAAGAAGCCGGCGACGATATTGATTGGCAGTGCCAACACGGTGATCACCGTCAGGGTGTAAAGCGTGCGGTTGTTCTGTTCCATCTGCTTGGCGCCTATCTCTTCCTGCAACAAGCGAATGCGTTCGGTCAAACTGGCGAGATCGTTTAGCACCACCGTGAACTCTTCGGTGAACTGACGCAGATCCTGTACCACGTCCCGGCTCAGCCAGGTCGGCGGCCGATTCAGCAAGCGAAACAGCGCCGCGGGCTCCGGCGCCAGCAGACGCTGAAAACGCAGCAGCATGCGGCGCATCCTCCCCAGTTCGGTACGGTTGCGTTTCACATGGTTGCTCAGCAGGCGATCTTCGATGGTATCGACATACTGGTTGGCCTGCCGCACCACCTGCTCCAGCACCTCTTCCTGCTCCTCCAGCAAATGCGCCAGCAATTCGGTAGAAGACGCCAACTGCAGCGGCCCCAGCCGGCCCAGCAGCCGCTCAATCAAACGCAGCGGTTTGTGCCGAACCGTGACCACCAGGCCACTGCGGCAATACAGCCACAGCGTCGCAATCTCAGGGTTATTCTCTTTCGGGTGGAAGATAACGTCGTTAAGCACCGCGAACAAATCCTCTCCCTGACGTTCTATGCGCGTGGTATGAGATCCGTGGCGGATCTCGTCGAAGAAAAAGTCGGAAATCGCAAAGTGGTTTTTCAGCCATTTTTCCGCCGCGGCATGGTTCAGGTTGAGATGCAGCCAGATAAATCCCTCCCCCGGCGACAGCGTCTGATAGGCCTGGCAGGCCTGTTGCGAAGAGACCCGCTGCGGCGGCTCTGCCGTACGAAAAACGTGGCCGTAAATCAGCCCGGTGACCTCATCGTCAAAATCAAGTTTGTGTAATTTTTCCGCAACCGTTTGAGCCATAAACCTTTGTCCCGAATAACCGCACGCATGAATTAATTAATCTCAGTCTTTATATCAACCTTTAAATGCCAACGTTAATTATTTTCACTGTTCCCGATGATTAATATTAGCGTCATAAAAAAGTCACATTATTTCCCAATACTTTGATGGCAACACCGTACAGCACCGTCAGTAATCTAATGAAGCCTATCGGGAAGGTCCTTTATGAGCGATAACAGCGCCGTTCAAGCGGGTGCGCCATCTGCGTCAAGCCTGCCAAAAATCTACCAAAAGAACAGTCGACTCACTGTTCTTTTTTTTGTTTTTTTATTAGTGCTGGGGATAGCTTTTGCCGGAGTAAATCTATTTAACGACGTCAGCGATGCCGGTGCGGTTTATACCAGTTACGTTCCGTTTCTTTTATTGGGATTGGCGTTATTGATCGCGCTCGGCTTTGAATTCGTTAATGGTTTCCACGATACCGCCAATGCGGTAGCCACCGTGATTTACACCCATTCACTGTCGCCGATGGTGGCGGTGGTTTGGTCGGGGTTCTTTAATTTTCTCGGCGTGTTGCTCTCCAGCGGCGTGGTCGCTTTCGGCATCATTTCGCTGCTGCCGGTTGAACTGATCTTGCAGGCCGGTACCGGCAACGGATTCGCCATGGTCTACGCCCTGCTGTTCTCGGCGATTATCTGGAACCTCGGCACCTGGTGGCTGGGGCTGCCTGCGTCGTCATCGCATACCTTGATAGGCTCGATCATCGGCGTTGGGGTGGCTAACGCCCTGATCCACGGGCGCACCGGCACCAGCGGCGTCGACTGGGGCCAGGCCATTAAAGTGGGTTATGCCCTGCTGCTTTCACCGGTGATCGGCTTCGTGTTTGCCGCCTTGCTGCTGCTGGCGCTGAAGGTCTTTGTCAAAAACCGCCAGTTGTATACCGCCCCCAAAAATGACTCGCCGCCGCCGTTGTGGATCCGCAGCCTGCTGATCCTGACCTGTACCGGCGTTTCCTTTGCTCACGGCTCCAACGACGGGCAAAAAGGCATGGGCCTGATCATGCTGATCCTGGTCGGTACCATGCCCATTGCCTATGCGTTGAACCGTTCGATGCCGCCGGAGCAAATCCCCCGCGTAGCGGCATTGGCGGAAGTGACAAAGAACCAACTGTTGCAACAGTTCCCAGCGGTCAGCCAGGTTCCCCCACGTGAAGTTCTCACCGGCTATGTTCGCACCAGCGAGCTGACACCTGAAGTGGTGCCTGCCCTGGCCCAACTGACCGGTGCCATCGGCGATCAAATTCGCCAGTACGGTTCGGTCGACAAAATCCCTGCGCAGGCGGTATCCAACACCCGAAATGATATGTACCTGACGTCGGAGGTCATTAAGCACCTGAAGACGGAAAAACAACTTCAGATCCCCGCTGACTCGCAACGCAATCTGGACGCGCTGAAAGGTGAATTGGACAGCGCCACCCGCTTTATTCCGTTCTGGGTCAAGGTGGTGGTGGCGATAGCGCTTGGGCTGGGCACCATGGTCGGCTGGCGGCGCATCGTGGTCACCGTGGGCGAGAAGATCGGTAAAAGCCATCTCACCTATGCTCAGGGCGCCAGCGCCGAGCTGGTGGCGATGACCACTATCGGAGCGGCGGACGCCTTCGGCCTGCCGGTTTCCACCACCCACGTTCTTTCATCCGGCATTGCCGGGACTATGGCGGCCAACCGCTCCGGCCTGCAAATGTCCACCCTGCGCAATCTGCTGATGGCCTGGGTGCTGACGCTGCCGGCCTCGGTGCTGCTTTCCGCCGGGCTCTACTGGATCTTCACCCATTTTTAAAACCGGGCTAACACGGAGAATCAACTATGGCTATGCATGAATTTAATCACGACGACACCTTCAACCAGCGCCTGCTGCAGGAATTCTACGACAGCTATGACGAAGAGCTGGAAATGGAACTGAACGACCTGCGCTTTGACGACACCGAAGTGGACAGCGACCAGAAAAAAGCCTGGCGCAAACAGTACTTTCGCGAGTTGCTGCGGCTGCAGGGTGAGCTGGTCAAACTGCAGGACTGGGTGATGCGTACCGGCCACCGTTTGGTGATCATCTTTGAAGGCCGCGATGCCGCCGGCAAGGGCGGCGTGATCAAACGCATCACCCAGCGTCTGAACCCGCGTACCTGCCGTGTGGCCGCGCTGCCGGCCCCCAACGACCGCGAACGCACCCAGTGGTACTTCCAGCGCTATATCGCCCACCTGCCGGCCGCCGGCGAAATGGTGTTGTTCGATCGCAGCTGGTACAACCGTGCCGGAGTGGAAAAAGTGATGGGCTTTTGCAACGACGAGGAATACGAAGAGTTTTTCCGCAGCGTGCCGGAGTTCGAGAAGATGCTGACGCGCAGCGGCATTCAAATCGTCAAGTATTGGTTCTCGATCACCGACGATGAGCAGGAACTGCGTTTCCTCAGTCGCATCCACGATCCGCTCAAGCAGTGGAAGCTCAGCCCGATGGATTTAGAGAGCCGCCGTCGCTGGGAGGATTACACCGAGGCCAAGGAGGTCATGTTAGCGCGCACTAACATTCCTGAGGCGCCATGGTGGGTGGTTCAGGGTGTCGACAAGAAAAAGGCCCGGCTGAACTGTATCAGCCATCTGCTTAAGCAACTGCCTTACGAAGAGGCCGAAGGCAACGTGATCACCCTGCCGCCACGCAAACGCAGCCCGGACTACAGCCGCAGCCCGGTCCCGGATAACATGGTCGTGCCAGAAGTGTATTGATCCCCTGCCAGGGAGGCGCATCGCCGCCTCCCTACCTTACCCTCACGCCGAACGCCACCGCCGGGTTTTCAGATCCGCAAGGGTCACCTTATTTTCTCCACATTTGCTGTGCAGACTCTTGCTGATATTTATTCATCAGTCAGGAACATAGTCACGGTTGCCATGCATTTATTGAATTCCCTTTTTCGCTTTTCCACCTCAGGTTTCGGCGTCAGTTTGATTCTCACGCTGTTGTTGGTTCCCCCCTCTGCACAGGCCGCTGCGCCGCTGGCGCTTCACTCTGCTTCGGTGTTGGTGGTCAATCAGCGTACCGGCAAAACGCTGTATCACAAACAAGCCAACCGCGTGGTGCCGATAGCATCGCTAAGCAAATTGATGACCGCCATGGTGGTATTGGACAGCAAACGCCCGCTGGGCAACCCGATAAAAGTCACTCCTGCCGACCGCGATCTGCTCAAGAAGACCCATTCGCGCCTGACCCTGGGCTCCATTCTCAGCCGTCGCGATATGCTGCACATCGCCCTGATGTCATCGGAAAATCGTGCGGCGGCCGCGTTGAGCCGCAGCTATCCCGGCGGACGAAAAGCCTTTGTGGCGAAAATGAATCAGAAAGCCCGCATCCTCGGCATGAAACACGCCCGTTTTTACGATCCGACCGGCCTGACGCCGCGCAACGTTGCCAGCGCCAATGATCTGCTGAAAATGGTTAATCACGCCTACCGTTATCAGACCATTCGCCGTTTCAGCACCGACAGGCAACAAATCGTCCGCCCTGGTCGCGGCCAACTGGTTTATCGCAGTTCCAATGGGCTGATCAACAATCCCGCCTGGAAAATTCAGCTGCAAAAGACCGGTTTCACCAACGAAGCCGGTCACTGTCTGGTGATGCGAACCCTGATCAAGGGGCAGCCGGTGGTGATGATCCTCCTTGGCTCAAAGCAGCGCTACGGCCACTACAGCGACGCTATTCGCCTGAAGGACTGGCTGGAATCCTGATGTAAATCGGGCGCGTCAACCACGCGCCCCTTTACCACCCTGTGCATATCTAAATCCGTTTTTTATCAATGGAATATCCTATCTCCAATCAATATTACGCCGCCGGCATCCTGCATGGTATTTGTCATCAATCATCGATGAGAAAGGAACAGGAAAATGGCTTATGCCCTGAGCGTGTTGGAAAAAAGTCCGATTGCCGAAGGAGAAAGCGCCGCCGAGGCGCTCAAGCGCACGCTGCATCTGGCACAGCAGGCGGAGGTCTGGGGGTACCGCCGTTTTTGGCTGGCGGAGCATCACAATACCCCGCAGCTGGCTTGCCCTTCCCCGGAAGTGCTGATTGCCTATTTGCTCGGACAAACCTCGCGGATCCGTATCGGCTCCGGCGGCGTCATGCTGCAACATTACAGCGCTTATAAGGTAGCGGAGAACTTCAATCTGCTGGCCACGCTGGCACCGGGCCGGGTTGATTTGGGCGTGGGAAAAGCGCCAGGCGGGCTACCGCTGTCGACTCAGGCGCTGCAGGCCGCGCACGATCAACAGAATAAGCCTGACTTCCCTCAACAGCTCGCGCAGCTCAATGCCTATCTTAACGATGATGCGCAGCCTGGCCTGAGCGCCACGCCACAGCCGCTGCAACCGGCGCAACGCTTTCTGCTGGGCGCCAGCAACGAAAGCGCCCAACTGGCCGCCGAACACGGCTGGGCCTTTGTGTTTGCCGCCCATCTCAATGGTAATCCGGAGGATATCCGTCGGGCGCTGGCCCATTACAGTGAGCAAAGCGGTGGCCGCAAAGCCCTGCTGGCGGTGGCGGCGATCGTCGCCGTCAGCGAAAGCCAGGCTAAAGATCTGGCAGCCGGGATCCAGCAGTACCGTGTCCACGTGACCGGCGGGCAAAGCGTGACCGTCGGCAGCCTGGAGCAGGCGGAAAGCTTTGTGCAACAGGCCGGCGCTACCGATTACCGTATCGAACCGCGCGAAAGCCACATTCTGCTGGGTACCGCCCGGCAGGTGCGCCAACAGCTGGATCAGTTGCACCAGCAGTACGGCGTAGAGGAGTTTGTGATTGATACCCCCATCAGCCAGCCTGCCGCCCGCCTTGCCTCTCTGCAATTGCTGGCGTTAGCGGGTGAGGCTGTTTGATTCAGTTAACCACGGTGCCGGCACCGATGGCGACGGCCAGATCCTGAGCCAGCGTTTCCAGCTGCGCCGGCTCAAGGTTAGCCAGACTGATGCGGATCGCCGGACCGCTTTTCAGGCGGAAGGGTTCGCCGCTCTGCACCAGCCAGCCGCGCTGCGCCATCATTTGGCTGGCGGCGGCTTCTGAACGCACCGGCAACCAGATATGCACTCCCTCTCCCGGCGACACCGGCACGCCGGTCAATGCGTGCAGCCGTTCGGACAAATCGTCACGCCGCTGCTGATAAGTTTGCTGCGCCCGTGCAAACAACCCCTCTTGCCGGGCCTGCGTCCACAGTTTAACGGCAATCTGCTGCAGGATATGGCTGACCCAGCGTTCGCGAATGTATTGATCCGCCCGCATGGTCTGCAGCAGTTGCGGCTTGCCGCAGGCCAGCGCAATTCGCAGATCCGGGCTGAGGAACTTGCTCAGCGATAACACATACAGGCCATTGTCTGCGGCAAAGGGCAAATGCAACGGCCGCTGCGACAGGAGGCCCCAGAAGTCATCGACGATCGCCAGACAGCCAGGGTTTTGCGACAGGAATTCCCGCCAACTCGCGGCCCGGCCCGCGCTCAATGACATGCCGGTCGGGTTCTGTGCCCGAGGCGTCATGATCACCGCGGCCCCCAGAGGCGCGGCCTCTTTTTCCGGCAAGCGGCACCCTTGTTCATCAACCGGTAACGGCAAAGGCTTCAGCCGCAGATGCCGCAACAGCGTCAGTAACGGTGGCCAGCAGGGATCTTCCACCCACACCGAGGCGCCCGGCGCCGCATGAATACGCAACGCCTTTTCGATAGCGTCCAGCGCGCCGGAAAACACCGCCGATTCACCCAAGTCTGCCCCTTGTTGGCTTAACCAGTCGCCGGCAAGCCGGCACAACGCCGGTAAATCCCCGCTGACGTCATAACCGGTCTGCTGCGGGAAAACGTCTTCGGCGCCCAGCGACAGGGCCGGCAACAGTGCGGCATCCAGATTACCACTCGCCAAATCCCTCATGCCCTCCGGCACTTGCCGAACATTACGCACCGTCATTAAAGGTTGCTCTAGTACCTGAGTACCGGCACGCCCGCGGGTAGCCACCAAACCGGCATCGCGCAGCTTGGCATAGGCGCTGGCGACGGTATTGGGGTTGACCCCCAACTCGCCGGCCAATTGACGCACCGGCGGCAGCAGGTCACCCGGCTGCAGATCCCCCTGCTTTATCTGTGTGCTGATCTGTTCAGCAATCTGGACAGCGCTGCCGCCTTTTGCATACAATGATCTCATACATAAAACCTTTTTGTATTAGTTCAAAACAGATTACCTGTTTCGAACGGAAAAGTTAAGGGGTAAAGATGGAAAAACATTACGTACTGGATATTAAACAGGGCGGGAAAGCTTTTGGCCGCTTGCAGATGTTCACGCCCTGGGCCGCCGAACAGCTGCAGCAGGCTCAGGCGCTGTTCCCTGCCGATCAGGGCTACCAGTTGAGTATCAGCCAGGTCAAAGAGCGTCGGATAGTTTATCAAAGCGGCCTTGGCGGTATCACCATCCTGGGCGATACGCTGGAACTGGAACCTTACCCCCATAGCCAAGAGGCACCACAACAATGAAAAAAGTTGTCGCGATCCGACATGTGAATTTTGAAAACCTCGGCATTCTGGGCTCACTGCTGTCATTGCGTGGCTATCAGATTGATTATTTCGACGCAGGCCGTGACGACATCCGCACCATCGTTAATGAGGATACCGACCTGCTGGTGGTGCTGGGCGGGCCGATCAGCGCCGCTCAGCACTTTGCCGGCCAGCAAAACTATGCGTTTCTCAACGATGAGTTAGCACTGGTTACCCAGCGTTTACAGCAAAAACAGCCTACGATCGGTGTCTGTCTCGGCGCGCAGGTGATTGCCCAGGCGTTGGGTGCCGAAGTCGTTTCGCTCGGTGTGAAAGAGATCGGTTACGCCCCCTTAACCTTGACGGACAATGAAGACTCGGTGCTGGCGCCACTGGCATCCACGCCGGTGCTTCACTGGCACGGCGATATGTTTATGATCCCCGAAGGCGCTACCCGCCTGGCGGGTACCGATATCTGCCCCAATCAGGCATTTGAGTATCAGGATTTCGCCCTTGGGCTACAGTTCCATCTGGAAGCCGACCACCGCGATCTTGAGCGCTGGCTGGTAGGCCATGCCTGTGAACTTGAACTGGCCGGCATCGTGCCACAGCTTTTACGTCAACAGGCCGCGCGTTACGGCACAGAATTGGAACAATGCGCCCGCCAGGTATTTGCGCGCTGGTTGGATAAAATCGAACCCAGGAAGTGATAGATGCAACAAATTTCTCAATTACAGCCGCCGCAGATTGATGTCATCAGCATTCAATCTCAGGTGGTGTATGGCAGCGTCGGCAACGGGATAGCCTATCGCACGTTGTTGAAAAAAGGGCTGGAAGTGCTACAGGTGCCCAGCGTGCTGTTCGGTTGCCCCCCTTATTACGGCGCACCCAGCGGCGGTGTGATCTCCGCCGAGTGGTTCGGCGGTTTTCTGGCGGATTTGCTTGCCCGCGGCGTGATGAATCGCACCCGCGCGGTGATTGTCGGTTATCTGGGCAATGTCGACCAATGCCATATTCTGGATGCCTGGTTACAGCGTGTGCGCGCGATCAATCCGCAGATAAAAATTTATATCGATCCGGTGATGGGCGATTACGGCGAAGGGGTGTATGTGGATAAGCGCATTGTCGATTGCTATCGCTCCCCCTTCCTGCAATTGGCCAATGGCCTGACCCCCAACGGCTTCGAACTGGAACAGCTTTGCGGTCACCCTCTGACCACCCAGGAACAGACGCGGCAGGCCGCACAGGCGTTGCTCAATGACACCACCGAGTGGGTGTTGGTGACCAGCGCACCGGGCGTGGCGGAAAACGACGATCAACTGGGGTTACTGCTGGTCAAACACGACGAAGTGCAAAGCTATACCCACCCCAGAATTCAATCAAAGGTCAAAGGCACCGGCGATATGTTTGCCGCGTTGCTGGTCAGCCATCTGCTGCACGGGAAAAGTCTCGATGAGGCGATCGTGACCGCCGGCGGTGAAGTTTGTGCTGTTCTGGCGGAAGCGGAGCATTTCGGCCTGGAGGAAATTGGCAGCCTGCGCGCCTTGAAATAGGCCGGGAGTGACGGGGCAGCCAGCTGCCCCTCGCGTCTTACTTAGCGTTTTTTCTTTTTGTTGAAGTCCAATTCAAACGCAAACACCGCACTCTGAATTTTTCTTTCCATCGCCAAACCCAGTTTCATAAAGCGGCACGACAGGCGTGAAAAATGCACCATGTTGTCGTCGTCATCCAGCTCATGATCGTCGTTGATCACCACCAGCTCCATATTGACCTTGAAACTGCCATAGCTGCCAAGATCCAACAACGCTTTTTTGAACTGGAACCCGGGCTGCAGGTTTGGCGGTAATGGGCCATCAACGCGTAGCCCTACACCACCGGCAGACAGATCGTGGATCCTCAACTGATATTCACTGCCATCGGCGTATTCACCACTGCACAAAAACTGGCGCCAGTGAGGTGTCGTCACGCGAAACTGGCGACGGCGCTGGATGTAAACCAGCTGCTTCGGCAATTGGGTTGAACAAACGTTGACGCCCTGCTGATGGCTGAACTCGGCCCGACCTACGGAGAACTCGATCTTCGCGTCATGGCTTTCAATCACGATGGTGCATTCGCCATCAACCGCCGTATCCGCCTCATCGCCGCTAAACACGATGTTGTCCGGCCCGACGCTCAATAACAAACTCTGAAACTGCTGTTTCTCATTTACGACCCGTAGCGGCGTGCGTTGTTTACAAATCTCACGCAGAATCGCCAGTACTTCAAAGCGCTCCTGCTTGATAAACAATCCGTTATCATTCTGCTCCACTTGACGCTCCTGGCACTTCCCAATGACGTTGACACTTTCCTTACAGTTATCATCACTGGGAATATTCCTAAAGTCAAATTTGCCAGCGATGCCAGGCTTGCGGTAACAGTCTGGCGAAGCGTTCTGCCCAGGCCTGTTGACCTTGTTGATCGGCAAGCAGATCCTGGCGGATCTCGATACCGACATAGGGCAATTGCCGGCGCTCAGCATGCACCGGCAGGGTGTAATCCGTCGCATCGGTCATGGCGTAGGGCTCATTGACGCCCACCTGCAAATCCCCTTCTTCACGCAGCAACTCTGCCAGCAACAGCGCGAACTCCGGTTGACGGTTGAACAACAGCCCTACCTGCCATGGGCGCGCATTGCCTTTAAACACCGGCGTAAAGCTGTGCATGGCAACGATCGCCGTCGGCAGTCCGCTACGCTGGCGTGCATCCAGACTGTCGGTTATCGCCTGATGGTAAGGCAGAAAAATCTCATGCTCGCGCGCCAGTGCCTGTTCGGCCGCAATGCCCACGTTGCCGGGGATCGGCGTCAACTCCGACAGCTCAGGTATGGAGCTGGGAATGCCGGGAGTCCGATTGCAGTCAATGACCAAACGCGAGTAACGCTGATGAATCAGCGGAGCGTCCAGCTGGCGACTAAGGTGACGTGAAACGTTCAGTGCGCCGATGTCCCATCCGATATGACGGTCTATTTCGCCGGGCGGCAGCCCCAGATCGCCCAATTGCTGCGGTATCGCCTGTCCGGCGTGATCGCAAAGCAATAAGAAGGGCGCGAGGCCTTTTGGCGTTTCAATCGCGACGGCGGCGGGATCTTCGGCGGACAACAAAAACGGGGCGAACGGCTGTGGCATGAAAAACTCCGGCGGAGGAACAAAGCCTTATCTTAGGCTATTTCCCCCCGCCGGCGCCAAGCTTCGGATTAGATCAAAAACGCATGAGCGCCATGCCAATTACTCTATGCACGCCTCCTGCGGCTGATGCACTGCGATGTAACGTTGGAAACGCGCCGGTTTAAGCCGCGTGAGATCGACCAGCACCAGCCCATCAATACAGTTATTGAAGGCCGGATCGGTACCAAAATCGATGAACTGCACCCCGCCCGGTTCACACAGTTCGGTGTATTGTTTATACAGCGTGGGGATGGAACAGCCGATATTGCTCAGCAGGCTTTTTAGCCGCACCAGATCTTCCTGATAGTTATCGCCGGCAAACTGCGCCAGCACCTGAGGTAACGAGGCAGGGTACGGCTGCCGAGACTGCGCCAGCGCACTGTCCGGCGAGAAATACAGCCGGTAGAAGGCGATCAGCAGATCGCGCGCCGTTACCGGCATCCCTCCTGAAATGGACACCGGGCCAAACAAATAGCGGTACTGCGGGTACTTCGCCAGGTAGGCGCCAATGCCCAGCCACAGGTAGTCCAGACCCCGTTTGCCCCAGTAGGCCGGCTGAATGAAACTGCGGCCCAGCTCAATGCCCTGCGCCAGGATCGGCGCCATATCGCGGTCATAATGGAACAGGCTGTTGCTGTAAATGCCTTCCAGACCCTTGCGTTCCAGCTGCTCTGCGGTAGGAATAAAGCGGTAGGCGCCGACGATCTCCAACTCATCCGCATCCCACAGCACCAGGTGGTAATAGTCATCATCATAGCTGTCCAGATCGCGGCGGCGACCGGAACCTTCCCCCACCGCACGGAAAGCGATTTCGCGCAGGCGTCCCAGCTCACGCAAGATAGGCGTACGCGCTTCATCCTGACGGCGATACAGGAAGATGATTTTGCCGTCCGGGGTGACCCCCAGCCGCTCGCAGTTTGCCAGCGCTTTCTTCAGTTCCAGCCGGTCTTCCGCCAAGGCGATCGGGGATTCGCTGGCAAATAGTCCTTCTTTACCCTGCCCCAGGCGATAAACATGTCGGCGGAAACGTTCCGCCAGATCTTTCGCGCTGGTATGACCGTCGTGCCAGTTGGCAAAGGGAATACGGCCACCCACGCGGATTTTAATGCGCCCGCCCTGTTGCTGGAACATTTCGCGCACCAGCAATAGCGTGGACAGAGGGCGATAAACCAGGGAGGTGAAGTAGAACAAATTGCTGTTACGGGCGCTGATGTGGATCGGCACAATCGGGGCGCGCGCCTTGGCCGCCAGACGCAAGAAACCGGTATGCCAGTGCCCGTCGCGAATGCCTTTCGGGCTCATGCGCGACACTTCGCCGGCGGGGAACAAAATCAACGCCCCCTGCTTGTCCAATTGCGCCTGCATGCCTTCAATTTGCTTGCGGCTGGTCTTATAGCCGACGTTGTCTACCGGCACGAACAGGCTGCGCAGCGGTTCGATATAGGTCAGCAGTTGGCTGGCCACCACTTTGACATCCGGCCGCACCGCCGCGACCGCACGCAGCAGCACCAGTCCGTCAAGTGACCCTATCGGGTGATTAGCCACCAGCACCACCGGCCCCTGGCTCGGAATGTTTTCCAAGTCGCCATCCACCAGTTCACAGCTGAGGTTGAAGTAGTCCACCACCTGCTCGATCAGATCCAAGCCTTTCAGATGAGGATAGTCGGCGGCAAACTGTTTGAATTCTTTTTCGAAGAGTAAAGTTCTCAGCAGGCTACGCTGCCAGGCAGGGGTATTGCGGTGTGGAAATGCATCATGCAACAGAGAGTCCAAGCTAAACATCGCGTTATCTCCTGGCTTAGTCGCTGCAAAATTAAGCCAGCGCTATGACCCTAACATGTCAGTAACATGACAAAAAAATGAAATCCCTCGACCTATCAGGTATAGCAAATTATTGAAAACTTGGTGGCGACACTCTGCCTGTCGCCCCCTCGCCGCATTTTATGCCAATCAAATCAGCGCTTCGATCCGCTGATTCACCGCTTCGCGCAGCCGCAGCAGCGGTGCTGCCTGATGCGGATAACGTTTAAAAGTGATACGCATCCCCAGTTCCTGTTCAATCAACGCCTCTACCCTGTTGCGGTCCGTCAGGCTTTCCAACAGCTGCAGCGCCCGCATGTCCTGCAACCCCTGATGCAGCACCCGTAACCGCAGCGACTCCACCGGCGTCAGGTTTTCGCCGGGGTAAACCACAAAGGCGTCGCCGGAAGGAAACGCATTTCGGCAATCGGTCACCGCATAGGGGTTAAGTTTTTCTCGCGAATGGCCGCTGTTATAGAAGTTGAACCCCCAGTGCAGAAAACCGCTGATGTTGTACAGGTAAAGCTGGATGCCCAGAATACGATTACGCGCCGAAGGCTGAGCAAAGAAACGGTTGGCTACCTCGGTCTTTTGCACGCAGCAGTAATAGGCCCACAAGCCCGGAACCTGATGCTCAAGAAAAGCGTCTATATGGTCGGTAGCGGCCACCGGCGTTTCCACCAGTCCTTGCTGGTAAAAAGCGTAGTCTGACAGCGCGTCAAAAGTGCGGAACCCGGCCAGCAGCGGGCGCAAGGCGGCAACGGCTCGCTGATAAACGGCAATGTTCTCCAGCGTCGGCTCATCCGAGATATGGAACCAGACCTGCTGTTGCAACTGCCGCTCGCGCAACCAGGCGGTCAACGCCGGCAACAGCGCCTGCAAAAACTGTTGATACTCCTGCGCGTGGGCGTCGGTGTGCCAGCCGAACAGCGGGCAAAGTTCGCCGTCGATCTCCACCAGAATTTTTGGCGCGTGCGCCGCGCCCCACTGGGTGAATAACGGGGCAATCTCAAAGTGTTCAATGCCCTCTTCCTGCGCCATATCCACCCACTGGGCCAGCCGCTGGAAATCAAACTGATAACCCTGCGCGGAACGCTGTACGCCAATCAACTGAACCGTGGTGCGTTCACCGCCGACGGCGGTATCCAGCGGTGGCGTGAAGATCGGCGTCAGCAGCATGTTTACGCCGCTGTTGACCGCACAGCGGACAAGGTTGCGCACCGCCTGCCAATATTCGGGGCTGAACACCGGCACGCGGTAATAATCCGCCAGACAATCGGTATGTACCCACTCGGTATGCAACAGGGTTTGCGGCGGCAGTTCGGCCGGAACGATATGCAGCGTCAGCACGGCGCTGGCCAGGGCTTCGCCGCTGATAACATCAAACAAGGTCAGTTTAAGCGGGTAATTCCCACCTGCCACGGGTGTCGACGGCGGCGTAAAGGTCAGCCAAAGGCAGCCGTAATAATTGTTGGCGACAAAGAAAAGCTGCTCGGCCAGCGGTATCAGCGGATCGGGAAATAACCCCGGTTCGGTACGCAGATAGTTCTCATCGGTCTGGGCATAACAGGGAAAGTGACTGGGTACCGATTGCACCTGACGCACGCTGATATACTCCGCCAGGGATCCCTCAAGACGGTAGCTTAATTCACGTCGAGTTTCGTTATCTGCCCGATGAAGGCAATAAACGCCTTGCCAGGAAAGCATCTCATTGTTCAAACCACTCAACTTATTTATTTGATCAATCTGTGGTGCATTACGGCTGTGGAATATCTTTTCCAGACTGTGAGTAAAGGTCAATGAAAGGCGCATGGCAGTAATCTCGCTCTAATGGGGAAATACCGATGAGTGATTTTCAGGCTAAACCCTTTTATCGATTCAAACAATAGTGGTCATTAGAAAAACGGCGTTTTAGCCGAGACAAAGCTTGCCGATGCAATTTTTTTGTTTATTTGCATCACAAAAATGAAAGATACCCAGGCATGCACAATAAAAATATTTTTAATCCCCATTATGGTGCAAGGGTTATCACTTATTCCTATGACCCCAAAGGCCAGTCATTGCCGTATGGCAGGGCTAAAACCGCCGCAAAAGGTTAACGAATTGTGAACAGCTAACGCTTTCGGTTTACGCACCAACCCTTTCGATCTTAACAACATCGAAACATTCTCGCCCCATTTTTGGGCAGATCGGGGTGTATTGACACATTGAAAGTTAAGGGATAGAAAGAATTCACGTTACGAAAATATTTATTCGTCGTCCACCGAGGGGAAAGCAATGTCACCGATAAAAAATACCGGCCGTCTTCTGGCGCACTCTGCCATTGCGACGGCATTATTATTGCCGACCATGTTATATGCCGCCGATCAAATAACTTTGCGTTATGCCGTGTGGGACAGAAATCAATTACCGGCCGAGCAGGAAATCGCCAAGCGTTTTGAAAAAGAAAACCCCAATATCAAAATAGCCATAGAATTAACGCCGTCGGCACAATACTTCGTTAAATTGGATTCTGCCGCAGCCGGTGGCGTAGCGCCAGATATATTCTGGATAAATATGCCTTATTTTGTTCAATATGCCAAAAACGGCATTATGCAACCTTTAACACCTTATATTAGCGGCAGCGGCGTCAAGTTAAATGACGTGGTCGCCAGTTCGGTAAAAGCTTACCAGTATGACGGCCAACAGATGGCTATCCCGCGCGACGTGGACTCCATTGCGGTGTGGTACAACAAAAAGCTGTTCGATCAGGCCGGTGTCAGCTACCCCACCAGCGACTGGAACTGGGACGATCTGAAAACCAAAGCCGCCGCCTTGAAAACCGGCCTGAAAGGCGGCGCCTTCCCGTTGGTGATGGACCTTAGCATCGACGGCCAGGACAGCTACATGAACCTGCTGTTCCAGAACGGCAACCACATCGTACCGAAAGACGGCCAGCCGACCGACATCGCCAACGACAAGTCCATCTGGGTCTATCAGCAGCTGCAGTCAATGATGAAAGACGGGCTGATGCCCAGCGCCCAGCAGATGAGCGAAGTCAAAACCGAGAACATCTTCCAGTCCAACCGTGCGGCCATGGTGTATGCCGGCTCGTGGTTGGCGGCCCCCTTCGCCAACAATCCGTTGATTAACGACCATATCGGCGTGGTAATGATGCCGAAAATCGAACGTCAATCCGGCGTGGCGCACAGCCTGGCGTTCGCCATGTCCGCCAACAGCACCCATAAGCAAGAAGCCTGGAAATACATCGAGTTTATGAGCACCGAAGCTTCGCAAACCGAGCTGGCGAAAGTGGTGATCCCGGCCAATAAAGTGGCGGCGAAAGCCTGGGCGGCGGAGATCAAGAAGGTTGATGTCACGCCTTATATCGACACCCTTAACGTGACCGAGGCCTACCCAACCGCCGGGACCAACACGCCAAAATGGCAGAACATGTGGATAGCCAGTCTGAAGAAAATCTTTATGGGCGCGGATGCCAAACCGGAGATGGATAAGTCGGTCAAGAAGATCGAACGCATCATGGAGCAGTAATCGCCCCGTGCCGGCGGCGCCTGCCCGAAGGCGCGCCGGCAGCGGAACCCCGCAAAGCCGTTAAAGCTGAGGAATGGCAACATGTCGCTGGCAGATACCTACGGTGCCCTAAAACAACAAAAAAGCATCCCACGTCCAGCGCTCAGCCGCCTGGAGCGCGCCGAGCGTTTTTGGGGTTGGGTGATGATTTTACCGCTGTTGATTGGGTTGACGGTGTTTTACTTCATCCCTTTTTTGCAGAACATCTTTTACAGCTTTACCGACCTCAATCAGTTTATGCGCTGGAGCACCCTCAGCGTCGATAACTACGTCAATCTGTTTGAAGACGACGATTTCTACACCGCCGCCGGCAACACCCTGTTCTATGTGGTGGTGTGTGTACCGGTCAGCCTGAGCCTGTCGCTGCTGCTGGCCATTGGCCTCAACCAAAACATCCGCGGCAAGGCGCTGTTGCGCACCCTGCTGTTCCTGCCGGCGGTCACCATGCCCGCCGCGGTGGCGATGGTGTGGCAATGGCTGTTCAACAAGGACTTCGGCCTGATTAACCAGGCGATTGGCCAACTGGGTATTTCACCGGTGGCCTGGCTATCCGATCCGGACGTGGTGCGCATCAGCGTTTCCATCATCATTATCTGGTCGTCGCTGGCGCTGAAAATCATCATTTTACTGGCCGGTTTGCAGAGCATTCCACGCCAGCTGTATGAGGCCGCCGATATCGATGGCATCAGCACCCTGCGTCGCTTCTTCTGTATCACCCTGCCGATGATGGTCCCGACGCTGTTCTTCGTTTCGGTAATGAGTTTTATCGAGATCCTGCAAATCTTTGACGTGGTGTTTTTGATGTTCGACCGCGCGCTGGTGGAAAGCGACGTGATAACCGTCACCAACCTGTTCTACAAATACGCCTTTTACCTGCAGGAGAAAGGTTACGCCTCCGCCATCACCGTGGTGCTGTTCGCCGTCACCCTGCTGATCACCCTGATTCAAATGATGATTGGCAAACGCCTGAAAGTGAGCTGAGGAGCCGCGACGATGAGCATAAGTAAAAGAACGCTGGTGTATCTGTTTATGGTGCTGGCGGCGTTGGCTTCGGTCGTGCCGTTTATCTGGATGCTGGTCACCTCGCTGAAAACTCAGGCCGAGAGTATCCAGATCCCGCTGACGCTGCTGCCGGCCCACCCCAGCCTGCAGGCCTACGGTAAGATCATGCGCGAAATCCCCTTCGCCGATTTTTATCTGAACTCGCTGTTGGCCACCTTTTTCACCGTCACCCTGCAAATGGTGATCGCCACCATGGCCGCCTACGGTTTTTCGCGCCTGCATTTTCGCGGCCGCGATGCGGTGTTTCTGGTGTGTATTTCCATCCTGATGGTGCCCGGGCAAGCCTTTTTGATCCCGCAATTTCTGGTGGTGCAAAAGTTGGGGCTGGTGAACAGCATCACCGGGCTGGTGCTACCGGGCATTTTCAGCATTTACGCCACTTTCCTGCTGCGCCAGTTCTTCCTCGCGGTACCGAAGGAGATGGAGGAAGCGGCGCTGATTGACGGTTACAGCTACTTCGCCATCTTCTGGCGCATCATGCTGCCGCTGATCCGGCCTGGCATTATCGCCTGCATCATCATCAACGGCCTGTGGAGCTGGAACAACCTGATGTGGCCGCTGATCGTCAACACCACCACCGAGAAGCTGACGTTGCCGGTCGGGTTGGCATCGCTGTCGAGCCGCGCCGGGGTGGAGTACCCGCTACTGATGGCCGGGGCGCTGATGGCGGTGATCCCAATGCTGATGCTGTTCATTCTTTTCCAACGTTACTTCATCCAGGGCATCGCCAGCGCTGGGGTAAAAGGCTAACCGCGAACACAAGGTAAATAACATGGCCGGTATTCAGTTAAACAATGTGAAGAAGGTATACCCCAACGGTTTCAATGCGCTGCACGGGGTCGATCTGGACATTAAAGACGGCGAGTTTATGGTCTTCGTCGGGCCGTCCGGCTGCGCCAAATCTACCCTGCTGCGCATGATAGCCGGGCTGGAGAGCGTCAGCGAAGGCCAGATCCTGATCCACGATCGCTGCGTCAACGACACCATGCCAAAAGATCGCGGCATCGCCATGGTGTTCCAGAACTATGCGCTTTACCCGCACATGACGGTCTACAAGAACATGGCGTTCGGCCTGATCGGCAAGGAAAGCAAAGCCGAAATTGACCGTCGGGTGCGTGATGCCGCAGAAAAGCTGGAGATAACCAACCTGCTGCAGCGCAAACCGGGTCAGCTGTCCGGTGGGCAGTGCCAGCGCGTGGCGGTCGGCCGCGCCATCGTGCGCAAACCCAAGGTGTTTCTGTTCGACGAACCGCTTTCCAATCTGGACGCCAAGCTGCGCGTCTCGATGCGCGTCCAACTGATCGAGCTGCATAACCAACTGAAACAGGAAGGTGCCGCCGCCACCATGGTGTACGTCACCCACGATCAGGTGGAGGCGATGACCATGGGCGACCGCATCTGCGTGATGAACCGTGGCGCCATTATGCAGGTGGATAAACCCATCAACCTGTACCACCAGCCCGCTAACCGCTTCGTCGCCGAGTTTATCGGCAGCCCGTCGATGAACTTGCACGACATGGCAGTGACGCGTAGCGCGCAGGGCATTGGGCTGCGCATCGGCAATGAATATCCGCTCGAACTGCCGCCGGCACTGCAACAACAGTTGGAAAATTATCCGCACTCGCGCGTGTGTCTGGGCATTCGGCCAGAGTCACTGCGGTTGTGCGCGCCCGGTAGCAGCAACTGCTTCCCGGCGAAGATTGTCACCATCGAACGCATGGGCAACGAAGAGTTGCTGCACTGCGAACTGGCTGAACTGCGCTTTGTGCTGCGTATGGCGTCGCAACCAGACTGGGAGCCACGTCTGGGAGAACAGATCCACCTGGCTTTCGATCTGACCCGTACGCACCTGTTTGATGAAATCAGCGGCCAAAACCTCAAATAACAAGATCGGAGAACGAGCAATGTCGTCAGCTAAACAAAATGGTTTTGCCGGTCGTCCGGTTCAGGTTCTGGTGATTGGCGCCGGGGCGCGCGGTGAAATTTACTCGCGCTACGCGTTGGCGCATCCGGATTTAATGCAGGTGGTGGCGGTAGCCGAACCGCGTGATGTTTATCGACAGCAGTTCGTCGAACAGCACGGTATTTCGGCGGATAAGGTGTTCACCGACTGGCGACAGGCCGCCGACGCTGGAAAACTGGCCGATGCGGTGTTGATCTGCACCCAGGACACCCTGCACCTGGAACCGGCGCTGGCTTTTGCCAAACAGGGTTATGCCATGCTGCTGGAAAAACCGCTTTCGCCGGTGGCCGCCGAGTGTCGTACCATCGTGGAAGAGGTGGTGCGCCAGAAGCTGATTTTCTCGGTCGGCCACGTGCTGCGCTATACGCGCTACACCCAAAAGCTCAAGCAACTGCTGCGCGATAACGTGATTGGCGACATCGTCAGCCTGCAGCATCTGGAACCGGTGGGCTACTGGCATCAGGCCCACTCCTTTGTTCGCGGCAACTGGCGCAATGACAATGAGGCCGCCTTTATGCTGCTGCAAAAGTCCTGTCATGACATCGACTGGATCCGTTACATCATGGAACTGCCCTGCGAGCAGGTCAGCTCGTTCGGCGGTTTGCGTCATTTTCGCCAGGAGAACCAGCCGGCCGGTGCGGCAGACAACTGCCTGGACTGCGCCGTGGAAGCCAGTTGTCCCTACTCCGCCAAACGTATTTACCTTGGCGACGATCACAAGGCCACGCCGGGTTTCCTGCGGGTGCTAACGCCGGAGGTCAGCCAATCACACCTGCGGGCGGCGCTGCGCGACGGTCAGTATGGCCGCTGCGTCTACCGCTGCGACAATAACGTGGTCGATCACCAGGTGGTCAATATGCAGTTTGCCGGTGGCCGCACCGCCTCTTTCACCATGACCGCCTTCACCCGGCTGGAAGATCGCAAAACCCGTATTTTCGGCAGCCACGGCTGTCTCGAGGGTGACGGTCGTTATATCCGTATCACTTCATTCGTTGATGACAGTGAAAGAGTGTACGACGTCGAAGAAGCCGACGATCTGCACGCCATGTCCGGCCACGGCGGCGGCGACTACTACCTGATGCAGCATTTCATTGAGGCGATCCGCACTAACGATCCTTCACAGGTGCTGTCCGGACCGGCTGAAACGCTGGAAAGTCATCTGATGGTCTTCGCTGCGGAACGCGCGCGCCGCGAATCTGCGGTAATTACCCTGAGTGGAGCCTGAAACGTGGAAATATCACAGATGCGTTACGGTTTCGACATCGGCGGCACCAAGATTGAAATGGCGGCCTACGATCGTCAATTGCGGCAGGTGCTGTGCCAACGGGTCAGCACGCCTACCGGCGATTACCGCGCGTTTTTGTCCTGCATCCAGCAATTGGTCGACCATGCCGATCGCGAGCTGCACACCCAGGGCAGCATCGGCATCGGCTTGCCGGGCGTGACCGATCCCCGCAGCCGCAAGCAGCTGGCGGTTAACGTCCCCTGCCTCACCGGACACTGCCTGGCGGACGATTTGGCCCATGAACTGGCGCGGCCGGTTGAAATTGAAAACGACTGTCGCTGCTTTGCCCTTTCCGAGGCCAGTACCCCGCAAACCGAGCATCTGGCGCTGGTCTTCGGCGCCATCATCGGCACCGGTGCCGGCGGCGGGCTGGTGATGAACAAGCAATTGCACAAAGGTCGCAACGGGCTGGCCGGCGAATGGGGCCATACACCGATCTCTGCCCAGTTGGCGCAGCGCTACGATTTACCGTTGTTTACCTGCAACTGCGGCCTGACCGGCTGTTTTGAACGTTACGTTTCCGGCAGCGGTCTGCTGGCGCTAAGCCGTCATTTCGGCCACCGCGCCGACAGCGTACCGGCGCTGATCGCCCATTACCGGCACGGAGATCCGCTGGCGCAGCGGCTGATAGCAATGTACGTCGATATTCTGGCCAGCGCCCTGGCAGGGCTGCAATTGCTGCTCGATGTCGACGCCTTCGTGCTCGGCGGCGGGCTGTCGAACGTCGGGGAGCTGTACGCCCTGCTACCGCCAGCCATGAGCGCCTGGCTGTTGCCGGGCACCGAACCGGCGGCAGTCTATCCGCCAGTGCACGGTGACAGCAGTGGCGTACGGGGGGCCGCATTATTACGCCAAAGCTGGCAATAAAAAACAGTGAAACGCCAGACGGGAATAAATGAATGTCGTGGCTTTCATCCTGCTTTCGACAAATTACCCCAGGCGGTGAGTTGCCGCCTGATAAATAACGGATTACCGCTTTTCACTTTATTTTTCGGCCGCTTTCGGTTGATGACCAATCGAAAGGAAAAATAAATATAACCAGTTGATACATATGGATTTTTATAAATTTATCGGTTGCATTTCATTGTTTCGTTTGCTGTAATTTGCCACGAACAACTGAAAGCACTCCTGTCAGATTAGCTGCGACGCATTGCGCCGCGGCGGGGTATGACTACAGCTAAATCGGGAGTCTCGCGTTAATGATCAATACCGTAAAACGACGGGAATTAATTATCGACCAGCTTTGTCGCGAAGGTTCGGTGCGCGTCGAGCAACTCAGCGCCCAGTTTTCTGTTTCCAGCGTCACCATCCGCAGCGATCTGCGTCAGCTGGAAAAAAGCGGCTGTGCGGTGCGCGCTTATGGCGGCGCAATGCTCAATAAACAGTTTGCCTTCGACCGCCCGTTGCAAGACAAGGGCCGTATCAATCGCGACGTGAAATACGCCATTGCCTGCGCCGCGGCGGAATTGGTCAACGACGGCGATGCCATCATTCTCGACTCCGGCTCCACCACCAGCCAGATGGCGCAGCAACTGGCCGGCAAGAAAGACCTGGTGGTGATGACCAATGCGCTGAACATCGCGTTCGAACTGGCCAACAACGAACAGGTTGATTTGATGGTGGTGGGCGGCAGCGTGCGACGCAAATCCTGGTCACTGTATGGCCCGGCGGCGGAGCAGCATATGCGGCAGTTTCGTTTCGACAAGCTGTTTCTCGGCGTCGATGGTTTTGACCTGCTCAGCGGTATCACCACGCCAGATCCCGGTGAAGCGCAGCTCAACCGGGCGATGTGCGACGTAGCACGCGAAGTGATCGCCGTCGCCGATGCCAGCAAATTCGGTCGCACCAGCTTTTGCATGATCCGTGAAATTGGCCAAATCCAGCGTTTGGTCACCGACAGCCGCATCCCGGAAAACTACCTGCATGCGCTGAACCATTTAGGTGTCGACGTGATTATCGCCGACCGTTAACCGAGGCTTTTTAAGGAGTTTTCAACATGAACGGTTATTTTGCTTACGATGCGGGCTGGCTGGAACAACGACATGCGCTGCATACCGCACGTGAGATCTGGCAGCAGCCGGACTTATGGCAGGCGCTGCATCGACAGCTGCAGGAGCAGCAGGCCTTGTGGCAGCCTTTCCTTGCTCCGTTGCTGGCCAATCCTCGCCTGCAGATTGTGCTTTGCGGTGCTGGCAGCTCGGCCTTCGCCGGCCGTGCGTTAGCGCCCTGGCTGCGAGAAAAAACCAGTCGTGACGTGGTGGCCTATGGCACCACCGATATCGTCGCCAACCCACACCAATATCTGGATCTGACGCGCCCAACGCTGCTGGTGTCCTTTGCCCGTTCCGGCAACAGCCCGGAAAGCGTAGCCACCGTGGAGCTGGCCGACCAACTGCTGCCGGAAAGTTACCACCTGATGCTGGTCTGCAATCCGGACAGCCAATTGGCGCACTATGCCCATCAGCGCGAAAACGTCTGTTCGTTGGTGATGCCGCAAGGCTCCAACGATCAAAGCTTCGCCATGACTTCCAGTTTCAGCTGCATGATGTTGTCCGCCGCGCTGTTGCTCGGGCCGCACTCCCTTGCCGAGGCCCAACGGCCACTCGCGACCATGGTGGCGCGCTGCCGCGAACTGCGTGAAACGCTGCAACCGCAGGTAAAAGCGCTCGCAGTCAGCGGTTTTCGGCGCTACATCACGCTGGGCGGCAGTTGTTTCACCGGACTGGCGGAAGAGGCTTCGCTGAAGATGCTCGAACTGACCGCCGGGCAGATTGTCACCCGCTACGACTCGCCGCTTGGCCTGCGCCATGGGCCCAAATTTATGGTCGATGACCAAACGTTGGTGCTGCTGATGTTTTCCAGCGGTGACTACGCCCGCCAGTACGATCGCGATTTGTGGAACGAGCTGCATCGCGATGGTCTGGCGATGCAGATGGTCGGCTTAACCGGCAGTGCGCAGCCGGTATCAGACATGATGCTGAACCTGCACCATGCCGAAGACGACGTCTGGCTGCTGTTCCCTTATCTGTTATTCACCCAAATGCTGGCCTTTGAAAGCTCGCTGGCGCTTGGCATGTCGCCGGACAACCCATGCCCGACCGGTGAAGTGAACCGGGTGGTTAAAGGCGTCACCATTTACCGTTATCCGTCTTCTGTGGCGTAAGGAATCTCTATGTACCTGATATCCAACCGTGAAATGCTGCAAAAAGCGCAGCGCCAGGGTTATGCCGTGCCGGCGTTCAACGTGCATAATCTGGAAACCGTGCAGGTGGTGGCGGAGACCGCCGCCGAATTGCGCTCGCCGGTGATCATGGCGGGCACGCCAGGCACCTTCAGCTATGCCGGCACCGACTATTTGATCGGTATTTGTCAGGCGGCCGCACACCGTTACGATCTGCCGTTGGCGCTGCATCTGGACCATCACGAAGAGATGGACGATATCGAATATAAGGTCAAAAGCGGCATTCGTTCGGTAATGATCGACGGCTCACATCTGCCGTTCGAACAGAACATCGCCAAAGTGGCTGAGGCCGTCGCCTTGTGTCACCGCTACGGCGCCAGCGTTGAGGCAGAGCTGGGCCGCCTCGGGGGCCAGGAGGATGATCTGATTGTCGACTCCACCGACAGCTTCTTCACCGATCCGGCCGCCGCACGCGAGTTTGTCACCGCTACCGGCATCGATTCGCTGGCGGTGGCCATCGGATCGGCTCACGGGCTGTACCACGGCGAACCCAAGCTGGACTTCGACCGCCTGGCGCTGATACGCGAGCAGGTCGACATTCCGCTGGTGCTGCACGGCGCATCCGGTATTCCTGAAGCCATGGTGAAACGCGCCATTTCGCTGGGGGTGTGCAAAGTCAACGTGGCTACGGAACTGAAAATCGCCTTTGCCGACGCGGTGAAAAGCTACTTCTCCCAACATCCCGATGCCAACGATCCGCGTAAATACATCGTGCCCGGCAAGCTGGCGATGAAAGAAGTTGTGGCTGAGAAAATCCGCATCTGCGGCAGCAGCGGCATGCTGTAACGCAGCATAAATCACCAATCCTGACCGCAGTTTCAGTCTCAACTGCGGTCAGCGCCCGCTTTCTATCGTGATACAGTTCACAGTAAAACCGCCCCACCTTCCCCCAAATCATTAAGCCGACTTCACTATGATCTAAATCATGGTTTTGCTTCACCCCCCTCCCTATTATCAAATCCATTAGCACGAAAAATTAGGAATAGTATATAAACCTTTTTTTACTGGATATGCATCGCATTCCAATTTCGGCACCATGCAACGCCTCTGATTAATGCTGATTCAACTGGAAGTACTTATTTTCAACTTCATTTTTAAAAAGGAATTAATAATGAAAAAATCACTTATGGCGTTAGTCCTCCTGGCCGTTATTCCCGCCACTTTGCAGGCAGCACAAAAACCCAGCCAACACGTGGCGTCTGGTACCATTCGCTTCATCGGTGAAATTACGGCACCGGCATGCAGTATCAAGCAATTAAATGAAGGGATCATTTCTAATTGCTTCGGTATAAATTCAGCAAACAAAAGTGGTCAAATTACCACCACATTAACCAACATGCCGCCAGAATTGGTTTCCAACGTAACCACTGAGATCGTCAATAATAACGAACGTTTCAAGAACATCACGATAAGCTATAAGTAACCCTGGGGATTTCTTTAACGTTCCTGTGGTGATCTGACTAAAACAACCTTTATATTTTATAAATTTATTTTATAGATTGCAGCATAAGTCAGTCTTATTCAAACCGCGCTTTCAGATGGGCAACCCAGAGTTGCCCATCTTCATGTCCGGAATCCGCCATCGCCACGCCAAGTTTCGTGCAATAATCTGCCCATCAAACGAGAGGAGTGATCAAAATGCAGACTTTTTTTATTGATCGTATGGCGACGCCGGTGGGTGAACTGGTACTGATTGCCGATGAGCAGGACCGCTTGCGCGCTATCGACTGGACTGAGCACGAGGCTCGCCTGATGAAGCTGCTGAATACCCATTACCGAGCCGATCGTTTCCAACTGGTAGACAAACTTAATCCCGGTGGCCTGACCGATGCCATGCAGCGCTATTTTTCCGGTGAACTGGATGTGATCAACGATCTGCCGGTCATGACGGCCGGCACTGAGTTCCAGCGCAGCGTCTGGCAGCAACTGCGCCAGATCCCGTGCGGCGAGATCATCACCTACGGTGAACTGGCAAAGCGTATCGGTCGCCCGACGGCTTCACGCGCGGTGGGAATGGCCAACGGCTCAAACCCCATCAGCATCGTAGTGCCCTGCCACCGGGTGATTGGCTCACAGGGCGCGTTGACCGGCTATGCCGGTGGCGTTCAGCGCAAACAGTGGCTGTTGAAACACGAAGGCTACTTGCAGAACGACCTGCTTTAATTCAACCCACCGGAGTAGCGCAGATCACTATGGGCTATTCCGGTGGCTAACAGGTCATGTCAGTCAAAAGTTCTGTGCGGCAAAAATTGGCATGAGCACGATCGGTTTTCGCCGGAAGCGCGAACAAATATTGGCCTCCCTCTGCCAAAAGGCGTTCAAAAGACAGGGTTAAATGCTGCTTACTGAAAAATACGCTGCGCTATCCCTCATTTCTTGCCGATGCAGAGCGCCAACCGTGACAACCGTTGCCGAGCGTAACTAGCAAATAAATCGAAATATTTCAGTCAACTACAGAATAAACGGCTGTGAGACCGCTTAATATTCGCACAGAATTCCCCCGTTCTTATTAATGCCACCCTTATCACCTGCCGGAAAAGATGTTAAAATTGACGCATATCAATTATTGAATGAGCGTAATCTATGATCCCGGAAAAACGCGTGATTCGTCGTATCCAGTCTGGTGGTTGTGCGATCCATTGTCAGGATTGCAGTATCAGCCAGCTGTGCATTCCTTTTACTCTTAATGCGCACGAGTTGGACCAGCTCGACAACATTATCGAAAGGAAAAAGCCTATCCAGAAGGGCCAGACCCTGTTCAAGGCCGGCGATGAACTGAAATCGCTGTACGCTATCCGCTCCGGGACCATCAAGAGTTATACCATCACCGAACAGGGCGACGAGCAAATCACCGGCTTCCACCTGGCGGGCGATCTGGTCGGTTTTGATGCTATCGGCGGTCTGAAGCACCCGAGCTTCGCTCAGGCGCTGGAAACCTCCATGGTATGCGAAATCCCATTCGAAACGCTGGATGACCTCTCCGGTAAAATGCCTAATCTGCGTCAACAGATCATGCGTCTGATGAGCGGCGAGATTAAAGGCGACCAGGACATGATCCTGCTGTTGTCGAAGAAAAATGCCGAAGAGCGTCTGGCGGCATTCGTCTATAACCTGTCGCGCCGCTTTGCGGAGCGGGGTTTCTCACCGCGCGAGTTCCGTCTGACCATGACCCGCGGCGATATCGGCAACTACCTCGGCCTGACGGTAGAAACCATCAGTCGCCTGCTGGGCCGCTTCCAGAAAAGCGAAATTCTCAGCGTTAAAGGCAAGTACATCACCATCGAAAATGTCGACGCCTTGTCCGTACTGGCCGGGACACCACGCATTAACGTCACCGTAAACGCCTGATCCTATGCTGGGTTAGTAATTCAACAGAATTATTGACCCAGCACACCTCTGCCGCTGTTCTGTTTTTCAATGTTGGGTTACTCTGTAAATTGACAGACTGTTGATTTTCAGCTGTAAGGAGGCCCTATGGCGAAGTATCAGAATCTTCTGGTGGCTATTGACCCCAATCAGGACGACCAGCCGGCGCTGCGCCGGGCGGTATACCTGATAAAACGCAATGGCGGGCGCATTAAGGCCTTCCTGCCTATTTATGACTTCTCTTACGAGATGACGACCCTGCTCTCCCCGGACGAAAGAACGGCAATGCGGCAAGGTGTTATCAGCCAGCGCGCCGCCTGGATCACCGAGCAATGTCGTTTTTACCTCGACGAAGGCGTGCCCATCGAAATCAAAGTGGTCTGGCATAACCGTCCTTATGAGGCGATTATTCAGGAAGTGATCGCCGGCAAGCACGATCTGCTGCTAAAAATGGCGCACCAACACGACCGTCTTGAATCCGTCATTTTCACCCCAACCGACTGGCATCTGTTACGCAAATGCCCGTGCCCGGTGTGGATGGTCAAAGATCAGCCCTGGCCTGAAGGCAGTAAAGCGGTGGTTGCGGTTAACCTGGCCAGTGAAGAACCCTACCACGACCCCTTAAATATCAAACTGGTTCAGGAGACCGTCGAGTTGGCGCACAATGTCAACCAAACGGAAGTGCATCTGGTCGGCGCTTACCCCGTCACCCCTATCAATATCGCCATTGAACTGCCTGATTTTGATCCCAGCGTCTACAACGACGCCATCCGCGGACAGCATCTGATTGCCATGAAGGCGCTAAGACAGAAATTCGGCATTAACGAAGAGTTTACCCACGTCGAAAAAGGCCTGCCGGAAGAGGTGATCCCCGATCTGGCGGAACATTTGCAGGCCGGCGTCGTGGTGTTAGGCACGCTGGGCCGCACCGGCATCTCGGCGGCGTTTATCGGCAATACCGCCGAACATGTGATCGACCATCTGAAATGTGACCTGCTGGTGATTAAGCCTGAAAACTTCAACTGCCCGATCGAAGTTGACGAAGATGATGAGCACGACGATGAAGATTGATGTTTGACGCATAAAAAAACGGGCCGGAAGGCCCGTTTTTCATTGCTGGTACGTTACGCCTGCAGCGCTCGCAGGATCGCTTCCACACTCTCTTTGGCATCGCCAAACAGCATCTGGGTGTTCTCTTTAAAGAACAGCGGATTCTGCACGCCGGCGTAACCGGTGTTCATAGAACGTTTGAAGGCAATGACATTCTGCGCCTTCCACACTTCCAGTACCGGCATGCCGGCGATCGGGCTGCGCGGATCTTCCAGCGCGGCCGGGTTCACCGTATCGTTAGCGCCAATCACCAGCACGGTATCGGTATCCGGGAAATCTTCGTTGATTTCATCCATTTCCAACACCACGTCGTAAGGCACCTTGGCTTCCGCCAGCAGTACGTTCATGTGGCCCGGCAGCCGCCCGGCAACCGGGTGAATACCGAAACGTACTTTGATGCCGCGCGCACGCAGTTTCTCGGTGATTTCCGCCACCGGATACTGCGCCTGGGCGACCGCCATGCCATAGCCTGGGGTGATGATGACCGAAGTGGAGTTTTTCAACTGTTCGGCAACCTCTTCCGCGGTCGTTTCACGATACTCACCCATTTCTTCCGCATTACCGGTCGAAGAACCGTCGGTACCGAAACCGCCGGCAATCACGCTGATAAACGAACGGTTCATCGCCTTACACATGATGTAAGACAGGATGGCCCCCGAAGAACCCACCAGTGCCCCGGTCACGATCAGCAGATCGTTGCTCAGCATGAAGCCCGCCGCTGCCGCTGCCCAGCCCGAATAGGAGTTGAGCATCGACACCACCACCGGCATATCTGCGCCTCCGATGGAAGCCACCAGATGCCAGCCAAACGCCAGGGCGATAGCGGTCATCAGCACCAACGCCACGGCCTGCCAACCCACGCTGTCGGCACGCACAAACACCACCAGCAACAGGAAGGAGATGACCAGCGCCGCCAGGTTCATTTTGTGGCGGTTAGGTAAGGCCAAAGGTTTGGATGAAATGATGCCACGCAGTTTACCGAAGGCGACAATCGAACCTGTGAAGGTCACCGCACCGATAAAGATACCGAGGAACACTTCGGTCAGATGGATGTTTTCCATCACCGGTTCCATCGGCGCGCCGTGATCCAGATAGCTGTTCAAGCCCACCAGTACCGCCGCCAGGCCGACAAAGCTGTGCAGTACCGCCACCAGCTCTGGCATTTCGGTCATTTCGACCTTTTTCGCCAGATAGACACCAATGGAACCACCGATAATCATCGCGATGATGATCCAGCCTACGTTGCCGGAATCCGGCCCCAGAATGGTGGCGATCAGCGCAATCGCCATCCCTGCGATACCAAACAGGTTGCCCCGCTTGGACGTTTCATGGCGCGATAACCCCGCCAGGCTGCAGATAAATAAAATAGCGGCAACAATGTATGCAGCTGTAACTAATCCTCCAGACATGTGCTACCCCTTAGTTCTTGCGGAACATCTTCAGCATGCGCTGAGTGACGGTGAATCCACCAAAAATGTTGATGCTGGCGATCAGCACGGCGATAAAGGAGAGGAAACTCACCCAACCGCCGTGGCCAATCTGCAATAACGCACCGACCACGATAATCCCTGAGATCGCATTGGTGACCGACATCAACGGGGTATGCAATGCATGGCTGACGTTCCACACCACGTAGTAACCCACCACGCAGGCCAGCGCAAACACGGTAAAGTGAGACAGGAACTCTTTCGGCGCGGCGTTGGCCAACCAGCCAAACAGAATAATCGCCAATGCCATCAGGCCATATTTCAGCCAAGGTGATACCGGTTTTGCCTCCGGCTTGGCGACCGGGGCCGCCGCCTGCGCCTGTTTTGGCTGGGCAGAAACCTGGATTGGCGGTGCCGGCCAGGTGACTTCGCCACTGCGCACCACGGTCACGCCGCGGATCACGGTATCTTCGAAGTCGACGTCAATTTCGCCATTTTTCTCTTTCGACAGCAGCTTCAGCAGGTTAACCAGGTTGGTACCGTAAAGCTGCGAGGATTGGGTCGGCAAACGGCTTGGCAAATCGGTATAGCCAATGATTTTCACGCCGTTATCGGTAACGGTCACGCGGTCGGCCACGGTCAGTTCGCAGTTACCCCCGTTTTGTGCGGCCAGATCGACGATCACGCTGCCCGGTTTCATCGAAGCCACCATTTCTTTGGTGATAAGCTTCGGTGCCGGCTTGCCCGGGATCAGCGCCGTGGTGACGATAATGTCAACCTCTGCCGCCTGTGCGGCGAACAGCGCCATCTCTGCTTTGATAAAGGCTTCGGACATCACTTTGGCATAGCCATCGCCGCTGCCCGCTTCTTCCTCGAAATCCAACTCGAGGAATTCCGCCCCCATGCTCTGCACCTGCTCTTTGACTTCAGGGCGAGTGTCGAAGGCGCGAACAATGGCCCCCAGGCTGCCGGCGGCACCGATGGCCGCCAAACCCGCGACGCCGGCACCGATGATCATCACCTTGGCCGGTGGAACCTTGCCGGCGGCGGTGATCTGGCCGGTAAAGAAGCGGCCAAACTCATGCGCGGCTTCAACAATTGCCCGGTAGCCGGCGATATTCGCCATAGAACTCAGTGCGTCCATAGACTGTGCGCGTGAGATGCGCGGCACCGAGTCCATTGCCATTGCGGTGACGTTGCGTTCGGCCAGCTTCGCAATCAGTTCGGGGTTTTGCGCCGGCCAGATAAAGCTGACCAGGGTGCTGCCCTCACGCATTAACGCGATCTCGTCCTCAAGCGGCGCGTTAACCTTCAAAATCAGATCCGACTGCCAGACATCGGCAGTGTCGGCGATCTCAGCCCCAGCGGCTTGATACGCGCCATCGTCAAAACTTGCCAGTTTGCCCGCCCCGCTTTCAATCGCGACGGTAAAGCCCAGCTTCAGCAATTGTTCCACCGTTTTCGGCGTTGCTGCGACCCGGGCTTCATTGGCCAACCGTTCTCTTGGTACACCAATACGCATAATGTTCCCTTCTCACCTGTCTTTGATGATGTTTATTATCGTCCTGCCCATAGCGATGGCGCCGGCTGACAGGCCTTTGCTTACGCTTGTCGGCATCGAATTAAGGCACCCTCTATAACCTACTGAAAATATGATCGATGATCCATAATTGCTTACGCATTCAGGTCTGTTTTTACATAAAAACCCGGCTAACGACATGACAAATCGCAATTTAAAGTTAAAAAGCCTGTTGGAATGCCGCTTTAGCGGCCAGATTGCAATAGCATCCGGTGCGCGGATATCTGGCACGACGCGGCTGTTGCGCATAAAAGTTATAAAATTGTGAATAATTAACACTTATGACATCAAAGGCTTTATTATTGAAACTTATGGCGATACTGCGCAGAATGACGGACATCATTCTTCAGGGAATTTGTCTCATGAGATGACATAAAATGCTGAGACACTGCTCGAGATTACATGTAATAATCGGCGGCTGAATTACACCTAAACAGTTCAGCACGTTATAAACGTTAATGCGCTAGGCGAAAGGATTTTTTATGAAGCTGAAGAACACGATCATCGCGTCAGCCTTGTTATCACTCACTGCGCTGTCCGCTCATGCGGCGCAAGAGTTAACTCCTGAAAAAGCAGCGGCGTTGAAGCCGTTTGATCGCATCACGATTACCGGCCGCTTTAATGCCATCAATGAAGCTGCTGATGCCATTTCCCGCCGTGCAGACAAACTGGGTGCAGACGCCTTCTACATCCAGGACAGCAACAACAGCAACAACGGCGGCAACTGGCGCGTCACCGCCGATCTTTACCACAAAGATGCGCCGGAAGTGAGCAAAGAACCGAAATACCGCGTGATTAACGGCGTTACCGAGCTGCCGAAAGAACAAGCCTTCCTGCTGGAGCCTTACGATACGGTAAGCGTCAGCGGCTTCTACCGCAGCCAACCTGACATCAACGACGCCATCGCCAAAGAAGCGAAAAAGAAAGGCGCAGCCTCCTTCTTTATTGTGCGTCAGGTTGATGCCAACCAGGGCGGCAACCAGTTCATTACCGCCTATATCTACAAAGCCGATGCGCCTAAGCGTGCCGTTCAGAGCCCGGATGCCATCCCGGCCGACTCTGAAGCCGGCAAGGCCGCCTTGGCTGCCGGTGGCGCTGCCGCCGCCAACGTGGAAATTCCGGGTGTAGCCTCTTCTGGTTCGCCAAGCCGTGAAGTGGGCCGTTTCTTCGAAACCCAGTCTTCTACCGGTAAACGTTATACTGTCACGTTGCCTAACGGCACCAAGATTCAGGAAGTGAACAACGTGACCGCCGCGCAGATGGTGCCGTTTGACTCAGTGACCTTTACCGGCCACTTCAACAGCATGACCGACGTTTCTACCGAAGTGGCGAAACGCGCGGCTGAGAAAGGCGCCAAATACTACCACGTGACCCGCCAGTGGCAGAACAAGAGCGGCGGCAACCTGACCGTCAGCGCTGACCTGTTCAAATAAGTTTCACTTTGCGGTTTACCATCGGGCAGCCATTGAGCTGCCCGTTTTTTTTGCCTCGCTGCCGCCTGCCAGTTGAATAATTTTTTGCAAAAATCGCATATTCAATCATTGCATCCGCAGAGATCCATCCGTAGAATTTGCGCGAATTTTTAGGGCTATTGTCTATTTGTTCAGTAATTATCATTACGTTGTTACTGTCTGGCAGTTCCCTCCCAGTTGTTTATTCTGCGTTCAGGATCCGTCATTGGAAAAGAAACTAGGTCTTACCGCGTTAACCGCATTGGTGCTCAGCTCAATGCTGGGCGCTGGGGTTTTCAGCCTGCCGCAAAACATGGCGCAGGTCGCCAGCCCGGCCGCCCTGCTGCTGGGGTGGGCGATTACCGGTGTCGGCATCCTGTTTCTGGCTTTTGCCATGCTGCTGCTCACCCGCCTGCGGCCCGATCTGGACGGCGGTATTTTCACCTATGCGAAAGAAGGCTTCGGCGAACTGGTGGGTTTCTGCTCCGCCTGGGGGTATTGGCTGTGCGCCGTTATCGCCAATGTTTCTTACCTGGTGATCGTATTTGCCGCACTGAGCCTGTTCACCGACCGCGGCGGCGAGGTGATTTTAGGTGACGGCAATACCTGGCAGGCGCTGCTGGCTGAGTCGCTGCTGCTGTGGATTGTGCATGCGCTGGTGCTACGCGGCGTGCAAACCGCGGCCAGCATCAATTTGGTCGCCACTCTGGCCAAGCTGTTGCCGCTGGGGATGTTTGCCGTATTGGCGGCGGTTGCATTCAAGATGGACGTCTTCACGCTGGACTTCCACGGCGTCGCGCTTGGCCAACCGGTGTGGGAGCAGGTTAAAAATACCATGCTGATCACCCTGTGGGTGTTCATCGGGGTAGAAGGCGCAGTGGTGGTTTCGGCGCGGGCACGCCATAAAAAAGACGTTGGGCGCGCCACCATGCTGGCCGTGGTATCTGCATTGGCAGTCTATCTGCTGGTAACGCTGCTCTCATTGGGGGTAGTACCGCGCAGCGAATTGGCCGAGATGCGCAATCCATCAATGGCGGTGCTGATGGTCGATCTCATTGGCCCATGGGGTAATGTGATTATCGCCGCCGGCCTGATCGTCTCGGTATGCGGCGCTTACCTGAGCTGGACGATCATGGCTGCCGAGGTGCCGCTGCTGGCGGCGCAACACGGCGCTTTTCCTAAAATATTCTGCAAACAGAACAAGAACCACGCGCCATCGGCTTCGCTGTGGCTGACCAACCTCGCGGTACAGTTCGCGCTGGTGCTGATCTGGCTAACCGGTAGCAACTACAACTCGTTGCTGACTATCGCTTCGGAAATGATCCTGGTGCCCTATTTCCTGGTCGGCGCCTTCCTGTTTAAGGTAGCGATCCGTCGTCAGGACAAGCGGCTGATGTTTGCCGCAACGGGCGCCTGCCTGTATGGCATTTGGCTGCTCTATGCGTCAGGCTTGATGCATCTGCTGATGTCGGTGCTGCTGTATGCGCCTGGGCTGTTGGTGTTTATCTATGCAAGGCGCGGACATGGTGATGTCAAATTGCTGAATCAGCTGGAGAAAGGCAGTATTTTTCTGTTGCTGGTGGCCACAGTGCCGGCCGGCTGGTTTATGCTGCAGTAGTGAAAAACGGCCGGGTGGCAACACCCGGTCAGTTAGTTTGGGACAGGCCCAGGCTGATGCTCATGCGTTCCCCCACCTGAGAGATAATCACTCCCTCGACGCACTCTTGCTGGATGGCCGCCAACTGTTGCGCATCCAGCGCGTACGGCAGCTTGATGTCGAACACCGCCAGCCCCTGCTGCTGCGCCAGATCGATCAGGCGCACGATGTTGGTTTCGTCGCTGACCTGGGTGGAAACCACCTGCAGCGCCAGCGCCTTCAACTGCTCTTTCCGCGTTTGTGAAGCGGAAGCCTGCGATTTCAATACCATGCCAAAAAATGGCATCACGCCATAGATTGCATCAACAAAGCGCCAGTGCTTCTTGCACGATGCGGACAGAAAATCCATGTAATCGAAACAGATTTTCTCACTGCGGGCGACGGGTGCAAGGTGACTACTGTTCATCCCTTCCTCTCATTGCCGGTGTATGACATCCTGAAATGGATAATCGATGCGAAGCTTTAACGAATTTCCGCCGTATAATGGCATAATTCCCCTATTGTTTGCCAGTCTGTCCAGGAGCTTTAATCAATGGAACCTCACAACTCTGCACCGGTCCTGATCACCGGTGGCGCACGTCGGATTGGTCTGGCCCTGGCCAGGTCATTCTTGCAACGCGATATCCCGGTGATCATTGCCTATCGCAGCAGCTATCCGGCGCTGAGCGAACTGAAAAAACTGGGGGCCACCTGCATACAGGGGGATTTTGCAACCAATGACGGCATTTACCGTTTCGCCGAACAGGTAAGGCAAACAGCCCCGAAACTGCGCGCGGTGATCCACAACGCCAGCGCCTGGCAGGCGGAGTCCCCAGAGGTGCCGCCGGAGCAGGTGATGGCGGCGATGCTGCAAATTCACGTTTATACACCCTACCTGCTGAACCAACTGCTGGAGCCCTGCCTGCTGGGCCAGGGCCAGGCCGGTGCCGATATCATTCACCTGACTGATTATGTGGTGGAGAAAGGCAGCGACAAACACATTGCCTATGCCGCCAGTAAAGCTGCCCTGGACAATATGACCCGCTCCTTTGCCCGCAAGTTGGCCCCGGAGGTCAAGGTCAACGCCATCGCGCCGGCGCTGATCATTTTCAACCCGGGCGACGACGAGCATTATCGTCAGCAGGCACTGGCAAAATCGCTGATGAAAATCGCCCCCGGCGAGAGTGAAGTGGTCAATCTGGTGAACTACTTGCTGGAGAGCCGCTACGTCACCGGCCGCACCCATGGCGTAGATGGCGGAAGGCCGCTGCGCTAACGCATGATCTGCATGGCGTATCGCGGAGCCCCGCGCTATGCTGAATTTCGTTATTCTGATAAAACCGCTGAATATGCATAAAATTGTTTTTGTTGAAGACGATCCGGAAGTCGGCAAACTGATTGCCGCCTATCTGGGCAAGCACGATATTGAAGTGCTGATCGAGCCGCGTGGCGACAGCGCACAGGCTCGCATCGAGCTGGAGCAACCTGATTTGGTGCTGCTCGACATTATGTTGCCCGGCAAGGACGGTATGACGTTATGCCGCGATCTGCGTCCGACCTTCCCTGGCCCGATCGTGCTGCTGACCTCGCTGGACAGCGACATGAACCATATCCTTTCGCTGGAAATGGGCGCCAACGATTACATCCTGAAGACCACGCCGCCGGCGGTATTGTTGGCGCGACTGCGCCTGCATCTGCGTCAGCACGGCCATCAGCCAAAGGAAGAATCAACCCAGCCGATCACCCAGCACAACGCCTTGCATTTTGGCCTGTTGTGCATCGACCCGGTTAACCGCCAGGTCACGCTGGGCGAAGAGATCATCACCCTTTCCACCTCGGATTTCGATCTGCTGTGGGAACTGGCCACCCATGCCGGTCAAATCATGGATCGCGAAGCCCTGCTGCAAAACCTGCGCGGCGTGAGTTATGACGGCCTTGATCGCAGTATCGACGTCGCGATTTCACGCCTGCGCCGCAAGCTGTACGACAACGCACTGGAACCTTTTCGCGTCAAAACCGTGCGCAATAAAGGTTACCTGTTCGCCCCGAACGCCTGGGAGTTCGTGCAGCAATGAGAAAGCTCTTTGTGCAGTTCTTCCTGCTGCTTTTCGTTTGCTTCCTGGTGATGGCGATGCTGGTTGGCCTGGTGTACAAAGTCACCGCTGAGCGTGCCGGTCGTCAGTCGATGGACGACCTGATGAAAAGCTCGCTGTACCTGATGCGCAGCGAACTGCGGGAAATTCCGCTGAAAGACTGGAACAAGACCATCGCCACGCTGGATTTGAACCTGTCGTTTAAGCTGCACATTGAACCGCTCGGCAAACAGGATCTGAGTGAAGACCTGAAAAAGCGCCTGCGCCTTGGCGAAATTATCGCGCTCGACGATCAATACACCTTTATGCAGCGCATTCCCCGCAGCCACTATGTTTTGGTGGTGGGGCCGATCCCTTACCTATTCTATCTGCATCAAATGCGGCTGCTGGATTTGGCGCTGCTGGTGTTTATCGGCATGTCGCTGGCGCTGCCGGTGTTTTTGTGGATGCGTCCGCACTGGCAGGATTTACTGAAGCTGGAGAATGCGGCACAGCGCCTGGGTGCCGGGCACCTGGATGAACGTACTCATTTCGATCCCACCTCCAGCCTGAACCGGCTAGGGGTAGCCTTTAACCAGATGGCGGATAACGTCAATACGCTGATCGCCAGCAAGAAGCAGCTCATCGACGGCATCGCCCACGAGCTGCGCACGCCGCTGGTACGGCTGCGTTATCGGCTGGCGATGAGCGATAATCTGTCCGACAGCGAGCAGCAGGCATTGAATCGTGACATCGGCCAGCTGGAGTCGCTTATCGATGAACTGCTTACCTACGCACGGTTGGATCGTCCCCAGGTGGCGCTCAATATAGAGCCGCTCGACTTGCCCAAATGGCTGGAAGACAAGGCGGATGACCTGCGCCTGATCCACCCGGAAAGAGAAATTCAACTGGATATCCCCCACGTCGGCGATTTTGGCGGCGTCGACTTGCGGCTGATGGAACGGGTGCTGGATAACCTGGTAAACAACGCATTGCGTTACTCAGAACAGCGCCTGCGTATCGGCCTGTGGTTTGACGGCGACCAGGCCTGCTTACAGGTAGAAGACGATGGCCCGGGCATTCCTCCGGAAGAGCGTGAACGGGTATTCGAACCCTTTGTCCGCCTCGATCCGAGCCGCGATCGCGCCACCGGCGGTTGCGGCCTGGGCCTGGCCATTGTGCATTCCATTGCCGTAGCCTACCAGGGCCAGGTTTACGTAGACGCCAGTTCGCTCGGCGGTGCCAGCTTCCGTTTTTGCTGGCCAGTAAAGCCCACTTTCGATTTAAAAGCAGACCCGGTGTAACCCAGTTTACGCGCGGCATAAACACGCGTAAGAGTAAGCCGGATGACAATAATATGGAGCTAAACGATGACATCTGCACATACCCCATCCTCATACGACGAGTTGCGCGCCCTGTTCACCCGCCTGTCGCGCTTCGGTCACCTTTCCGCCATTGCCGGCTGGGACATGCAAACCATGATGCCGCCGGGCGGCAGCAAGGCACGTTCGGAAGCGCTGGCTGAACTGAGCGTACTGCAACACCAAATTTTGACGGCAGAAAAAACCGGCCGTCTGTTTGAACGTGCACAGCAGGAAACCCTGGATGACATGGATCGCGCCAACCTGCTGGAAATGCGCCGCCAATATGACAATGCAGTGCTGGTGCCGGAGTCGCTGGTCGAAGCCAAGTCGCTGGCCGGTGCGCGTTGTGAACATGCCTGGCGCGCTCAGCGTCCTGCCAACGACTGGGAAGGTTTCGCGGAGAACCTGCGTGAAGTGGTCAAACTCAGCCGACAGGAAGCGCAGATCCGTGCCGAAGCGGCAGGCACCAGCCGCTACGATGCTCTGCTGAATCTGTATGAGCCAGGCATGCGCAGCAGCGATATCGACCGTATTTTTGGCGATCTGAAAACCTGGTTGCCTGACCTGCTACAGAAAGTGGTGACCAAACAGGCTCAGGAACCTTGCCTGATCCCACAGGGGCCGTTCAATGTGGAGACCCAGCGTCAACTGAGTTTGAGCGTAATGAAACTGCTCGGTTTTAATTTCGATGGCGGACGCGTGGATGTCAGCGCGCACCCGTTCTGCGGTGGCGTGCCTGAAGATGTCCGTATCACCACGCGTTATAACGACAAGGAATTCCTGACCGCTCTGCTCGGTATCGTGCATGAGACCGGTCATGCCCGCTACGAGCAAAACCTGCCGCGTGACTGGCTGGGCCAACCTGTAGCTCAGGCGCGCTCAACGGCCATCCACGAATCTCAAAGCCTGCTGTTTGAAATGCAGTTGGCGCGCGGCAGCGACTTCCTGAAGATCCTGCGCCCGTTGGTGACTCACCAATTCGGCGAGCAGCCAGCGCTGGAAGAAGCTAACTTTATCCGTCTGAATCAGCGTGTAAAACCCGGTCTGATCCGCGTAGATGCTGACGAAGTGAGCTACCCGGCGCACGTGATCCTGCGTTATGAGATCGAGAAAGCCCTGGTCGAAGGCGAGATCGAGGTGGAAGACATTCCGGCCCTGTGGAATGAGAAAATGAAGGGTTACCTCGGCCTGGATACCGTCGGCAACTACCGTAATGGCTGCATGCAGGATATTCACTGGACTGACGGTGCCTTCGGTTACTTCCCGACTTACACTTTGGGCGCCATGTATGCCGCGCAGCTGTTCCACAGCGCACGTGAAGCAATGCCATCGTTGAGCAGCGACATTGCCGAAGGTAACCTGAATCCGCTGTTCCACTGGCTGAAGCAGAATATCTGGCGTCACGGCAGCCGCTTCCCTACCGATACGCTGATCGCTAACGCGACCGGCGAAACGCTTAACCCGGCGTATTTCCGCAAGCATTTGGAAAACCGCTACCTGTAATCCTTTCCCCAGGCACGATGTCCCGTGCCTGGGCATTTTCCCCTGCTTTGCCAGCATGATTCCATAGCGCACTTCCCCTTCCTACGACGCCTTGGCCGCAGAGAGTGGGTCGGTAACTCTCCATATGTATGTTGTAACTAAAATGGCAAAATTCAGTGCCTATTGGGCATCCGCTCTAACCACGATTATCGCTCGCCGGCGCTTTCATCTCCCTTTTCTGTGGGTTCGTACATTAGGTTACACGCCGAAACCAATCACTCACGGAAAGCATTCTGGCGTTTGCCTACTATCTTTACACCGGCCCCGCAGTGGGCTCGATACATGATGAGTCATTTGAGGAATCTACAATGAAAAAAGTATTAGCTCTGGTTGTTGCCGCTGCAATGGGTCTGTCTTCTGTTGCCTTCGCTGCTGACGCTGCCACCACAACGGCAGCTCCTGCGGCGACGGCCACCACTACCACCGCAGCACCGGCTAAAACCACTCACGTGAAAAAACACCACGCGAAGAAAGCGCCAGTACAAAAAGCGCAGGCGGCGAAAAAGCACCACAAAGCCACCGGCAAAAAAGCCCCGGCCCAGAAGGCCCAGGCCGCCAAGAAACACCACAAAAAAGCCAGCCATAAAAAAGCCACCAGCACGCCAGCGGCATAACCGCAATCTGAAGTGAGGCTCCCCTCACCAGTCCAGGCTTGAGTTGTCCAACACCCGGTTCGCCGGGTGTTTTTTCATCGGGGGTTCTCATCATGCTGCGTCGCTACCTATTTGAAATCATTTTGGCCAGCCTGATCCTTTGCGGGCTCATTGCCGCCTTTTTTTATCTGTAGCCGCTCAGCCCCTCGGGATAAGAAATTATTGAAAAATCAATCACTGCCCATCCACACTGCGACTAAATCAGTCTATAGTTACCATTCAGTGTGTTTATGGATGACCCGTCATTTCCAGGCAAGAAACCTATGCGCATAACCCTTTTGCTGTTGCTGTGCTCATTCCCGCTCGCACTCTCCCTCTCTGCAAGGGCCGACAGCCCTTCCGATGCCTCGCTCGCTGAGCAAACACGCCTGTTTTTTGGCAAAGATGAACGTATCAAGGTCACCGAAACCGACGGCTGGCCGTGGCAGGCGATTGGCCAGGTAGAAACCGCCAGCGGTAATTTGTGCACCGCCACGCTGATCTCTCCTCATCTGGCTCTCACCGCCGGTCACTGCGTGTTGGCACCACCGGGCCAATTGGACAAGGCGATCGCACTGCGTTTTGTGGCCGGCAACAAAAGTTGGCAATACCAGACCGATAATATCGAGACGCTGGTTGACCGCAAGCTGGGCAAAAAGCTCAAGGCCGACGGCGACGGCTGGATCGTACCGCCCGCAGCCGCGGCGTATGACTTTGCCCTGATCCGCCTGAAAGATAAAAAGCCTCTGCCGATTAAGCCGCTGCCGCTGTGGCAAGGCGACAGCAAGGCTCTGACTCAGGCGCTGAAACAGGCCAAACGGCTGATTACCCAGGCCGGGTATCCGGGAGATCACCTCGACGATCTCTACAGCCACCAAAACTGTAAAGTGACGGGTTGGGCGCAACAAGGCGTGCTGTCGCATCAATGCGATACCCTGCCCGGTGACAGCGGCTCGCCGTTATTGCTGAAAACCGCCGCCGGCTGGAAGCTCATCGCCATTCAAAGCTCCGCACCGGCAGCCAAAGATCGTTACCGCGCCGATAACCGCGCATTGGCGGTGACCGGTATCCGCGATGCGCTGGACGCACTGGCCGCCGGGAAATAAACGGTTATGAGCCGGCGTGGGCTGCTGCGCCGGTTTCGCTTACGACGTTTCCTGCCATAAAACCCTTGGGCGTGGTGCCGGTGAACTGTCGGAAGAACGCGATAAAAGCGCTGTCGCTGGAAAAACCCAAACGCTGTGCCACGGTGCTGACCCTGGGCATTTCCGCCAGCAGTTCAATCGCCCGCATCAGCCGCCATTGTTGGCTCCACTGCTGATAGCTCAACCCGCTCTCGCGCTGAAAAATGCGCGTCAGCGTTTTGGCGTGCAAATTCAATTCCTGTGCCAGTACGCTCAACCCCGGCAGTTCGTCCCTCCTGTCAAGGTTCTCCAGCCAGCGAGCCAAACGAACATCCCTGGGCAGTAGCAGTCCGGTACTCTCTAGCCGTGCCGCATACAGTTCGTTGAGCAGCACCGGAACCAAATCGCGCGCCGCCCGACACTCGATAGCCTGATTAAACGGCCAATAAGCGACACGTTCAATTACCGCTGCCAGCAAGGGATTGACTGCCAATACCGCGCACTCTTGCAGCCTGGCAGGGGCCAATTCAGGCTCCAGATAGATTGAGCGATAGGCCACCTGGCCGTGCAACTGCACCCGATGCCTGATCCCGCCAGGGATCCACAAACAGCGCGTGGGCGGTAAAATCAGCCAACGATCGCTGAGCGTCACCGTCATGCATCCACGGGACGAATAGAGCAACTGAGCACGCCGATGACAGTGCTCTTTAGAGTCATGATTGGCCAGCTCGGCGGCAATCCCCAGCACCGGTGCAGGCCAGCTATCCGGTTCGAACACATCCCGTTGGGCTATCAAGGCCATGAGTTGTCCTTTTCTCGTTATTTTTTGTCCTGATGATTGTAATTGAACATTTTGGCTTTCCCTATACTGGCGCGATTATTCATTGTTAAAGGTCAATTCCCATGTCGCGCCTTCCTCTGCCATTGATGGTCGCCAGCATAATGGCGCCGCAGGTGCTAGAAACCCTCTATAGCCCAGCGCTCACCGCGATCCGCGCCGATTTCAACGTCAATGCCGCCCAGGCCAGCCAGACGCTGTCGATCTATTTCTTCGCTTTTGCCTTCGGCGTCGCTTTCTGGGGGGGAATGTGCGATCGGCTTGGTCGCAGAGTGACTATGTTGGCAGGGCTGGTACTCTATCTGGGCGGCGCGGCTGTGGCGTTACTGAGCTCGCATTTCACGCTGCTGTTGGCCGCTCGCGCCACCATCGCCTTCGGTGCGGCGGTCGGCTCTATCGTCACGCAAACCATGCTGCGTGACGTGTATCAAGGGCATGCTCTGGGGAAAGTGTTCGCCACCCTCGGCATTGCCCTGTCGATCAGTCCGGTGCTGGGGATGTTGGCGGGGGGAATATTAGTCAGTTGGGGCGGCAGTATGGCGATATTCATTGGCCAGGGGATGCTGGCATTGGCCCTGCTGGTTTGGTGCTGGTACGCTCTGCCGGAAACGCAGCCGCCGGGCTGCGCAATACCAGCTTCTATGGCAAGCAGTGGCTGGATTATCCTGCGCGACCGGCATATCTGGTGTAGCGCCTTATTGGTGGCAGGTTTTAATATCATGGTGTTCAGCTACTTCAGCCTGGCGCCGTTCATGTTCGAACGGCTGGGACTGAGCAGCCGACAGTTTGGCTACTCTGGCGTTGCCCTGGCGCTGGGCAGCCTGCTTGGCGCGTTAGTGAATCGCCACCTGTTGGCCAGGAATATCGGCGCAGAGCGTCAAATCCTGCTGGGTAGCCTACTGGCGTGCGGTTCGGCGCTGGCATTAGGTTACTGGCAGCACAGCATAATGATGTTGCTGCCCTGTATGCTGATCACCCTGGCCTTCGGCCTGGCGATCCCCAACGTATTGAGTCAGGCCCTGAACCGCTACCGGCAGCGACTGGGCACCGCCGGCGCGATTTTTGGCCTGCTCTACTACCTGCTGATTGGCGCCGGGCTTTCTGTGGCCGCCGTCGGGCAAAATCTGCCCGCAACGCTGCTGGCGTGCAGCCTGTTGTGTCTGGTCTGCGCAGGCGGCCTGTTCGCGTTGCCTAGCCCGAAAGCTGCTCGATAGTCTGCAAGATGCGCTTGTCCGAGATCGGGTAAGGCGTGCCAAGTTGTTGAGCGAACAGGCTGACGCGCAGTTCTTCGATCATCCAACGCACCTCTTTCACCTCTTCATCCTGCTGTCGCTTCGGCGGCAGTTTGTTCAGCCACTGTTGCCAGGCCTGTTGCACCTGCTCCACCCGCAGCATCTGCGCACGGTCACGATGCGGGTCGGTCGCCAGCTTCTCCAGACGGCGCTCAATCGCCTGCAGATAGCGCAACGTATCCGACAGGCGCTTCCAGCCGTTGTTGGTGACAAAACCGCGATAAACCAGGCCGCCGAGCTGGGTTTTGATATCCGACAGCGCCAGCGCCAGGGAGATGTCCACCCGGCCTTTCAGCCGTTTATTGATGTTGAACACCGCCGTCAGGATCTGTTCGACCTGTTTGGCTACGCCTACCACCGTTTCGTTTAGCTCGGCGCGCACCCTTTCCTGCAGGCGGGCAAAATCCTCTTCCTGCCACACCGGTCCGCCGTACTCGGCAATCAGCTTATCGATACCGCACGAGATGCAGTCATCGATCAAGTCCAGCACTCTGCCATAAGGGTTAAAGTACAACCCCAGCTTGGCTTTGTTAGGCAGTTTTTCATGCAGATACTTGATGGGTGATGGAATGTTCAGCAACAGCAAGCGGCGCGTTCCCTGCCACATCGCCTGTTGCTGTTCCTGCTCGCTGTCGAACAAACGGATCGCCACGCTGTCTTTTTCATCCACCAGCGCCGGATATGCCTTCATCGAATAGCCACCGCGTCTCTGCTCATAAAACTCCGGCAGTTTGCCGAAGCTCCAGATATGCAAATTGCTTTGCTCCAGCCCGTCGTCCGCCACCGCGGACAGGGTTTCCTGCACCTTGTCTTTCAGTTGCAGCTTCAGCGCGGTCAGGTTTTTTCCCTCGAGTAGGGTTTTGTGTTTTTCCCCCACCACCCGGAAAGTCATTTTAAGGTGATCGGGCACCTGTTCCCACTGCCAGTCATCTCGTGACACCGTCACGCCAGTCATACGACGCAGCTCGCGCTCCAGCGCATCCAGCAGCGGCAATTCCAGCGCGGTGACCCGCCCCAGAAAAGCCTCGGCATAGTTCGGTGCCGGAACAAAGTTGCGACGAACCGGTTTGGGCAGCGACTTGATCAGGGCGATCACCAACTCACGGCGAATACCCGGGATCTGCCACTCAAAACCCCGATCCTCAACCTGATTAAGGATCGGCAGAGGAATATGCACCGTCACGCCGTCGGCGTCGGTACCTGGCTCAAACTGGTAGGTCAGGCGCAGCTTGAGGTTGCCCTGATGCCAGGTATTCGGATAGTCCAGCGCGCTGACCTTGTTGGCACCGTCCTTGATCAGCATCTCTTTTTCAAAGCTGAGCAGGTCCGCGTTCTGTTTAGCGGCGTTTTTCCACCAGTTGTCAAAATGACGCCCGGAGATGACCTCGCTCGGGATGCGCTGATCGTAGAAACTGAACAGGGTTTCGTCATCGACCAAAATGTCACGGCGGCGCGACTTATGCTCGAGTTCTTCCACTTCCGCACGCAGCTTCAGATTGGCACTGAAGAACGCATGTCGCGTCTGCCAGTCGCCTTCCACCAGCGCATGGCGGATAAACAGTTCCCGGCACAGCAGCGGGTCGATAGTGCTGTAATTAACCTGTCGCGCAGCGACGATGGGCAACCCGAACAGCGTCACTTTTTCGGTGGCCATCACCGCCCCCTGGGATTTGGACCAATGGGGTTCGCCGTAGCTGTGCTTCACCAGGTGCTGGGCTAACGGCTCAATCCACTCCGGTTCGATACGTGCGGCAATACGTCCCCACAGGCGGCTGGTTTCCACCAGTTCGGCCACCATGGTCCATTTCGGCGGCTTCTTGAACAGACCTGAACCTGGGAAAATAGAGAATCTTGCGTTGCGGGCGCCCGTGTACTCTTGCTTATCTGCATCTTTCTGGCCGATGTGCGACAGCAAACCGGTCAATAGCGCGGTGTGTACGCTGCGGTAATCGGAAGGCTCGCTGTTGACCGGCAGCCCCAGCTCTTTCACCACCTGACGCAGCTGGGTGTAAATATCCTGCCATTCACGCACCCGCAAATAGTTAAGGAAATCATTGCGGCACAGCCGACGGAACTGACTGGAGGAGTGCTCTTTCTGCTGCTCTTTCAGCCAGTCCCACAGGTTGACGTAAGCCAGGAAATCCGAATCTTTGTCGGCAAAGCGACGGTGTTTCTCGTCCGATGCCTGCTGCTTGTCCATTGGCCGTTCGCGCGGATCCTGTATCGACAGCGCAGCGGTGATGATCATCACTTCACGCACGCTGCCGCTTTTCTGCGCTTCCAACACCATGCGCGCTAACCGTGGGTCGATCGGCAACTGCGCCAATTGACGCCCCTGAGGCGTGAGCTGGTAGTGGCCATTTTCCGCCGTTTTAATCGCGCCCAGCTCTTCGAGCAGGCGCACGCCATCAAGAATATTGCGCTTGTCCGGCGCCTCTACGAACGGGAAAGCGGCGATATCCCCTAACCCGAGCGAAGTCATCTGCAAAATAACCGACGCCAGGTTGGTGCGCAGGATCTCCGGATCGGTAAACTCCGGACGCGACAGGAAGTCCTGTTCCGAATACAGACGAATGCAAATACCGTCGGAGACGCGCCCGCAGCGGCCCTTACGCTGGTTGGCGGAGGCCTGTGACACCGGCTCGATCGGCAGGCGTTGCACCTTGGTACGGAAACTGTAACGGCTGATACGCGCGGTACCGGGATCAATCACGTACTTGATGCCGGGTACGGTCAGTGAGGTTTCCGCCACGTTGGTCGCCAGCACGATGCGCCGCCCGTGATGCGACTGGAACACCCGGTTCTGTTCGCTGTTCGACAACCGGGCATACAGCGGCAGGACCTCGGTATGCGGCAAATTAAGGCGGTTCAGCGCGTCGGCGGTGTCGCGAATTTCGCGCTCACCGCTCATAAAGATCAGAATATCCCCCGGGCCTTCGCGTCCCAGCTCATCCACCGCATCGAAAATCGCCTGCAGCTGATCGCGGTCGGTGTCGTCGGCGTCGTCCACTACCGGGCGATAACGCACCTCGACCGGATAAGTACGGCCGGAGACTTCGATAATCGGCGCGTTATTGAAATGGCGCGAAAAACGCTGCGGATCGATAGTCGCCGAGGTGATGATGACTTTGAGATCCGGACGCTTTGGCAGCAGTTCTCGCAGGTAACCCAGGATAAAGTCAATGTTCAGGCTGCGTTCGTGCGCCTCATCGATAATCAGCGTGTCATACTGCATCAGCAGCCGGTCCTGCTGGATTTCCGCCAGCAGGATCCCGTCAGTCATCAGCTTGACCAGGGTATTTTCCCCGACCTGATCGTTAAAACGCACCTTATAACCCACGCTGCCGCCCAGCGGCGTTTCCAGCTCGTCGGCAATGCGGTTGGCTACGGTACGCGCCGCCAGGCGTCGAGGTTGGGTATGGCCGATCAGCCCTTTTACCCCACGCCCCAGCTCCAGGCAGATCTTCGGCAACTGGGTGGTTTTCCCCGAGCCGGTTTCACCGGCGACAATCACCACCTGATGGTCGCGAATGGCCTGCAAAATATCCTGTTTTTTCTGACTGACCGGCAGGTTTTCCGGATAGGTGACTTTCGGACAGGACGCGGCGCGCGACTGCACTTTTTGCAACGCTGCAGTTATGTCACTTTCCAGCTCGGCGGCGACCGCCAGCTGAGCATCGGGATTTTTGATTTTTCGTGCGCCCTGCAGCCGACGTTGCAGACGTTGTTGGTCACGGAGCATCAGCTCGCCCAGTTGGGCAGACAATGCCGCGAGCGGAGATTTCACGTTCGGTATTCCTTGTTTCATCGCTGCTGTATCAAGCTTTAGCAACGGTTTGGTAATGGGTTAGCGAGTTTTCAGCTTTAAGTGCGCAGAATAACATAAGCCCCTTTTTCCCCATAATCCCGCCGCTTATGTCGCGGCAGCTTATTCAATAAAATCGAACAAAGGTCTCGAAATATTGCGCTATCACTGCTGAAAAAATGTGAATAGAGTGTACTGCATGCAAAGGACGCGTTGTCCTGATGTCACTGTCATAACGTAAGGAATTACCGATGAGCAAAGTATTGGTTCTTAAATCAAGCATCCTGGCGGGCTACTCGCAGTCTAACCAACTGGCAGATTTCTTCGTTGAGCAGTGGGCAAAGGCTCATGGCAACGACACCATCACCGTGCGTGACCTGGCTGCACAGCCGATCCCGGTGTTGGACGGTGAACTGGTTGGCGCCCTGCGCCCTTCCGACACGCCGCTGACCCCGCGTCAAACCGAAGCTCTGGCGTTGTCCGACGAGCTGATCGCCGAACTGCAAGCCAATGACACCATCGTTATGGCGGCCCCGATGTACAACTTCAACATTCCGACCCAGTTGAAGAACTATTTCGACCTGATTGCCCGTGCCGGCGTCACTTTCCGCTACACCGAAAACGGTCCGGAAGGCCTGGTGAAAGGTAAACGTGCCATCATTCTGACCAGCCGCGGCGGCATCCATAAAGGCACCCCGACTGACCTGGTTGAACCTTACCTGCGTCTGTTCCTGGGCTTTATCGGTATCACTGACGTCGAATTTGTGTTCGCTGAAGGTATCGCCTACGGCCCTGACGTTGCCACCAAAGCGCAGGCCGATGCCAAAGCCACGCTGGCACAGGTTGTTGCTGCCTGATGCCGGTGCAGGGGTGTGATGCCCCTGCAATGCTTCAACAGAACAAGCCAAATCCTGTCAAACCCGCTCTACCCTCATAAAAATCCAATGTTATATCGCTATTGCGCGCCCCAGGGCGCGCTTTTTTTATTTCTTCAACCATTGGCCATTGATGCCGCGTACGTATTCCCCCGCAGGGGCACGCGCGACCAGTTTTTGCCCGGCCATGCGAGCCACATCGTCGATGGCGATATGATTGCTATCCGCCACCTGTTGGTATTTCTCGGTGCGCCCGGCATTGATATTTCTCACCAGCGACAGCGTTTCGGCGTCCTGCTTCACCGGCGCAATATAGCCGTTGAGCGTTTCACCGACGCGCCCCTGTTGCTTGGCCTCATCCAGCGTCAACGCCATTGCCATGCTGCTGAACAGCCAGGCGGCGCCAATCATGCCTAAATAACGTTTTTTCATGTTGGCTCCTAGAACAAACCGCTTTTGTCTTTCAGCAGATTCTCGACGTCTTTATCCACTTTGATGTGAATTTCATGTTCGATCTTGACGTTCATATTGATGGTGATCGGATCTTTAGGCGTGGCGACCTCGATGCGTGGCACGCAGCCGCTCAGCATTGAGGTGCCGAGCACGGCGGCCAGCAATGGCCCGCTGATGATTTTCATGGTTGTTCCCCAGGTTTGGTGAGGGCCTGTTCCAGCCACTCCTGTAAATTGTCGCCAAAGCGCAGGCTGCGCCAAAGCTGAAACACGTTTTCCTGATGGCTATAGTTCAGGATAACCTCTCGTTTAGCGCTTTTTTGCGGATTAACCCCGTCAATTCGCGCCTTCAGCGTCAGTTCACCGAGGTTGTCGAGATCGACTCTGGCCTTGGAGCGGTTAATTTCCATATAGCGCAGCCAATCTATCGCGGCGCCGGTCGCCATATTATTACTGCCGATGGCATCGGCCATGTCCTTGTCCAGGCGCAGTGTCAACATACCGGCGTTGGCAATCCAACCGTTGCGGACCAGCCATTTAGGATGATTCAGGAACAACGGCAATTCGCCGTCGACCCGCCCTGACATGGCAAACTGTTTTGGTTTCAACGCGGTAAACAAGGCGCTGAGATCCACCTTATCCAGCTTCAATACGGCGGCGTCATGCTGCGGCATGCGCAGCGCGGACAGGCTGATGTGCCCGTTCAAAGCGTCCATACCCACGTTGCTCAGCGTCAACGGCGCCGGTTCGCTGTAGGGATAGGCGCCCTGAAGATCGGCGGTGATATTCTGCATTTCAAACAGGTTGCGGAAAGACTTGATGCGCAGCGTCACTGGCTGCCTGGCGCCCAACTGCCACACATGATTTTTCAGACGGTAAGACATGACAAAATCCAGGCCGCTCATCTCACCGTCTTTCAGCCACATGCCGCCATTTTTCACCACCCAGTGGCCACCGGCCTCGAAGCCCTGCACCCTGGCGGCAGAGAACGCCGATTGCGCATAGAATTCACCGTCGCGCAGTTTGATATTGAGATCCGGCGAGATCAGCGGTTGGAACACTTTCAACGACTGTTTCGGCCACCAGCCCTCTCCGCGCAAGCGCTCGCCGTCCCAACGACCACGTAACGCTATCGGCCCTATCTGTTCCGCCTGCAACTTGCCCTGCAGCTGGAAATTATCCGGCGTTGTGCCCTTCATCTGAAGCGCCAACACCGGTGCCGGCAGGTAACCACCGTTGGTAAAGCTGACCTTGCCCGAAACCAGTTGCAGTTCGCCATTGAACGCTGGGGTTTTCTCGTCCCGTTGCCAACGCAACGGCTGGCTGAGGCTGAGACGCGGCGCATCCACCGTCACCATGCTGTATTTTAATTGATCAAACCCGGTGGAGAGGCGATCGAGGATCAGCGTGCTGTCCTGCCAGCTGCCGCTGCCCGCTACGTCCCAGGCGGCCTGCAGTGGCGGCAATTGCCCCTTGCCCCAGTAGCGCCATTGCCAGTTGCCGTGATCCGGCCAAAAATCTTGCGCTTTGCCATCCAGATGCAGCTTAAAACGGCCCCAGTAGCTGTCGCTGGCGTTGATTATGGCCTGCAACCGACCGGTAATGCCTGCGGCGGTGACCTTCACCCCGGCCAACGGCAAACGCGCTTCTTCGAGCTTCATTTCCGGTGAGACATTGCCCCACAGGCGCAGCAGTGAACCTGACTGCAGAACCAGCGTCGGGTTAAGAATGGTGCCGCTGACGATACCGGGAAGGGAGGCGGTCATAGAAAAATCAGCCAGATTGGCCTGGCCGGTCAGTTGGAAACGCAGATCGCTGTCGGTCAGCCCGACCTTACCCGGCCCCAGCGTCAGTACCGCATTACCTTTACCATTGTGGCCGTCGGTGATGACATTCAACCGGGCGCTGATCTGCGTCTCATCAAAGCCCTTGCTCCAGTCGTGGAGCGCAATGCTTACCCCGCCGTTGAGCGGTTGCTGGCTATAGGGCCAACGCCATTCGCCCTGGCTGATGCTGACCTGCTGCGGGTTGATTTCCCAGGGCAGCGTCGCCAGCGGCTTGTCTTCACCTTTTTCCGTCAGCGTCAGCACCCCTTGCTGTTGTTGCCAGCGCATATCCAACAATAAGGGTTTTTCCAGGTAACCGGTCTGTATTTCACCCTGCAACGCCCCTTGTGCCGGGATGCTGTCCAGATCGAGCGGAATGGCTATCTTGCCGCTCAGATGCAGTGGCTGCGGGCTGTTGGGCGCAGTGAGCGTCAGGCTGTTCAGCGTTAATTGCTGCTGTGGATCCAACTGGGCTTCGAGGTGAATATTCGGCCCCTGATATTGCAAACGCTGACCTTCCGCGGAAGCATGTATTTGTAATTGTCCGGCGTAGTACTGCCACGGCACCAGCGAGAAATTTTGGATGTTAACGTCCAGCAGCGGCAATTGTTTTTGTAATTGATCCAGCGCCAGTGGCGCACTGTTGGCGTCACCGGCGGGCAATTTTGATAAGCAGGCGGTATCGATATTCAGCTTGTCGCTGAGCAACTGCCAGCGCCCTTGCCGATAGGCCAATCGGGTCGGCCCGACGTCGGCAAGCAAACAATCCTGCGCCAGAAAACGCGCGCCGTCCAAGCGCAACGCCCCTTCTCGCCATTGTGGCTTGCCTTGCAAAACCAACTGACTCCCCTGTGGCAGCCAATGAGAGAGCACACGCGGCAACCAGCGCGGCAGAGTTTGCCACAGCACCAGCAGCAAGATCACCGTACTGACCACAATCCCTATGAATACTTTCAATCGCTTAGTCATTAAATGATTGCTTCATTCCTGAGTTAGGCTGCTTACCCTGGCCAGAGGCCGTTTTAAGTAAGTCTATGCCTGAATTGGCAATAATGATGGCATGAATTTGACATAGGGTGAAGCCAACGCCGACGAAGATGCCCCGTTTCGGCGCTTTTGCAGCCGTTGATAGGGATACTGTAAATTTTAGTTACATATTCATCACATGAATGCGAACTGTTTCGGACTTTTGTTATTGTCGTTACCTTTGATAATTAATAGTCTTGCAAGCATTCTAACAAAAGTCAGCTGCTAGCTAACTATACTAGAGAAGCCATTCCCCACACCCCCGTGGGGATTTTTTTGCCTGGAACCCAACCTATCTCTCATCTCTCGCGCTTCGCTTTTCAGCAACTCCGTGCCGAATATTCAGCCTGTTTCAACGTTGCCAGCTACCCTTAATCAATAAACGCCAATTGCCGCCGTTCAACGCGAGCCAAACGGGCTAACCAATTGTAGAATTTACTAAAATCTGTTAAATTGATCACAAAATCACGCGGGAGAAACCACGATGAAATTGGCGATATACAGCACCAAACAGTATGACCGTAAATATCTCGAACTGGTGAATCAGCAGTTTGGTTACGAGCTGGAGTTCTTCGACTTCCTGCTCAGTAAAAAAACTGCCAAAAACGCCGCCGGCTGCAAAGCCATCTGCATCTTCGTCAACGACGACGGCAGCCGTGAAGTGCTGGAAGAACTGGCGGCGTTGGGGGTCGAAATTTTGGCGCTGCGCTGCGCCGGCTTCAATAATGTCGATCTGGACGCCGCTAAAGAACTGGGCATCAAGGTAGTACGCGTACCGGCCTACTCGCCGGAAGCGGTCGCTGAACACGCCGTGGGCATGATGATGTGCCTCAATCGTCGTATTCACCGAGCCTATCAACGCACCCGCGACGCCAATTTCTCGCTTGAGGGTTTGATCGGTTTCAATATGCATAACCGCACCGCCGGGGTGATTGGCACCGGTAAGATCGGCGTAGCCACCATGCGCATCCTGAAAGGCTTCGGCATGAAGATTCTGGCCTATGACCCGTACCCAAGCGAACAAGCATTGGAGCTGGGCGCGGAATATGTCGATCTGAAAACGCTGTACGCGCAGTCTGACGTTATTACCCTGCACTGCCCGCTGACGCCGGAAAACCACCACCTGTTGAACACCGACGCTTTTGCGGCGATGAAAGACGGCGTAATGATCATCAACACCAGCCGCGGCGGTTTGATTGATTCATCGGCAGCGATTGATGCCCTGAAACAACAGAAAATCGGCGCCCTGGGGATGGACGTGTATGAGAATGAACGCGACCTGTTCTTCGAAGATAAATCCAATGACGTGATCCAGGACGATATCTTCCGTCGCCTGTCCGCCTGCCACAACGTGCTGTTCACCGGTCATCAGGCCTTCCTGACCGAAGAGGCGCTGACCAGCATCTCGGAAACCACGTTGCAGAACGTCAACCAACTGGATCGCGGTGAGCCCTGCCCTAATCAGCTCAATGCCTGATTTGTCCCAAGGAGGGCCGATGAAAAAGTTCATGTTGGCGGCGTTAATACCGCTGCTGTTAGCCGGGTGTGAAATGAGTCAAAACGGGAAGAAGGTGACGGAAAGCGACCTGTTGCATCATAACTTTATTTTGCAAAGCGTCGACGGTGTAGCGGTAAAGCCGGGCCGCGGCAACGGATCCAATATAGAGTTCGGTGAGACCCTGCACGTTTCCGGTGCCATGTGTAACCGTTTCTTCGGCAGTGGCCAATTGCAGGACGGCGTGCTGACGGTAAAAGGTCTGGCCTCAACACGCATGCTGTGCGCCGACCCGCAACTCAATCAGTGGGATCGGGTGATCGGCGACGTGCTGGGCAAAGGGGCAAAAGTCACCCTCAGCGCTCAGCAATTAACGCTGAGCGGCGGCGACCATACCCTGGTTTATACACTGCGCGATTGGGTGCAGTGATCCCTGTGCACCAGGCTGCCCAGCGGCCTGGTGTTGTTCTCCGTTAGCCGGCGCTCGCGCAGGCTCCCCGGCCCAGCGTCGATTCTTCGCACTGTTTGCCATTGGGCATCTGGCACATTCTGATCGCCTCGCCGTTTAAATTGTGGGTCACGGTAGTGACGCCGCCAACGATGGCACAGTTCGCACTGGTCTGTAAGCTATTGATTCTTGCGCTGTTAGCCTGCTGGACTGGTTCTTCGTTGTTGCTGCTGCAGGCGGCCAAAAGCAGTACGGTGCCGGCCAGCAACCCTTTTAATATTGTCATTAATCCACTCCTGAACCCGAAACTACGCTGTGTAAAATCGCCATTGCCGATAACTCGCATCACTTTATTGCGGACACGTTAGGTTATCTTTGATGCAAACCTGTTTAATCTAGCCTGATATATTAATAATGGAAATATGTTCCTGCAATTATTTGCCGTTTATTTGAACAGCGACGAAATTATTATGGTTACCGGATTTTTCCGCTCTGTCCGCTGAGCAAACATCGAGTATCCCTCGCCCGACCTGAGCAAGAGGCAGCCACAGCAGGGGCAAAGCGGCATTTTAGGAGAGACTGACGATTTGAGGCATGCCGAGCGGCACAAAAAGACGGTGTCAAAATGGCGCATTTCTGGCCATTGAAGGGAAGATCTTAATCTGAGGGTAATCTATTATTTTCTGTTATTTATTAATAAGATTTTTCGCCAGCACCACTGAATGTCGCGCTGGCGATTGATTCGGTTTAAATAAGGATCAGTGCGCTGCGGTTTTCGACAGTAAATTAATCACCAATACGCCGGCAATAATTAATCCCATCCCCAGTACGGCTGGCCAATCCAGCTTTTGTTGATAAACAAATACCGCGGCAATTGACACCAGAACAATGCCCATGCCCGACCAGATGGCGTAAACAATGCCCAGCGGCATGGTTTTCACCACCATCGACAGCCCCCAGAAAGCCACGCCATAGCCGACCACCACCACCAGCGACGGCCACAAGCGAGTGAAACCCTCAGAGGCTTTCAGCATGGTGGTGGCGATCACTTCCGCGACTATCGCCATGGTCAAATACATAAATCCGCTCATCGTTTTTTCTTCTGTAAGTTCACCTGTTCACCAGTATGACGCGCCGGAAATAAATTGTCGTTAAACAACGATGACAATTTTTCTTCAAGGCCATTAAAAGTCGTGAAATATCCCCTCGTCGCGTTTTTTGTCGATTTATCATCCGCCACACAAACGCGATAAAGGGCCAATATATCCCTCTGCTAGACTTTGTTAATTACTGCGAGAGGTGACTTTCGCAGCTTTTTGAGCAATGAAAGGTAAAGTTGATGATTACTACAGATGGTAATAATGCAGTCGCTTCCGTCGCCTATCGCGCCAGCGAAGTGATTGCCATCTACCCAATCACCCCCAGTTCGACCATGGCGGAACAGGCGGATGCCTGGTCCGGCGACGGCCGTCAGAATATCTGGGGCGACGTGCCGCGAGTGGTGGAAATGCAGTCGGAAGGCGGTGCGATCGCCACGGTACACGGCGCATTGCAAACCGGTGCGCTGTCGACCTCGTTTACCTCATCGCAGGGCCTGCTGCTGATGATCCCGACGTTGTACAAACTGGCCGGTGAGCTGACGCCGTTTGTGCTGCATGTCGCTGCGCGCACCATCGCTACCCATGCGCTGTCGATTTTTGGCGACCATTCCGACGTGATGGCCGTACGCCAAACAGGATGCGCCATGCTGTGCGCCAGTAACGTGCAGGAGGCGCAGGATTTTGCGCTGATTTCCCAAACGGCCAGTCTCAACAGTCGCCTGCCGTTTATTCACTTTTTTGATGGTTTCCGCACGTCGCATGAAATCAACAAAATCGTGCCGCTGAGCGACGATACCCTGCGCCAGATGCTGCCTCAGGACGCGATTGATGCGCACCGCAGCCGCGCATTGTCGCCGGATCATCCCGTGGTGCGGGGCACCTCCGCCAACCCGGACACCTATTTCCAATCGCGCGAAGCCACCAACCCCTGGTACAACGCGACCTGCCAGCATGTGATCGACGCGATGAACAAGTTTGCCGAGATCACCGGCCGCGGGTATCAGCCTTTCGAATATTACGGCCATCCGCAGGCCGAACGCGTAGTGATCCTGATGGGATCCGCCATCGGCACCTGCGAAGAAGCAATCGACGCCCTGCTGACCCGTGGTGAAAAAGTCGGCGTGCTGAAAGTGCGGCTGTTTCGGCCGTTTTCTGCGCAACACCTGCTCAGCGTGTTGCCGGAAAGCGCGAAGAAAATCGCCGTACTGGATCGCACCAAAGAGCCCGGAGCGCTGGCGGAGCCCCTGTATCTGGACGTGATGACCGCATTGGCTGAAGCGTTCAGCCGGGGTGAACGCGCCCATATGCCGATGGTGATCGGTGGCCGTTATGGGCTCTCCTCGAAAGAGTTTGGCCCTGACTGCGCGTTGGCCGTGTTTAACGAACTGGCTCTGGATCGCCCGCGTCCGCGCTTTACCGTCGGTATTTTCGACGATGTGACCGGTCTTTCCCTGCCGCTCAGTGAAGAAACCCTGCCGCAGCGCGCGTCGCTGGAGGCGTTGTTCTACGGTCTTGGCAGTGACGGCTCCGTTTCCGCCACCAAGAACAACATCAAAATCATCGGCAACAGTACGGCAATGTATGCCCAGGGCTATTTCGTTTATGACTCGAAAAAGGCCGGAGGCCTGACGGTATCCCACCTGCGCGTCAGCAAACAGCCCATCAACTCGGCCTATCTGGTCAGTCGCGCCGACTTTGTCGGCTGCCACCAACTGCAGTTTATCGATACTTACCAGATGGCGGAGCGCCTTAAACCCGGCGGCATTTTCCTGCTCAATACCCCCTATGGTGCCGAAGAGGCCTGGTCGCGGCTGCCGCAGGAAGTGCAAGCCGTATTGCAGCAACGTCAGGCGCGTTTTTATATCATCAACGCGGCGAAACTGGCGCGTGAATGCCGACTCGGTGCGCGTATCAACACCGTGATGCAGATGGCGTTTTTCCATCTGACCCAAATTCTGCCGGGCGACGTGGCACTCCAGCAATTGCGGGATGCTATAGAACGCAGCTACAGCAACAAAGGCCAGGATATTGTTGAGCGCAACTGGCAGGCGCTGGCCGCCACGCTTGACGCGCTGATTGAAATCCCCCTGCAGCCGGTTAACGAAAGTAGCCCAATGCGACCGCCGATTGTCTCGGATGCGGCGCCTGACTTTGTCAAAACCGTCACCGCCGCGATGCTGGCAGGACTGGGAGATGCGTTGCCGGTGTCAGCCTTCCCGCCGGACGGTACCTGGCCGGTAGGCACCACCCAGTGGGAAAAACGCAATATCGCCGAGGACATCCCCATTTGGCAGCCGGATCTGTGCACCCAATGCAACCACTGCGTTGCCGCCTGCCCGCACTCCGCCATCCGTGCCAAAGTGGTTCAGCCGCAGGCCATGGAACACGCCCCTGCCTCGCTGCAATCACTGGATGTGAAAGCGCGCGACATGCGCGGCCAGAAATACGTGCTGCAAGTCGCGCCGGAAGACTGTACCGGCTGTAATTTATGCGTTGAAGTCTGCCCGGCAAAAGATCGCCAGAACCCAGACATCAAGGCGATTAACATGGCATCGCGCCTTGAGCACCTGACCGAAGAAAAAGCACATTACGACTTCTTCCTGCAGTTGCCGGAAATTGATCCCTCGCAGATCGAACGGATCGACATCCGTACCTCGCAGTTGATTTCGCCGCTGTTCGAATACTCCGGCGCCTGTTCCGGCTGTGGCGAAACGCCGTACATCAAGCTGCTGACCCAGCTTTATGGCGATCGGTTGCTAATTGCCAACGCCACCGGCTGTTCGTCCATTTACGGCGGCAATCTGCCGACTACGCCTTATACCACCAATGCCGAAGGCCGCGGTCCAGCCTGGGCCAACTCGCTGTTCGAGGACAATGCGGAGTTCGGTCTGGGCTTCCGCTTGACGGTCGATCAGCACCGCAGCCGCGTACTGCGTTTGCTGAACACCCTGGCGCCGCAGCTACCGGCCCAGTTGGTCAAAGCTCTGCAGATGACCGACATCGCACCGGAGCCGCGTCGCCAGCAGATTAAGGAACTGCGCGGCCTGCTGGCGCAGATTGAAGGCCACGACGCACGTCAGTTAGCGACCGATGCCGATTACCTGGTGGATAAATCCATCTGGCTGATTGGTGGCGACGGTTGGGCTTACGATATCGGGTTCGGCGGGTTGGATCATGTTCTCAGTCTGACCGAAAACGTCAACGTGCTGGTGTTGGACACTCAGTGTTACTCCAACACCGGCGGCCAGCAGTCCAAGGCCACTCCGCTGGGCGCGGTGACCAAGTTCGGCGAACACGGCAAGCGCAAGGCACGTAAGGATCTGGGCGTCAGCATGATGATGTACGGCCACGTTTACGTGGCGCAAATCTCGCTGGGCGCGCAGCTTAATCAGACGGTGAAAGCCATTCAGGAAGCCGAAGCCTATCCGGGCCCGTCACTGATCATTGCCTATAGCCCCTGTGAAGAACACGGTTACGATCTGGCACTCAGTCACGACCAGATGAAGCAGTTGACCGCGACCGGATTCTGGCCGCTGTACCGCTTCGATCCACGCCGTGCCGATGAGGGTAAACCGGCGCTGGCGCTGGATTCCCGGCCACCAAACAGCAATCTGACCGATACGTTGCTGAAAGAACAGCGCTTCCGCCGCCTGAACTCACAGCAGCCGGAAGTCGCCAGCGCGCTGTATCAGGCCGCAGAGAAAGAGCTGAAGGAGAAGTACGACTTCCTCAGCCTGCTGGCCGGCAAGGGGGAAACCTCCTCCGCCGAGTAAACCCCACGGGGCGCGACCGGTTCGCGCCCCGCTTTCCCTTCTTTTTGTCGCTGCATTGTTTTCTTCGCGCCATACCAGAAAGAATGCCGAACCCGAGCCTCGTAAAACAAATCCCTCACAGACCTTGACCTTCCCACAGAGGGAAGCTTTAAGCTTTTCGATATCCGAAACAGCAAAGGGGTAGTTCAATGACTTCCGTCTCTGTGCAACAAGGTTCCAATTCAACTTCGTCTGCCACACATCTTAGCCTGCCGGTCGAAGGCATGACCTGTGCTTCCTGCGTTGGGCGCGTCGAACGTGCGCTTAAAGCGGTTCCCGGCGTCCAGACGGCCGCGGTCAATCTGGCCACCGAACGCGCCGATATCACCTTCAGCAGCCAGGCCGATCCACAGGCGGCCGTTCGCGCCATCGAAAGCGCCGGTTATGCCGTTCGTGAAGAGACCACCGAACTCGGCATCGAAGAGATGACTTGCGCATCCTGTGTCGGTCGGGTTGAGAAAGCGCTCAGGCAAATTCCGGGCGTGATCGAAGCGAATGTCAACCTGGCGACCGAACGTGCCCGGGTGCGTCATAGCACCGGGATCGTCACCACGGCCATGCTTGAAACCGCCGTAGAACAAGCCGGTTATAAGGCCCGCCGTTTGTCCGCAGCAACGACCAGTGCGGGCGATCGGGACAATGAACGACGCGAAAGCGAAGCGCGTGGGCTGCGTCGCTCTTTACTGATTGCCGCCCTGCTCACCTTGCCAGTCTTCGTCCTTGAGATGGGTTCACATCTGATCCCTGCAATGCACCATTGGGTATTGGGGGTTCTGGGTGAACAGCGAAATGGTTATCTGCAGTTCGCGCTCACCACGCTGGTGCTGTTTGGGCCAGGTCTGCGCTTCTTCCGCAAGGGCGTTCCGGCTTTGCTGCGTGGCACCCCTGACATGAACTCGCTGGTTTCCGTCGGTACCGCGGCGGCTTATGGTTATTCGGTGGTAGCCACTTTCATTCCCGAAGTGCTGCCGCAAGGTACCGCCAACATCTATTTCGAAGCGGCCGCGGTGATCGTTACCTTGATCCTGCTGGGACGCACGCTGGAGGCTCGCGCCAAGGGGCGAACCTCTCAGGCGATAAAACGGTTGGTTGGGCTGCAGGCCAAAACGGCGCGCGTCGAGCGTAACGGCGAAACCCTGGAAATCCCGCTCGATCAGGTGACCACCGGTGACGTCGTGTTCGTTCGTCCTGGCGAGAAGATCCCGGTGGACGGCCAGGTCGTCGAGGGGGCCTCTTATGTGGATGAAAGCATGATCACCGGCGAACCGGTGCCAGTGTCGAAAGGTATAGGTGCCGAAGTGGTCGGCGGTACCATCAACAAAACCGGGGCATTCAGCTTCCGCGTCACCAAAGTCGGTGCAAATACGGTACTCGCGCAGATTATCCGTTTGGTCGAGGAAGCCCAGGGGTCGAAACTGCCGATCCAGGCCTTGGTTGATAAAGTGACTTTGTGGTTCGTCCCGGCGGTGATGGCGGCGGCGGCGCTGACCTTCCTGATCTGGCTGCTGTTCGGGCCAACGCCGGCGCTGACCTTCGCGCTGGTGAATGCGGTCGCCGTGCTTATTATCGCCTGCCCGTGCGCCATGGGGCTGGCGACACCGACCTCGATAATGGTCGGCACCGGTCGCGCCGCCGAGCTTGGGGTGCTGTTCCGTAAAGGGGAAGCCTTGCAGGCACTGCGAGATGTCAGCGTTATCGCGCTGGACAAAACCGGTACGCTGACCAAAGGACGCCCAGAGCTGACCGATCTGGTGCCCGCCGAGGGCTTCGACTATGACGAGGTTCTGGCGTTGGTTGCCGCCGTGGAAACTCGCTCCGAGCACCCCATCGCCGAAGCCATCGTCGCCGCCGCAAAACAGCGCGACATCGAGATCGCTGCTAGTGAAGCCTTCGATGCCACGCCCGGCTTCGGCGTCTCGGCCAAGGTCAGCGGCCGAACCGTCTCCGTTGGGGCCGACCGCTTCATGACGCAGCTCGGCCTTGATGTGACCAGCTTCCTGCCAACCGCGCAGCGTCTCGGTGAGCAAGGCAAGAGCCCGCTTTACGCCGCGATAGACGGTCGTTTGGCCGCGGTGATCGCCGTTGCCGACCCGATTAAGGACACCACGCCAGAGGCGATCAAGGCGCTACACGCATTGGGGCTCAAGGTCGCGATGATCACCGGTGATAATGCAGCAACGGCGTCGGCAATCGCCCGGCAGCTCGGCATCGATGAAGTCGCGGCTGAGGTATTGCCCGACGGTAAAGTAGCGGCGCTGAAGCAGTTCTGTAGCCAGGGTGCGCGGGTCGCGTTCGTGGGGGACGGTATCAACGACGCCCCGGCACTGGCCGAAGCCGATGTTGGACTGGCAATAGGGACGGGCACCGATGTGGCGATCGAGGCGGCTGACGTGGTGCTGATGTCCGGGGACCTGCGTGGCGTGGCAAATGCCATCGCGCTCAGCCAGGCAACGATCCGCAACATCAAGCAAAACCTGTTCTGGGCCTTTGCCTACAACGCGGTGCTGATCCCGGTTGCAGCGGGCATGCTTTACCCGATAAACGGCACCTTGCTTTCACCGATCTTCGCCGCTGCGGCGATGGCACTCTCCAGCGTCTTCGTGCTCGGCAACGCACTCCGTCTCAAGCGTTTTCAGGCACCTATGGGGGGCGAATCCCATCCGGCCAAGCTGGAAAACAACAGGAGCCAGGCTACACAGCAAAACTAAAGAGTCGTCCGGATGCCCTCACGGCACTGCGCGAAGCTGGCTATCCGCTAAGCGTCCACACCTCAGTACGAGAGGCGTAAAATTAATCTATGCTCCAACCCGCTAGCGAACATCCCCGTTAGCGGGGATTTTCTCCGTTAGCATAAGCCTGGCGCGAGTGCTGAAAACCGGCTTGGTTTTCAATAATCCAGTGCCATAGCGGCAGCATGTTAAGCAGCATTCCTTTTCCCAACTCGGTCAAGCTGTAATCCACACGAGGATGGGGCTTTTTCAGCTGATGATCATAGCGCTCGATAAGGCCATCTCGCTCGAGTTGACGCAAGGTTCTGGTCAGCATTCGCTGCGTGACGCCGGGCAGAGCTTTAGCCAGTTCGGCATGCCTGAGCGTGCCCTGCGTTCCCAGGATATAGATCACCCCCAGCGACCAGCGATTACCGGTATGCGTCAGAATCTCTCTTTTTAGCGTGTCCGATTCGTCACTGAGCGCCTCGCAAATGGCCGAGAATGTCTTTACTTGTTCTTCATCTAAGGTCATTGCGCATCCCGGTATCAACAGTGTGCCTGATTGTTATCCCTGTTCTGAGCGTTCAGGATTAAGGACAACAAAAGGGGAAAAGTATGCACAATAACGTGATGAGTCAATGCCGCAACATTCTGATCCTGGGCGCCGGTGAGTTGGGAATGGCGGTGATCGAGGGTTTCATTAAACAGCGCAAAGCGAACCCGGATATCCGTCTGACCGTTTTATTACGCGCCTCATCTCTGGTCGGCAATGCCAAACCGGCGCCAACGAACCGGCTGAAAAAACTGACGGACTGGGGAGTCGGCACGCTTGCCGGAGATTTCAATAGCCTGACGACGGAGGCTCTGGCGCAGATTTTTGCCCCTTACGATGCCGTCGTCAACTGTAGCGGCTTTGTCGGCGGGCTGGGAACACAACTCAAAATAACGCGTGCAGTCTTGCTGGCAGGTACCGCACGCTATTTCCCCTGGCAGTTTGGCGTCGACTATGACCGTATTGGCATGGGCAGTGGCCAGCTCGTCTGGGATGAACAATTGGCCGTACGACAGCTGTTACGCGGTCAACAGATGACTAAGTGGGTGATTGTCTCGACCGGCATGTTCACCAGCTTTCTGTTTGAACAAAGTTTTGGCGTGGTCGATTTTCCAGGACATAAAGTGAATGCCTTGGGCGACGCAAACTATGCACTCACCCTCACCACCGCGGAGGATATCGGCAGGCTGACGGCGATGATTTTTTTCCATTCCCCCGTGATTGAAAATGAGGTGCTTTATCTCGCAGGTGACACCGTCACCTATCGGCAACTGACCGAATTGCTTGGCCAACATGATAAAACCCCCTTTTCACTTGAAATAAGCGACAAGGACTCTCTTGAGGCAGCGGCAATAAAGTCACCGGACGATCTTTGCGCCGCTTACCGACTGGCGTTTGCCAGAGCGGAGGGCGTGGCATGGCCAAAAACCGAAACTTACAATGCCCGTCATCAGATTGAGGTAAAGGACGTAAAAACCTGGCTGTCAGAAAACAAGCCCACCGATTGACGCACAAAAACGGGCGGTAGGGTATTCTGTGGCCGTACTGCCCCGTAAACGCGCGAAAATGGCATCTGAAAAAAGCCGCGCATTAGGCATCAATACCCAATGCTGTCATGTCCATGATCTAGAAAGCTTTGCCATCGCCATGACGCGATGGCAAAATACAGCAAATCAAATTTTAAGAATTTTGCGCATTGAATACCTTTTTACGTTATGCATCAGTCGGTGTGATGAACACCGGTGCTCACTGGGCCGTTTTTGCGCTCATGCTACTTGGCGGTGCCTCGCAATCACTCTCTAACCTTGTTGCCTTCTGCATCGCAGTAACCCTTTCGTTCTTTGTAAACGCCAGGTGGACGTTCAAATCAGAAGCGACCGCAATCCGCTACGTGGTGTATGTGTTGTTTATGGGTGGCATGGCATTCTTGGTCGGCTGGCTGGCAGACAAAATGGATGTAAAACCCATTGTTACACTAGTGACTTTCTCGGCGGTAAGTCTGATTTGCGGTTTCATTTACTCTAAATTTTTTGTATTCAAGGATGATTAATGAGAGTTTCCTTGGTAGTTCCCGTATTTAATGAAGAGGAAGCAATCCCTGTTTTCTATAAGTCCGTGCGCGAATATAAGCCATTTGCGGATTATGATATTGAGATAATTTTCGTCAATGACGGCAGTTCAGATAAAACAGAAAGCATTATCTCTGCATTGTCTTTGGCAGATAGCCATGTTAAGCCTATAAACTTCACCAGAAACTTTGGTAAAGAGCCTGCCCTGTTCGCCGGACTGGAGTCATCCACCGGAGATGTCATCATTCCGATAGACGTTGACTTGCAAGATCCCATAGAGGTCATTCCACGGTTGATTCAACGGTGGAAAAATGGGGCTGAGGTAGTTTTAGCCAAGCGCATTGACAGGACCTGCGATGGCAGAATGAAGCGTAAAAGCGCGGAGTGGTTTTATAGAATCCATAATAAAATCAGCAAGCCTGCGATAGAGGAAAATGTCGGTGATTTTAGGCTGATGTCTCGCGAGGTGGTAGACAACATAAAACAACTTCCAGAACGCAATTTATTTATGAAAGGGATTTTAAGTTGGGTCGGAGGTAAAATGGATGTTGTAGAATATAGCAGAGCCGAACGTGTCGCCGGCACAAGCAAATTCAATGGCTGGAAGCTTTGGAATCTGGCCATTGAGGGAATCACCAGTTTTTCAACATTTCCGCTCAGAATATGGGCTTACCTTGGTTTTTTCGTTGCGTCCCTCTCCTTCTTATATGGTACATGGATGATTTTAGATAAAATCATTTGGGGAAACCCTGTAGCAGGCTATCCCTCTATCATCGTATCCATTCTCTTTCTTGGTGGCGTACAACTTATTGGCATTGGTGTCCTGGGTGAATATATCGGCAGGATCTACATTGAAACAAAATGTAGACCACGTTATATAGTGAAAAAGTGAGACGGAATTTTACATGATCTGCAAGAATGACAAAAAAACATTGGCCCTGTACTCAGGCTTGGCTCTGCTATTCATTTACCCTTTGATCCAAGCCGGTGTTTTCTACCGGGATGATCTTGATAGAGCCATCACCGGTCAGTATGGTTGGCGAGGTCTGGGTCGCCCTGTCGCCGATATTCTGATGAAAATTTTATCTGCCAGCGGCCACTATAATCTTGATTTATTCCCCTATACCATGATTGCAGCAGGTTTATTTCTAGGTGGGGCATCTCTATTACTTAGCAAATATTTGTCAAAATTAAACGTTCCTTCTTGCACGTTAGTTGCGGCCCTTTTGATTTTTAATCCTTTCATGTTACAAAATATCGCCTACAGGTACGACTCCTTAGGTATGTCTATAGCTTTTTTCCTTGCGGTTATGGCTTACACGCATAAGGGTAGCAACCTCGTCAGAGAAATTTCAGTAAAACTGCTCACTGGCGTATTATCTTTGACCCTATATCAGCCATGTGCAAATATTTTTATTGGATTACTTGCTGTAGACATTATGATTCTTGCAGTCAAGAACCATTTCAAAACCATCGACACAATAAAGCTAATATTAAATAAAGCAGTTTTATTTATTACGATCTACGTAATCTACATGTTGTTTTTTGCTTCAGGAAATAATTCACGCTCAGAGATAATTTCACCAAGTGCCGAGGGGCTAGAACATCTGGCAACGACAGCGCACGCGTTAAAAGCTTTGTTCCTTTCATATTTTTATGGGCCTGTATATATTTATTTTTTGGTTCCATCCGTGATCGGCTTGATCTTCATGTTAGTTTCAAACCGCCATTATAAATATACAATATTGCCATTTATTTTTTACGGATTACTTTCAATATTTGTATTCTTGGTATCACTAATGGGACCAACCTTATTACTTCAGGATGCCCCGATTTTTCCCAGAACATTGGTTTCATTTTCTGTACTCCTGGTTTTGGTTGCCATTCCTATCGTGTATTTTTCACCTAAATTAAAATACCTCTCTCTCATCCCAGTAATAACGGTGCTTGCTTTTAGCGCTCAGTTAAGCAGTGCCATCAAGTCACAGCGCGAATATGAGGATTTTGTTTTCAACATGATCGGGCGCGATCTGGCGAGCTATAAAAATATCGAAACCGTCGGAACGCTCGGTCAAGTCAACATTGATGAGAGAGCAAAACTATTGACGGAAAACAAGCCATTGATAGGCTATTTCCTCAGCCCAGCCTCAGAGTTCCTGGCTTCTTTCCAGCTCATTAACAAAGGGTTCCCACAAACGCTGCATGGTTATGGTGATGAGCAGAATAACATGAATAAGCTTTCCGCCATGATTAACAATGGCGTTAAGCCCGTATCTTCTAACAAGGACTACTCCCTGTTCATTTCCGATAATACGGCCATAGTTAAATTAGGAGAAAATAATAATTAATCCTATCTGCCCTCTACCACGAGGGCTTTATTTTAATACGTAGTGCAAAGTGGTGGACAGTCGTGAGATCCTGATATCCCAACCCGTTGATGCAAGAGATCTCCAGCCAGCCGCGAAACCGATGGCAGTAGGCGCGAAAATGCCGCCCTCGCTCCCGGTTGGGAACATTGGGAATGTCAAAAAACCTTATCGGTGGAACATACGGTCGCCCTACTTGCTCCCGCGTTGAGAACGCGGCGCGGCCAACGGCGATTATCGTCGCTGCCATCTAAACCCGAAACCGCGTTCTATCATCGCGAATACGGGAAGCAGAAAAGCAGCAACGCCATTGGGTGTTTTTTGCCCGGTGGCTAAAGGGCTGCAAAAGGCCCACTGTTCTTATCATTAATAGGGCTCGTTGGGACCCTGCTGCAAAACTCGCTGGCATTCGGCGGCGTAATCCGTACCATACGCGACATACTTTCGCTTGTTGGTTTTTAACGGCGGGCGCTAACCCGTCTTTCATCGTCGCTCAGATGGGACACGCCAACGCGTAAATGGTCTATAAGATATACGGCAAGTGGATCGAAGAAATGAACGGGGAGCAGGTGAACATGCTAAATGACAGGCTGTCTCTTTAATGTACTTTGCCTGCGTTTTGCCCCTTTTTATGTTTCACGGAAAATATAATGCAAGAAAATCAACAAATTAATCCTAAAGAGCAATACAACCTCAACAAATTGCACAAGCGTCTGCGCCGCAACGTGGGCGAAGCGATTGCCGACTTCAACATGATTGAAGAAGGCGATCGCATCATGGTCTGCCTGTCCGGCGGTAAAGACAGCTACACCATGCTGGAAATTCTGCGCAACCTGCAGCAGAGCGCACCGGTCAATTTCTCACTGATTGCCGTTAACCTCGATCAGAAACAGCCTGGCTTCCCGGAGCATATCCTGCCAGCCTATCTGGAAAGTTTAGGGGTGGAATACAAGATCGTTGAGGAGAACACCTACAGCATCGTCAAGGACAAGATCCCCGAGGGCAAAACCACCTGCTCCCTGTGTTCACGCCTGCGTCGCGGCATTCTTTACCGCACCGCCACCGAGCTGGGTGCCACCAAAATTGCCCTGGGCCACCACCGTGATGACATTCTGCAGACGCTGTTCCTCAATATGTTCTACGGCGGCAAACTGAAAGGCATGCCACCTAAACTGATGAGCGACGACGGAAAGCACGTGGTGATCCGTCCGCTGGCGTACTGCCGTGAAAAAGACATTGAGCGTTTTTCGGTGGCGAAAGCATTCCCGATTATTCCGTGCAACCTGTGCGGTTCGCAGCCTAACCTGCAGCGTCAGGTGATTGGCGACATGCTGCGCGACTGGGATAAGCGTTATCCGGGCCGCCTGGAAACCATGTTCAGCGCAATGCAAAACGTGGTGCCTTCGCACCTGAGCGACTTTAACCTGTTTGATTTCAAAGGCATTCACCACGGCAGCGAAGTCGTTGACGGCGGCGATCTGGCTTTCGATCGTGAAGACATTCCGATGCAGCCGGTCGGTTGGCAGCCGGAAGAGGCGGATGAACCTGCCCCGGCACGTTTAGACGTGCTCGAGATCAAGTAGGCCGCTGTTCCGCCCGCACACTGCGGGCGGCTCTTTATCCCCCTCAGTTGGCGATCCCGCTCGCATTTTCAGCAGAATTCACCAGACAGTGCGGTTTTTATCCTATACTGTGTTTTTATACAGTCACCAGGAGATTACCGATGAACATCACGCCCTGCCTGTCTCACGTTTCTCTCGGCAGCAATAATTTTGACGCCGCAGCTAATTTTTACGATCGCACCCTCGCCGCATTAGGTTGCCGCCGGGTTTTGGAACACCCAGGGGCCATTGGCTATGGCCGCGATTATCCGGAGTTTTGGTTGCAGCTGCCGATCGACGGCAAACCGGCCACCACCGGCAACGGCATTCATGTGGGTTTTTTCGCCACCAGCAAGCAGCAGGTTGATGATTTTTACCGGCAGGCGCTGCTGGCCGGGGCGAAGGATGAGGGCGCTCCCGGTTCAAGACCGCACTATGGCGAAGCCTATTACGGCTGCTTTGTACGAGACCTGGACGGACACAAGATCGAGGCCAGTTTCTGGGATGAAAGCGCGGCCTGAGGGGCAAATTGCGGACAAAAAAATGCCGGTGATTAAACCGGCATTGTATGAATCAATGTGCTATGCAGTAATTCTAAATATAAGAAAGTAAGACAATTATGGAGCGCAACGCCCATCGCTTGACGTTGCATTCACCTGCGAGATAGATCATGCCTCATTTCCCCCCGGCAAAAGTTGATATCGCTCAATGTTAACCGGGGTTTTACCTCTTTTTGGCTACAACCAACGGCGTCTCTTCAGCCACCAGCCCACGCCAAACACCAGGCCGGCCAGCATCAGGCAAAAAGCCGCAAAGCCGAATGGATTGCCGCCCCCTGGGATCCCGCCCAGGTTGACGCCGAACAACCCGGTCAAAAAGGTCGTGGGTAAAAATACCATCGCCAATAACGACATGGTGTAGGTGCGGCGGTTCATGGCATCGGCCATCACGGTGGTGATTTCGTCAGAAAGGATTGCGGTACGCGCAATGCTGCCGTCCAGGTCGTCCAGCCCGCGCCCCAGCCGATCGGCAATATCCTGCATGCGGCGACGATCGTCATCATTCATCCAGGGCAAACGATCGCTGGCTAAACGCGAGAACACGTCGCGTTGCGGCGCCATATAACGACGTAGCACAATCAACTGTTTGCGGATCAGCGCCAACTGCCCCCGTTCGGGGACCTGCTGCTCCAGTAACGAATCTTCCAGATCGATGATTTTATCGTGCAGATCTTCGATAAACTCGCTGGCGTGGTCGGTCAACGCGTCCGATATCTCCACCAGCCAGTTGCCGCTGTTGGTCGGCCCGCTACCGCTTTGCAGATCGTTCACCACCTGATCAATGGAATACACCTTGCGATGGCGGGTAGAGACGATGAGTTTATCGGTCATGTAAACGCGGATGGTGACCAACTGATCCGGCCGCGAGTTGGCGTTAAAGTTGATGCTGCGCAGCGTGATCATGGTGCCGTCGCCCACCTTGCTGACGCGCGGCCGGGAACTCTCCCCGGATAAGGCTTCTCTTACCGCATCCGGCAACAGCGACGTCGTGGCCAACCACTCGGCACTGGCCGGGTGCGCGTAATCGAGATGCAGCCAGCAAGGCTCGTCGCAGGTGACTTTATCATCGTAATCAATCGACGTTACACCGCCCTTGCCATCAAGCTGGTAGGCATAGACTGCGTCAGGAACCTGTAACTCGCGCCCCTCAATGACTTCCATTCCTCATCCTCTTTGCTTTTCAGTTATTCCAGAGTCTAGCGTTAATGGTAGGCGGATCAAAGATGAAGGCGTGCGAATGCTGCTCTGTACTGCGCTTATAGGCTAACATGGAGGAAGAATGAACAACCTGGTGCCCGATGATGCCGACTCGAACCTTCGTATTAGCCTCTATTTTGGCGCTGGGGCTGACCCCTTTTTATCCGCTGCTTGCCGCAAAGCATTCACTCAACGGTTTCGCCGATGCCTACCGGGTCAAGCTGGGGCCGGCGGCTGGTGATTTGCTCTACTTTGTCGCGCAACCCCAGGATGTCGCGCCGGATAGCGCCTTAATCGTCCTGCACGGGTATCCCAGAGATGCGGGGAAAACCTTGGCCGCCGCGGTAAAAGCGGCTCAACTTGCAGGCCAAACCGGCCAGACGCTGCTGGTCGTTCCACTGTTCCCGGTCAGCGATGCCCAGTCTGGGCACTGTCACTCCCCCGGCGTTCCGCAGGCCCAGGCCGGGGACGCGCTGTGGAGTTGCAGCTCCTGGATCGAAGGCGGTTTGGACAACCGGGGGAAAACCAGCTCGTTTGCCGCGCTTGATCGCCTGGTTGCCGAACTGAAAGTTAAATGGCCACGGATACGTTGGGTCACCGTTGCGGGGTTTTCCGCCGGCGCACAGTTTGTGCAGCACTATGTCGGTTTCGCCAATCCGCCGCCCGGCATAAAGCTGCGCTATGTGATATCCGATCCCGGTAGCTGGCTCTATTTTGATCGCCGTCGGCCACAGCCGGTAATTAAAGGTCGCCCTGTTGACTGGCGCGACTGTGGTTCTACCAGGGGCTGCACCTTTGATTGGGTTGAGGTTAACAGCGATGCTTGCCCAAATGTCAATCGCTGGAAATACGGCATTGAGCAGATCCCGCCTTTCCTCGCCCAAAAGACTGAGTCGATGCGCGAACGCTATGCCAGCGCAGACATCACCTACATGGCCGGCGAAAAAGATACCGGCGACGCGGCCGGCAGTTTTTATAAAATACTCGACAAATCTTGCGCAGCGCAGGCTCAGGGCCCCTATCGGCTACAACGCGCTATCGCCTATGCGGCTTACGATCGACGTTTTATTGCCCCGCATGCCAAACGTGATTTAGCGATCGTTCCCGACTGTGCACACGATGTGTCCTGCGTATTTCCTTCCCACGTTGGGCGTCAGGCATTATTTAACAAAAATGCAGACTAATAATCACGGGGATGAAATAAAACAGGGCTGAACAAGGCGAATATCGCGAAATAAAGCGCTGGCTATCGCGCCATTATTATGACTTAACATATTCACATCAATTTTAATTCATAATGACAATAAAAAATTAACAAAAAGCTGTTCCAGCGCAAATTTGAGAGGCATATACTTCCCTCACTACGAGGAGGTAGTTATGTTACGCGACCATTTAAAATTAAACGACAGCGATACGCTGGAGAAAATCCGCAGCGTTAATTTTCAAAATCAGGGCCAGGAAGAAATCAGCGAGTTTATCGTGAAGAATGCCAGCGGCACGCAGGTTGGTACGGTGTCGGTACACGATCACCTCAGCACCCGGCGCTCTTACCCAACCAGCTATCGCATTACCCAAACGGACATGAGCGGTCGCATTCTGGTTGATGCCATGCGGGACAGCTTATAAAAATAAATAACGACCGGTTTTACCCACAATTCATTGCCGAATATAAACACCGTTGCGGTTATTTTAACGTACGGCATCGCTCTGGCTGAAAAAAGCCATTGAGATTAATTCTATTATTCGACAAATATTCGCAGCCAGGCCCCGAATTAACGGAGCCTGGTTAATTGCAGTTATTAATGCTTGATAATATACATCGTCTGGCTGTAGGCCACGTCTTCCGGATTGGTGATCGGGTAACCTTTTACCCAAGGCTTGATCAGGCGGCCATTGGTATACTGGTAAATCGGCGCGATTGGCGCCTGTTCCGCGATGATCTGCTCCAGTTTGTTGTAATCCGCCGTCAGGGCCGCGGCACTGGTTTCACGGCTGGCCTGCGCCAACAGCTTATCGTAATTTTCGCTCTTGAATTTGGCGATATTACCGCTGTGGGTGGAGCTCAATAGCGACAGGAAGGTCGAGGCTTCGTTGTAATCGCCCACCCAGGAAGCGCGCACCACGTCGAAGTTGCCGGTGTTGCGGCTGTCGATGTAGGTTTTCCACTCTTGGTTCTGCAACTTGACGTCGATCCCGAGCGTTTTCTTCCACATTGAGGCCACGGCAATGGCAATTTTCTGGTGGCTTTCCGAAGTGTTATACAACAGCGTCAGCTTCAACGGGTTGTTCGGGCCATAGCCGGCGGCCTGGATCAGCGCCTTGGCCTGAGCATCCAGTTCGGCCTGCGGCTGCTGTTGCAACAGGCTCACTTCCGGCTTGAAGCCTGCGGTGACGTCCGGCGTAAAGTGGTAAGCCGGTTTCTCGCCGGTACCCAACACTTTTTCGGCGATAATTTTGCGATCGATCGCATAAGACAGCGCCTTGCGCACCCGTACATCACTGGTCGGCGCCCGCTGGGTGTTGAAAGCGTAATAATAAGTCCCCAGCTGATCGGGGGTATAAACCTGATCCGGAATATCCTTCAGCAGTTTTTGGTACATGTTTTTAGGGAAGGATTCGGTGATGTCGATGTCGCCGGCCAAATAGCGCTTGGTGGCGTTAGACTCCTGGTTGATCGGTACAAAGGTCACTTTGGTTAAAACGGTATGCGCGTGATCCCAATAGTGCTCGTTTGGCGTCAATACCAGCTTCTCGTTGACCACCCGCTCCTGCAGTTTAAACGCGCCATTGCCCACCAGGTTACCCACCTTGGTCCAGTCATTGCCATATTTCTCCACCACCGCCTTGTTCACCGGGAACAGGCTGAAGTTGGCCGTCAGGCTGACAAAATAAGGGACCGGTTTGTTCAATTGCACTTTAAAGGTGTAATCGTCCAGCGCCGTTACGCCCAGCTTGTCCGCAGGCAATTTGCCAGTGATGATCTCATCGGCGTTCTCGATCCCCGCCAGCTGGGCAAACCAGGCAAAGGGAGACAAATTTTTCGGCTCAACCAGGCGTTGCCAGCTATAGACAAAGTCTTTTGCCGTGACAGGGTCACCGTTCGACCAGCGTGCGTCTTTACGCAGTGTGAAAATATAGGTTTGGTTATCCGTGGTTTGCCAACGGGTAGCAACACCGGGGATCACTTTGCCGTTCGCATCCTGATTAACCAGGCCTTCAAACAGATCGCGCGCCAATTGCGCTTCCGGCAACCCGACCGCCTTGATGGGATCGAGCGAGGCAGGCTCATCTTTGATATGGCGAACAATTTCCTGCTTTTCCGCCAGAGTGGTACCCGGGGGAACCTGCGCCGCCATCGCGCTGCTCAACCCTGCACCGATCGCCACTGCACACAGCGCCAAACGAAAACCCTGTTGAATTTTTTTTCTCGTCATTCTGATTCATCCCCGTTAACCATCTGAATTTTTTATCTTATAGCACAAGAATAGTCTCACCTAGAGTTCCAGGCGGACAAGATGTAAAAACTGGGGGCCAGGCAATAAAAAATGCCCGTGCAACGAGGTCGGCACGGGCATTTTTTACTCGAAGAGGGTTATTCGTACAGATGAATGCTGTTGATACGGTAGCTGAACTCCTCGCCCTCTTCTTCATCAAAGATGGTGAAGAAACCTTTCTCCGCCAGCGGTTTGGCATGGATATCGGTCTTTTGCATCTGGCGCGACTCGGCATCGTCATAGCCATAGTCCAGATAGAAGCTGTTTTTTTGATAGTCGACGTGCAGGGTAAACGGATAGTTGGACTCATCGCCGCGCCCATCGTCGTTCTTCACCACGCCGAACCACTCACCCTGGCGGATTTGGTTTTCCTCGTCCACGCCGCACAGCAGCGTGATGGTGTCTTTTTCATTTTCGCTATAGCTGGCAATAATTCTGGCTACTGGCATGTTAAATCCCCTGTTTGGTTATTGGGTTAGCTTTGCCGATAGTATAACAACAGCGAATTGACCGGCGGGGTTTTATTGTTACCTGCGCTAACGCACAGTTCACATATCAGGCAATGGCCGAACAATAGCTCTGGGAAAGTGCGGTCAAAGCGTAATACACTGAATAAAATGATAATCACTCTCGACCTTTAAATCAGGGAACGCATCATGATCCAGCATCGACCGCGCAGTGAACGTGGCCAATTGGCCGTTGCAGGAGAGAATTACGGCAGTTCGCTGCTGGGCGCACCGCTGCTCTATTTCCCGGCGGCCATCAGTAGCCCGGATACCGGGCTGATCATCGCCGGTACGCACGGTGACGAAGGCGCCGCTATTGTCACGCTGTCCTGTGCGCTGCGCAGCATCGCCCCCAATCAGTTGCGTCACCACGTGGTGCTGGCCGTCAACCCGGATGGTTGCCAACTCGGGCTGCGCGCCAATGCCAACGGTGTCGATCTGAACCGCAATTTCCCGGCGGCCAACTGGCGCTCCGGCGATACGGTTTATCGCTGGAACAGCGCGGCGGAAGCTCGGGACGTTAAGCTTTCGACCGGTGGTCGTCCGGGTTCCGAGCCGGAAACCCAGGCGCTGTGCCACCTGATCCATCGGCTGAAACCGCGCTGGGTAGTCTCCTTCCACGAGCCTTTGGCCTGCATCGAAGATCCTGCCAGCTCCCGGCTCGGCGTCTGGCTTTCGCACAAATTTGCCCTGCCGCTGGTCACCAGCGTCGGTTACGAGACCCCAGGCTCGTTCGGCAGTTGGTGTGCCGATTTGTCGTTGCCCTGCATTACCGCGGAATTCCCGCCCATCTCTGCCGATGCCGCCAGCGAAAGCTATCTCGACGCCATGGTGGAATTATTGACCTATTCTGACTGAGTCGGTTACGGGGCGAGATTGATCGCCCCACACTCGAAACTCAAACCCGGTTCAACGTCCTTCGCCAGCCAGGTTGGACCGTCCAAATCGACGAATCGCGCCCCCGGAGCCAAGGGTAACGCCGCGCCGATCGCCCGAGAGGTGCAGAGCATGCAGCCGAGCATGATGGCGAACCCTTGTTCCCGCGCTAATGCCGCCAACGCCAACCCTTCCGTCAGACCGCCGGTCTTGTCCAGCTTGATATTGACCATCTGATAGCGGCCTGCCAACCGCGGCAGATCGCTACGCGTGTGGCAGCTCTCATCGGCGCAAATCGGTAACGGGTGGATAAAGTTTTCCAGCACGCTGTCGTCATTCGCCGGCAGCGGTTGCTCCAGCATCGCCACGTCCAGATCCGCCAACAGCTGACAACGTGCCGCCAGCCCCTCCGCCTGCCAGGACTCATTGGCGTCGACGATCAAGGTTGCCGTCGGCACTGCCGCACGGATCGCCACCAGTCGTTCACTGATCAGGTGGTTATCAAGCTTGATTTTCAACAGGCGGGCCCCCTGCTGCTCAAGCTCACGCGCGGCGAACGCCATCGCCTCCGGCGAGCCGATGCTGACGGTTTGCGCCATCACAATGCGTTCCGGCTCTACGACTGCGCTGCGTTGCCACAGGCTCTGGCCATTCAGGCGACATTCCAGATCCCACAGTGCTGAATCCACTGCATTTCGGGCAGCGCCTGCCGGCATTAACTGCTGCAGTTGCTCCCGCGTCACGCCCTGTTCCACAGCCGTTGCCACCTCTGCCAGCTGCGCCATTACCGAGGCTTCACTTTCGCCGTAACGCGCATAGGGCGTACATTCGCCGCTGGCACGCACGCCTTGCTGTTCAATTTCGACCACCACGACTTTGGCTTCGGTCCGGCTACCGCGAGCTATCACAAAGGCAGTATGCAGCGGCCAGGCTTCTGGGTAAAAACGCATGCTTCTCATAACGGCTCCTGAGGCGAAAATTGCGCATAAACGAAGGCGGCCAGAAGGATAAATTCTGGACACAACCTAATATATACAACTATTTAGCAAACTTTATATATCCAACCCGCAATTGTTGACATAAACTGATGCCAGGGTGTGAACCTAATGTTAAGCGCGACGCAAAGCCGCTTTCATTAGGCTCATGCCCTTTGTATAAACACCTGTAAAAGGAATCAAGCTAATGACTCAGACAGTACATTTTCAAGGCAACCCGGTTAGCGTTGCAGGCCATCTGCCACAGTCCGGCGAACAAGCCAAAGCCTTCTCTCTGGTTGCCAAAGACCTGTCAGATGTGGCGCTGAGCAGCTTCGCGGGTCAACGCAAAGTTCTGAACATTTTCCCAAGCATCGATACTGGCGTTTGTGCGACTTCAGTGCGTAAATTCAACCAGTTGGCCAGCGGCCTGGATAACACCGTAGTGTTGTGCATTTCATCTGACCTGCCGTTCGCCCAGTCACGTTTCTGTGGCGCGGAAGGCCTGAGCAACGTGGTGACCCTGTCCACTCTGCGCGGGGCAGAATTCAAACAAGCCTACGGCGTTGAAATCGCCGAGGGCCCACTGGCCGGTCTGACTGCACGTGCGGTGGTGGTGCTGGATGGCCAGGATAACGTGTTGTACAGCGAGCTGGTCAATGAAATCACCAACGAACCAGACTATGACGCGGCGCTGGCTGCATTGAAATAATGTCATAAGGCTCGCGAATGACGGGCTTTGATAGTTATGGTTAAAAACGGGCGCCTAAAAGGCGCCCGTTCTTTTTACTCTTCGCTTTCCCCAGCCGGCTTGCGGCTGCTGAGCCCATACTCGCGCAGCTTGTTGGCGATCGCGGTATGTGAAACCCCCAGGCGTTTCGCCAACTTTCGCGTGCTTGGGTAAGTGCGGTACAGCCGCGTCAGCACCGAGCGCTCAAAACGCTTGCTGATGTCGTCAAGCGAGCCGTCCAACACTTCATCGCCCAGTGACATTTCAACTTCAAATTCCGGCAGGACGATATCTTGCGGACGAAGTTCGAAACCTTCCGTTTGCGTCAGCGCGCGATAAATGGCGTTCTTCAACTGCCGCACGTTGCCCGGCCAGCCGTATTTGCTGAGGAAGCTGCCCAGATCGTTGGACAATTTCGGCCGCGCCACGCCCTGCTCATCGGCAAAGCGCGCCACGAACAGTTCGGTCAGCGGCATGATGTCCTGCGGGCGTTCGCGCAGCGGCGGAAGGGTAATGGTCAGTACGTTAAGGCGATAATACAAGTCCTCACGGAACTCACCGCGTTGCACCAGTTCGGTCAGGTTCTTCTGAGTCGCACAGATCACGCGCACATCGACATGCACTTCGTGTTCTTCACCAACCCGGCGGAAAGTGCCGTCGTTAATAAAGCGCAACAGTTTGGTCTGCATGCGCGGCGACATTTCACCGATTTCATCGAGCAATACCGAACCGCCGTGAGCCTGCTCGAAGAAGCCCTTCTTGCCTTCCAGTGCATTGGGGTAAGCGCCCGGCGCATGGCCGAACAGCTCGCTTTCCGCGACGTCATCCGGCAAGGCGGCACAGTTTAGCGCCAGGAACGGCTGTTTCCCGCGCGGGCTTCGCAGGTGGCAGGCCCGGGCCAGGATGTCTTTACCGGTACCGGTATCCCCGACAATCAACAGTGGCGCATCCAGCATCGCCAGCTTGCGCGCTTGCTCCAGCACCTGGCGCATTTTCGGGCTGGCGGCGACGATATGATCAAATTCGGTATCGTCGTTCACCGACAGATTCTGCAGCTGACGGCCCATGCGCGCCGTGGACTTCAGCATCACGACCGCGCCGACGGTGTCTTTCTGCTGGTTTTCGTCCTCCAGATAGATCGGGGTGATATCCATCAGGAAATCCTGGCTGCGGATCACCACCCGCTCAGATTGCGGTGTCGCCTGCTCGCTTTCCAGCCAGCGGCTGAAGTTATAACCGCCGATCAGCGCAGTGGCGGTCTGGTTGCGGATTTTGTCTTCGCTGAAACCGAACAACGCCTGAGCCGCCGGGTTAGCCAGCTCGACCTTGCCCTTCATATCAATCGAGAAGACCGGTTCCGGCATCGACTCCAGCAGCGCACGCAGGGCGCGATGCTCGCGCTCGGACGGCATGAAATTCACGGTGCGTACGTCGGTCACGCCGGCGATGCGGCGGATCTCTGCCATCAAGGCACGGAAGGTGTCAAAATCCAGCTGGGAAAAATTGAGGTAAATGCGGCCGATGGGATCGATTTCGATGCCACGTAAATCTATGCTGCGCAATACCAAAAGATCGAGTAACTCTCGAGTCAGACCGATTCGGTCTTCGCAAAAAACTTCCAAACGCATCAGTATTGGCCTTATCTCTGCAGGTGCGGGGATGACTGGCAATGATGATACTCTCTCACCCCGAACGGTAGAAGCAATCTGTCAGCAAAAGTTGACAGAACTCTGATTTATCGCTGTTGTTGATGTTTTTAAACGCAAGTGAATAACACCATCGGCGTCATTTTAGCTGATCGGCAGAGAGTTATCACAACCGCCAATAAATTTGCAGATAAATATAATGTATTTGCAGGGGGATCGTCTTTCGTCAAGTGAAGGTTACGTCTTGGCTTTTGCGTGGCGCGACAGAGGCAGAAAGGAAGCACGGCGCCCAAATGGACGCCGTGAGGAGATTATTTGGCTTTGCTGTCGCCTTTCTTCATGGTTTCTTTCAGTTGGCCGACCAATTGGCTGCGGAAATCACCCAGCTTGGGTTTCTCACCTTCCAGCCAAGGCAGCGGGCGGCACAGTTCCATTGCCTTGATGCCAAGCCGTGCGGTCAGCAAACCGGCACCGATCCCCTGAGCTGCACGGGCAGACAAGCGAGCCGCCAGATCTTGCGACATCCAGTCCATCCCCACTTCACGCACCAGTTCGGACGCACCGGCAAAAGCAATGTTCAACAGGACCAGGCGGAATAACCGCAGACGACTAAAGTAGCCCAGCTCGATGCCATACAGCGCCGCGATGCGGTTGATAAGGCGAATATTGCGCCAGGCGATAAAAGCCATATCCACCAGCGCCAGCGGACTGACGGCGATCATTAACGTAGATTCCGCGGCAGAACGGCTGATTTCACGCCGAGCCTGGTTGTCCAGCACCGGCTGCACCAGCTTGGCGTACAGCGCCACCACTTCACGGTCGTTTTGGGTTTCATGCAGCGAGGCCTGCCAGCGCTGCAACGCCGGATGCCCTTGATCCAGACCGGCCTGACGCGCCAACTTCTCGCAGAACTCCCGCCCTTTGCCCAAACCGTGGCTGTGCAGTAGCTCTCGAGCCACATCTCGCTCTTCGGCACGCTGGCGCAGGCGATACAATCGCCGCCATTCGGTAACCACCGAGCCCACCCCGGCAAAGACGATCAAGCCACCCGCTACGCCACCGCCCAGAGCAATCCAATCCTGCTGCACCCAGGCGGTATGTACCCACTGTACGCCCTGCGCCACCACGCTAACGCCAAACAGCGCCAGGCCGGCAGTGACCATTTTACGCCACAGGCTGCGCTTGGGTTTCAAGGCCGCATTGACGATGCCTTCGGCTCGCCCCTCTTCGTCTTCCTGCTGCAGCTCCGGCGCCGCCGGGAAAAAGCTTTCCGCCTGCTGTTCATCAAAAGCCACGTTGGCACGCAGCACAGGCTCCTGTGGCGGTTGCAGCGGTTGTTCAAAATCGATACGCGGTTTTATCGGCTCGCTCATCGCAATTTATCTCCCAGTAAAAACTCCATCACCGCGTCCAGGCGAATATGTGGCAATGGGCTGTCCACGCTCATGGCGCGTGGGCGAAATTCATCGAAATGAAAACCCTGGTTTTGCCAAAACGCCGGTCCGGGCAGGCGTGCCGGCACTTCGCCGGGGAAAACCGTCAGCGGCGCGCCGTCGTTCAGACGATTGCCTTTTAACGCCGGGATGCGCTGCCCCTGATGGTCAACGATACCGCTCTCGGTAGCCTGTACCGAGGCCAGCCCAACGCAGTCCATGCTGATGCCTTCAAACGCGGCGTTCTGCCACGCTTCCTGCACCAACTGCTGCAGCAGCGACACCAGATTGGCGTGCTGATCGGCAGTAATGTGGTCGGCTTTGGTGGCGGCGAACATCAGCTTGTCGATGGTCGGCGAAAACAAGCGGCGAAACAGCGTACGCTTGCCATAGTGGAAACTCTGCATCAACTGGGTCAGCGCCAGGCGCATATCGTTAAACGCCTGCGGGCCGCTATTGAGCGGCTGCAAGCAATCCACCAGTACAATCTGACGATCGAAACGGACAAAATGCTCTTTATAAAAGTTTTTGACGATCGACTGACAGTAATAATTGAAACGCGCGCGCAGCATACCGATGTTGCTGTGCTTATCCGCCTGCGCCAGCTTCGATTCACCCAGAGCGTCCACATTTGGCCACGGGAAAAACTGCAACGCCGGCGCACCGGCCATGTCTCCCGGCAGGACAAAGCGGCCAGGCTGAATAAAGTGCAGCCCTTCGCTTTTGCAACGCAGGAGATAGTCGGTGTAGGCCTGAGCGATAGCCGCCAGTTTGTTTTCATCAGCCGGAGCCAGCGGATCGCAGCTTTTGCAAAGCTCGAGCCAGGGCTTGGCCCACTCGGCGCGATCGCCTTGCAGCAGGCCGGCCATTTGCCGCGACCAGGCCAGATAGTCCTGTTCCAGCATCGGCAGGTCCAGCAACCACTCGCCAGGGTAATCGACGATTTCCAGGTACAGGGTCGAGGTGTCTTTGAAATGGCGCAGCAGCGAATCATTGGAACGGTAACGCAGCGCCAGGCGAATTTCGCTGACGCCACGCGTCGGGGTCGGCCAGCTCGGCGGGGTGCCGTACAGCTGTGCCAACCCTTCATCATAGGTAAAACGTTGAATGCCGAGATCGCGCTGCGGAATGCGCTTCACGCCCAGCAGCCGCTCTTCACGCACCGGTGAGAACAGCGGCATGCGCGCACCGCTGTGAACATGCAGCAATTGGTTGACGAAAGCGGTGATAAAGGCAGTTTTGCCGCTACGGCTCAGGCCGGTCACCGCCAGGCGCAGATGGCGATCCATACCGCGGTTGACCAGCGACGTTAACTCATTTTGCAGTCGTTTCATTGTTCTCCTTGGCATAACGCCCAAATACCTTGTTCAGGCCTTTGCGGAACAAAGGTTCCAGCACCAGCGCCAGGACAAAGCGAATCGGTTTGCGACCCACGGTCCGCAGCAGCCAGCCGGCCGCCCCTGCCGGGCCGTAATTCAGTAACGCTATGATGATGACTTTAGACAATGTCTTCAACATTGCACCTGCTCCTCGTTTAAATCCACCGGATTTAGCGGCGCTTGCGGCATAGGTTTTGTTCATTATCAATGCCCTCCGGCACGGTTCGGGTCAATAAAGGATGATGACGGGTGCAATGCCTGACCTGCGCACGGCGCAGGCCATAGCATGCGGGGCGGGTTACAGCTTGCGGAAACGGCTCTGTACGCCGAAAGTGTCCGACGTGACGTAACGCTCAACCTGTCGCAGCTGTTGTTCGCCGCTGCCCAGTTGATATTCAAGTTGGTCGAGCAACTGACGCGGCGTTTTTTGCTGTTCGCCGTCGAAACGGCTGGCCGGCGCTTCATCCAGCACGAACACCAGCGCGAAATAAGCAATCAGGGTGAAGAAAAACAGCCCAAAGAACATCGATAACACCACGATCACCCGGATCAGGCGCACCGGCACGTCGAAATAATGGGCCAGACCGGCGCAGACGCCCTTCACCATTCCTTCTTCAGGTACGCGATAAAGCTTTTTACTGCCCAGAGTGTTGTTCATCAAGACTGTCTCCAGTTCGGGTGTTCTGCATCGAGGATCTCTTCCAGCGCCTGAATGCGTTCACGCATACGCTTGGCATCTTCGGCCAGCTGTGCCAGACGCTGCATTTCCTGATGGCTCAGTTGAATGCCGCTTTGTTGCCGATTGCTGTAATGCAGCCAAAGCCAAATCGGTGCGACAAACAACACAAAGATTGTCAACGGAATGGCAAGTAATAGAGCACTCATTTCTTTTCCTTCTTAATGCGTCTTTGGTGGGCAGCCACCCTACCGTGGCCGCCCAGGTTATTGACAAAGAGGGATAAAAGCGTGGTTTTCCTCCTTTGTGTTATCAGCCGAAAATCAATAAATTGATTTTCCTGATTTATTTTCAAAACCTTTATTGCCTTACTCGGAACGATTCATTTTCGCTTTCAGCGCCGCCAACTGCTCGCTGATGGCGTCGTCGGCTTTCAACTCGGCAAACTCTTGATCCAGAGACTTCTTTTTACCGATGCTGACGCTTTCCGCTTCGGCTTCCATGTGGTCGATGCGACGTTCGAACTGCTCGAAACGCGCCATTGCCTCATCCAGTTTGCCGCTGTCGAGCTGACGACGCACTTCGCGGGAAGACGACGCCGCCTGATGACGCAGCGTCAGCGCCTGCTGACGTGCACGGGTTTCGGTCAGTTTGTTTTCCAGCTCGCCGATTTCGCTTTTCATGCGGGCCAGGGTTTCTTCTACGGTCGAGACTTCATGAGTCAGCGTAGAGATCACGTCGGCCACTTTCTGTTTTTCGATCAGCGCCGCACGGGCCAGATCTTCTTTATCTTTACGCAGCGCCAGTTCGGCTTTGTCCTGCCAGTCGCTCAGTTGGTTTTCACCCTGCTCGATACGGCGCAACAGCTGCTTTTTCTCCGCCAGCGCACGCGCCGAGGTAGAGCGGACTTCGACCAGCGTGTCTTCCATCTCTTGGATCATCAACCGCACCAGTTTTTGCGGATCTTCTGCCTTATCCAGCAGAGTATTGATGTTGGCGTTCACGATGTCGGCAAAACGAGAAAAAATACCCATAATTCACTTCCTCTTGGTTCTGATGGCGTCTGAAGCGCCGCGGTAAATCATACAGATTGCCCAAAGACTTAATCAAAACCCGTGCCAACTTTTATTTCTTTGAATAATAAAGAATATTTATTTTTGACTCTCTGAGCGCATCCTGTAGAGTGATTATTTTCACCAAACATTGGCGAATTTCATCATGAGCGAACAGTTAGAAAACCTGCTGGGCGAAGCAAACGCCTTTGTCGAAGTCTTGGAGCAAGTCTCGCAACTGGCAAAATTGAACAAGCCGGTGTTGGTGATCGGTGAGCGCGGAACCGGTAAGGAGTTGATCGCCCACCGTTTACATTACCTCTCCAACCGTTGGCAAGGGCCTTTTATCTCGCTTAACTGCGCGGCCCTGAATGAGAACCTGTTGGATTCGGAACTGTTCGGCCATGAAGCCGGGGCTTTTACCGGTGCGCAGAAGCGCCACCTGGGCCGCTTTGAACGCGCCGACGGTGGCACCTTGTTTCTCGATGAACTGGCGACCGCGCCGATGCTGGTACAGGAAAAACTGCTGCGGGTGATTGAATACGGTCATCTGGAGCGCGTCGGCGGCAGCCAACCGCTGCAGGTCGATGTGCGATTGGTGTGTGCCACCAACGACGACTTGCCCGCGCTGGCGGCGGCAGGAAAATTCCGCGCCGACCTGCTGGACCGCCTGGCGTTCGACGTCGTGCAGTTGCCGCCGCTGCGCCGGCGCCAGCAAGACATCATGTTGCTGGCAGAACACTTTGCGATCCAAATGTGTCGTGAACTGTCGTTGCCACTGTTCCCCGGCTTTACCGAGCGTGCCAGAGATACCCTGCTCGGCTATCACTGGCCAGGCAACGTGCGCGAATTGAAAAACGTGGTGGAGCGTTCGGTTTACCGCCACGGTACCAGCGCCGAGGCGCTGGATAATATCGTCATCAACCCGTTCGCCCAGCGGGAAAGTGCGCCATTGCCTGCTGAGGCTGAAGCGCATGATGGCCTGCCGCTGCTGCCGCTGGATTTAAAAGCCTGGCAATTGGCGCAGGAAAAGTCTCTGATCGAGGCGGCACTGCAACAGGGAAGATTTAACCAACGTAAAGCGGCGGAGTTGCTCGGCCTGACCTATCACCAGCTTCGCGGCATGCTGAAAAAACATGCGTTACTGCAAAATGGCGAGGCGGACGACGAATAGCGGGCAAAAAAAAGCCAGCACCCGAGCTGGCTTAAAAAACACTGGAAGCAATGTGAGCAATGTCGTGCCTTTCACAGCAGAACCACAGGGAGTGGCCTTCCGTGAACTGCCAAGCGATGATAATAGTTATCAGTATCATCTGTAAAGCACTTTGTTGAGAATTTTTCTCATTACCACACTGTCATTGTGCAATTACCACTCAGGGAAGGGATCGGCCATCTCGTGCCAGTAATCCACTCCGGCGGCCATTTCCTCATCGTTTAGCAGGCAGGCGTCCAGCAAACGCGTTATTTCGGCCTGCTGCAGATGCTGGCCGATGAACACCAACTCCTGACGCATGTCACCGAAAGGCTCCACCCATTTTTCCATAATGTGCGCCCTCGTCTCTTCGTCTTCCGGCCACCTGTCTTGCGCTATGGCACGCCAGAAGGTACCTGCCAGTCCATAATGGGCAATCCCTCCCGCCTGGCTCCACTGCCCGGCCTGACGGGGACGCGTCGCCAGCCAGAAAAACCCTTTGGAACGCAGGAGTTTGCCACCGCCCCAGTCACCGTTGATCACCCGGTAAAATTTGTCCGGCGCAAAAGGGCGGCGGGCCTGATAAACAAAGCTGCCGATCCCGTAGTTTTCCGTTTCTGGCAAGTGCTCGCCCCGCAGCTCCTTCAACCAGCCCGGTGCCTGTTGCGCCTTGTCGAAGCTGAAGCTTTGGGTGTTCAATACCGCTTCCAGCGGCAATTTACCTGGCGATATGGGCAGAATACGGGCATCCGGATTTAAACTGGCCAGCAGCGCCATCACTTCTCCCTGCTGCTCTGGCGTCAGCAGGTCGGTTTTGCTCACCAGCATCACGTCGCAGAACTCAATCTGTTCGATCAACAGGTCCGCTACGCTGCGCAGATCGTCCTCGCCCAGGCTCTGACCGGCCTCCTGCAGCGTCTGTGCCTGCTGGTACTGCTGGATAAAATTAACCCCGTCTACCACGGTGACCAAGGTATCCAGGCGCGCAAACTGCGACAGGCTTTCTCCCTGTTCATCCTCAAAGGTAAAGGTTTCCGCCACCGGTAAAGGTTCGGAAATGCCGCTGGATTCGATCAGCAGGTAATCGAAGCGCCCTGCCTGAGCCAATTCGCGTACCGAAATCAGCAGGTCTTCGCGCAGCGTGCAGCAGATGCAGCCATTGCTCATTTCCACCAGCTTTTCCTGTTGGCGATCGAGCTGGACTTCGTTCTCGACCAAGGCTGCGTCAATGTTGACTTCGCTCATGTCGTTGACAATAACCGCCACGCGCATGCCCTGGCGGTTGTTCAGAATATGGTTTAACACCGTCGTTTTACCGGCGCCGAGAAAGCCGGAAAGCACGGTTACGGGTAATGGATTCATGGGATTCCTCACTCAAAACTCATTGCGTAATGCCTGGTAACCGCGCACCAGCTCAACGTTGGTGGCAGCCACTTCTTCAGAAAATTGTAATGCGCCGCGATCTACCTGCCGGTAAAGCGACAGATCGCTGTCGGCGCCGACGCGCTCGGTTGACGGGATATACAGGTTCTGCGGCAACGTCACGCCGTCCACCACCGCGTTGTAGCGCACCACGCAGCCGGAACCGATGTGACAGTTGAATAACACGCTGTTGAAACCGATAAACACCCGGTCTTCGATGCGGCACGGGCCATGGACAATGGCGCGATGGGCGATGGAGCTGAAGCGGCCGATGGTGACCGCCGCGCCGCTTTTCGAGTGGATCACCACGCCGTCCTGAATATTGGAATGAGAGCCGATCACGATCGGTTCCATGTCCCCGGCCGCATTGAGTTCGTCCGCACGGATCACCGCGTACGGCCCAACGTAGACAAAATCCTCGATAATCACCCGGCCGCAGATTATCGCGGTAGGATCGATATAGGCCTTCGGTGAGACCTGCGGCAGGTGTCCACTGGGGTTTTTACGCAGCATCCTGATCCTCCCGCCAGCTCAACTCCGCCACGGCATTGTGGGCATGCAGGCTTTCCTGATGTTCGACCCGCAGTGAAAAGGCGCGGTGGCTGCACTGGCTGCGTAGCATTCGGTACAGGCGGCGAGCGGCATCTTCGCAAAACATCAGGTTCTGGCCGTTAGCCAGGGCAAACGCCTGCTCGTCACTGCGTTTCACCAGCGTCTGCAACGGCGTGCCCAGCGCGTGTTCGATACGATCTATCAGGTTGACCACCGGCAATGCCGTTTCACGCTCATTCAGCGTCACCGTCACCCAGGCCCAGCTACGCTGACTGTGCGGCGTCGCCGGCATACCGTGATCGCCCAGCCAGTCGATGACCTGCTGTTGCTCGACCTTTTGCGCCGAATGTTCGAAATCAAACTGAAACTGCTGCTGCGCCAGTTGGCGACTGAGCGCCGCCGAACTCGGACAAGTGGACGAATAGGGCACGCCGACCGTCAGCGTCAGGGTAAGTGCGCTGCTCAGCGAGGCATTAATTTCCAGCGGGTAGGCTTTCCATCCCCGGTGTGGCGAAAGCAGCGCCGGACGCGACAACAGCAGCTCACCGCTGATGTGCAGGCTGGCGCGGTCGCTGTTCTCAGGTTGCGATGCCAAAAAAGCGTGCAGTTGGTCGGCAATGCGTTGCGGCGTCAGTTCGCCCTGGGTTAACTCATCCAGCGCCAGATACAGCCGCGACATGTGTATACCCCGCGCACCTTGACTGCTGGCGCGTAAATTGATCCCGACATTGACCTTTGCCATCAACGGCTTTCCAGCCAACTCCAGCGGCAACGCTATCCCTTGCATCCCGACCCAATCGAGCCCGACATCACTCATTGCGCCCTGCCAGGCCTGCGCGTCCGGCAGCGGCTGGCGTGGTGGAAGTGCAACCTTGTTCATACATCCCCTTGCTATTATCAGTACATTGCCAGGGAACGGTAACATGATTTTGTTATGTTATAACATAACAATTGTAACTTTTTTGCCTGCGTCGCCGAATTGTTCAATCAAGTAGCAGAAAACTCAGCCATTTTGCTCAATGGATTGGGCTGTTCGCCAGAGTGCGATACACTAAGGCTATTGCTTATTAACCCATGAAGCCTCTATGCGTGGTTTACCCCTTTGGATATTGTCATTGAGCTGCCTGGCCGGCAGCGCTCTGGCCTCCACACCCCCTGCGCCCACTGCGGCATCGCCGTTGCCGGACATCCGCCAAAGCGGCTTTGTCTATTGCGTCAGCGGCATACTGAACACCTTCAACCCGCAGATGGCCAGCAGCGGCCTGACGGTCGATACCCTGGCAGCACAGCTTTATGACCGTTTGCTGGACGTCGACCCCTACACCTACCGGCTGATCCCCGAATTGGCGCAGAGCTGGGAAGTACTGGATAACGGCGCGACTTACCGTTTTCACCTGCGCAAAGACGTGCCGTTCCAGACCACCGACTGGTTCAAACCGACCCGCAAATTGAATGCCGACGACGTGGTCTTCAGCTTCGAGCGCGTGTTTAACCAGAAGCACCCTTACCATGACGTCAACGGCGGCGAGTACCCTTATTTCGACAGTTTGCAATTTGGCGACTCGGTACAAAGCGTGAAGAAGCTGGATGAGTACACGGTGGAGATCCGCCTGCAGGCGCCGGATGCCTCCTTCTTGTGGCATATCGCGACCCACTATGCGCCAGTGCTTTCGGCGGAATACGCGGATGACCTGACGCGAGAAGGCCGTCAGGAGATGATAGACCGCGAACCGGTCGGCACCGGGCCTTTCATGCTCAATGAATACCGCTCAGGACAATATATCCGCCTGGCTCGCAACGATGTTTACTGGAAAGGTAAACCGCGCATGCCGCAAGTGGTGATCGACCTGGGCGCCGGCGGTACCGGACGGCTATCGAAACTGCTGACCGGCGAGTGCGACGTGCTGGCCTATCCTGCCGCCAGCCAGCTTTCGATTCTGCGCGATGACCCGCGTCTGCGCCTGACGCTGCGACCGGGGATGAATATTGCCTATCTGGCCTTTAACACCCGTAAACCGCCGCTTAACGATTTAAACGTTCGTCAGGCGATTTCGCTGGCGATCAACAACCAGCGTCTGATGCAGTCGATTTACTATGGCACCGCGGAAACCGCCGCCTCTATCTTGCCACGCGCCTCGTGGGCCTACGATAACGAAGCGCACGTTACCGAATTCAACCCGGCCAAATCGCGCGAAATGCTCAAGCAGGCGGGTATAGAGTCGCTGAACCTGCGCCTGTGGGTACCGACCGCCTCGCAATCCTACAACCCCAGCCCGTTGAAAACTGCCGAGCTGATCCAGGCCGACCTGGCCCAGGTGGGCATTACCGTCACCATAGTGCCGGTTGAAGGCCGTTTCCAGGAGGCACGGCTGATGGAGATGAACCACGATCTGACCCTCACCGGCTGGGCCACCGACAGTAACGACCCGGACAGCTTCTTCCGGCCGCTGCTGAGCTGCGCGGCAATCCGCTCGCAAACCAACTATGCTCACTGGTGTGACCCGGCGTTTGACGAAGTGCTGCAAAATGCCCTGCTGTCACAGCAACTGGCGCAGCGCATCGAAAACTATCAGAAGGCGCAGAAAATTCTCGAGCAGCAGCTGCCGGTGTTGCCGCTGGCGTCTTCATTGCGCCTGCAGGCCTACCGTTACGACATCAAAGGACTGGTACTGAGCCCGTTCGGCAATGCGTCCTTTGCCGGGGTGTACCGTGAATCCGCGGAGGGGCCGAAGAAGTGATTATCTTTACCTTACGTCGTTTTTTGCTGCTGCTGATCACCTTGTTCTTCCTGACGCTGGTCAGCTTTAGCCTCAGCTATTTTACCCCGCGGGCACCGCTGAACGGCGCCGCCCTGCTGGATGCCTATCAATTTTACTTTGTCAGCCTGCTGCACTGGGACTTTGGCGTCTCCAGCATTAACGGTCAGGCGATCAGCGAACAGCTGCGCGAAGTGTTTCCTGCAACCATGGAGCTGTGCCTGCTCGCCTTCACCCTGGCGCTGTTTATCGGCATTCCTCTGGGCATTATCGCCGGCGTGATGCGTGGCAAATGGCAGGACACCGCCATCAGCACCTTTGCGCTGTTGGGTTTTTCGATGCCGGTTTTCTGGCTGGCGCTGCTGCTGATGCTGTTTTTCTCGCTGCACCTTGGCTGGCTGCCGGTCTCCGGACGTTTCGATTTGTTGTATCAGGTCAAGCCCATTACCGGCTTCGCCCTGATTGACGCCTGGCTGTCCGATTCGCCCTACCGCACGGAAATGATCGGCAGCGCGCTGCGCCATATGATTTTGCCGATTGCCGCACTGGCGGTAGCGCCCACCACCGAGGTGGTACGTTTGATGCGTATCAGCACCGACGACGTGCTTAATCAGAACTACATCAAAGCCGCCGCAACCCGTGGCTTGTCCCGTTTCACCATTATCCGCCGCCACGTGCTGCACAATGCGCTGCCGCCTATCGTGCCCAAACTGGGGTTGCAGTTTTCCACCATGCTGACGCTGGCGATGATCACCGAAGTGGTGTTCAGTTGGCCGGGCCTGGGGCGTTGGATGATCAATGCCATTCGCCAGCAGGATTATGCGGCGATCTCCGCCGGCGTTATGGTGGTCGGCACGCTGGTGATCACCATTAACGTCCTGGCCGATATTTTAGGTGCTGCTACCAACCCACTGAAACATAAGGAATGGTATGCCCTTAGATAACGTATACCGCGAAAAGAAAATGCCGAGCCCGCTGCTTTATACCTGGCGGATTTTTTACGGCGATGCGCTGGCGATGATCGGCTTCTACGGCGTGATAGCGCTGCTGCTGCTTTCCGTGTTCGGCAGCCTGTTGGCCCCTTATGCGCTCGATCAACAGTTCCTGGGTTATCAACTGTTGCCGCCTTCCTGGTCACGTTACGGCAACGTTTCCTTCTTCCTAGGCACCGACGATCTCGGCCGCGACATTCTCAGCCGCCTGCTGACCGGCACCGCCGCCACCTTCGGCTCCGCACTGCTGGTGACCGTTGCCGCCGCCCTGGTCGGGGTGATCCTCGGGGTGTTTGCCGGGGTAACCCGCGGCCTGCGCTCGGCGGTGCTCAATCACATTCTCGACACCCTGCTCTCCATCCCTTCGCTGCTGCTGGCGATCGTGGTGGTGGCATTCCTTGGGCCAAAACTCGAGCACGCCATGCTGGCCGTCTGGCTGGCGCTGTTGCCTCGCATGGTGCGTACTATCTACAGCGCAGTGCATGACGAGTTGGAAAAAGAATATGTGGTGGCAGTGCGCCTCGATGGCGCTTCAACCTTGCAAATACTCTGGTACGCCGTGATGCCCAACATTGTGGCGGTGCTGGTGACCGAATTTACCCGTGCGCTGTCGATGGCGATCCTGGACATTGCCGCCCTAGGCTTCCTCGATCTTGGCGCACAGTTGCCGTCCCCTGAATGGGGCGCCATGCTCGGCGATTCACTGGAGCTGGTGTACGTCGCCCCCTGGACGGTGATGCTGCCCGGCGCGGCAATCCTGGTCAGCGTGTTGCTGGTTAACCTGTTGGGCGACGGTATGCGCCGCGCAATCAATACGGGGGTGGAATAATGCCATTACTTGATATCCGCAACCTGACGATTGAATTTATGACCGCCGAAGGTCCGGTAAAGGCGGTCGATCGCGTCAGCATGACGCTGAGCGAGGGAGAAGTCCGCGGCCTGGTGGGCGAATCCGGCTCCGGTAAGAGCCTGATCGCCAAAGCGATCTGTGGCGTCACCAAAGACAACTGGCGCGTCACCGCCGACCGTTTCCGTTTCGATGATATCGACCTGCTGCAACTAACACCGCGTGAACGGCGCAAGCTGGTCGGGCATAACGTGTCGATGATTTTCCAGGAGCCACAATCCTGTCTGGATCCTTCCGAAAGCATCGGCCGTCAGCTGGTGCAGGCCATCCCGGGCTGGACCTACAAAGGCCGCTGGTGGCAGCGCTTTAACTGGCGCAAACGCCGTGCCATAGAGCTGCTGCACCGCGTAGGTATCAAGGATCACAAAGACATCATGGGCAGCTTTCCTTATGAGCTGACCGACGGTGAGTGTCAGAAAGTGATGATCGCCATCGCCCTGGCCAATCAGCCGCGCCTGCTGATCGCCGATGAGCCGACCAACGCCATGGAACCGACCACTCAGGCGCAGATTTTCCGTCTGCTGGCGCGTTTGAACCAAAATAACAACACCACCATTTTGCTCATCAGCCACGATCTGCAAATGATGAGCAAATGGGCCGATCGGGTCAACGTGTTGTACTGCGGGCAAACGGTAGAAAGCGCCCAGTGCGAAGACCTGCTGGCCGCCCCGCACCATCCTTATACTCAGGCGCTGATCCGCGCGATGCCGGACTTTGGTCGCGCATTGCCGCATAAAAGCCGTCTCAATACCCTGCCGGGAGCCATTCCGTCGCTGGAGCATTTGCCGATAGGCTGCCGCCTGGGGCCGCGCTGCCCCTATGCGCAGAAGAAATGCATTGAGACACCTCGCCTGCGTCCGGTGAAAAACCACCTGTTCGCCTGCCACTTCCCGCTGAACATGGAGGAGCAATAACATGGAAACGCTGTTGGAAGTGCGCAACCTGAGCAAAACCTACCGTTACCGCACCGGGCTGTTTCGCCGCCAGCATGTGGAAGCCGTCAAGTCGGTCAGCTTTACCCTGCGTGAACGGCAAACGCTGGCCATCATCGGTGAAAACGGCTCTGGCAAGTCCACCCTGGCCAAGATGCTGTCCGGCATGGTCGAGCCCTCGGCCGGAGAACTGCTGATTGACGACCATCGGCTTAACTATGGCGATTATCGCTACCGCAGCCAGCGCATCCGCATGATATTTCAGGATCCGAGCACCTCGCTCAATCCTCGTCAACGTATCGGCCAGCTGTTGGACGCCCCGCTGCGGCTCAATACCGAAATGGCCGCCCCTGAACGTGAACAACAAATCAACCGAACCCTGCGTCAGGTGGGGATGCTGCCGGATCACGCCAATTATTACCCGCACATGCTGGCGTCCGGCCAGAAACAGCGGGTGGCTTTAGCTCGGGCATTAATCTTGCAGCCCAAAGTGATCGTAGCCGATGAGGCGTTGGCCTCGCTGGACATGTCGATGCGTTCGCAAATCATCAACCTGATGCTGGAACTGCAGGAGAAACACGGCATTTCCTATATTTATGTGACTCAGCACCTGGGTATGATGAAACACATCAGCGATCAGGTGATGGTGATGCACGAAGGGGAAATCGTCGAACGTGGCAGTACGGCTGAAGTCTTGGCTTCACCGCTGCATGAGCTGACCAAACGCCTGATTGCCAGCCACTTTGGCGAAGCACTTACCGCAGACGCCTGGCGACGCGACGGCGGCAGGTTCTGATCGTCAAATCATCAAACTAACCCGCTTTAAAGCGGGTTTTTTATCGCCCTGGTTTAGTGAGCGCTTAGCCAAAAACCGCAAATACAAATTACAATCTTGCTATATATCATTATATTTTATTCCATTCAGTTATTGATTAGTCCTTAACATTATTTTATCTCGCCAATCGAATCGGTGAGGATATCCCCTACGTTGAGCTTATTAAACGACAGGATATCGCACTGATGAACAGCCCTCGCCATCGCCGACTCTCGCAGTTTCTACTCGCTTTAGCCGCAGGTTTCTCTGTTTATGGTCACGCGCTGTGTTGTGATGGCCAAGGTTGATCCTGTCATTCCGTGCCCCTCCGCGGGCATGTTGCCATTTTGTCTTGCCGCCGCTGCCTGTTGCACCGGTGGCTGTTGCTCATGATTAAGGATCATCCCCTATGGAACTACTACGTCGACAACATAATGCCCAGTGGTATCACGAAACCCAAAGCAGCGTGCGCGGCGATCAGCCGTTGGAGCCGCAGGCGGCCGGCATCCGCGATCGATTTTTGCTGGGGCTGGGCGCTTTTGCCGACGAAGCGCTGAACACCGCGCTGACTGCCCGCGCCGGGGTGTTTAACGCCTCCCTGGCCAGCTATCACGTGCTGTTTCCGGATCGGGTCGAACTGTCACGATTAGTGACATTGTCACCTTATGACCGCCTCAGCACTGCGTTAACCGTGGCACAGGTGACCGGTGTTCAGTCGCTTTGTAGCCACTACGCCGCTCGCCTCGCCCCCCTGTACAGCCCCGACGCCTCACGTGAAAGTAATATCCGCCTCGCTCAAATCACCCAGTATGCCCGCCAGCTCGCCAGTCAACCGACGTTGATTTGCAGTAAAGCGTTGCAGCAGCTCAGCGACGTCGGGTTAAGTCCGGCGGATATCGTGACCTTCTCGCAGATTATCGGTTTTGTTAGCTACCAGGCACGCGTGGTCGCCGGTGTGGCGGCCCTGGCCGGGCGGCCAACGGGAGTGGTGCCCGGTTTCCCGAACATAGCCGACGCCGAAGGCATTGCGTTCACCGAGCAGGAACTGGCGTGGCAAGCGCGGCTTCCCTTGGTGGAGCTGGAAGAGGCCCACGCCGAACAGCTCGACGTGCTGGATCAAAGCCATCCCGACGCTCGCAGCGAATCCTATTATCTGTTGCTGGCCCACGATGCACCGGCGCTGCGTGAACGCAACGGCGTGTTCAACAGCATCAATGCCGACGGTTATGGCCTGTCGGCACGGCTGAAAGCGCTGGCGACGCTGGCAGTTTCCCGCATTAACGGCAGCCGCTACTGCGCCGCGACCGTCGCACAGGATATTCAACAGGAAGAACTGGTGGGCGCCCTGTTCAATAACATTGAACAGGGGCTGGAGAAGACAACTGACCCGGTTTGCCAGGCCGTGATCCGCGTGGCAACCGACCTGACCCGCACGCCTGAAAAGTTCACGCCGCGCAGCGTGCAGCCGCTGTTTAACAGTGGCTTGAATCAGGCGCAGGCGCTGGATGTGATCCTTACCGGCGCGCTGTATGCCTGGGAGAACCGCCTGCGTCAAACGCTCGGCGACACGCAACTTCTCAGTGAAAACCTGGCGTAACCGCTAGCGCAGCAACCAACCTCGCGCGGCATCAAAGAAATGCTGCGCCAACGGCGATGCGCGTCCCGGCTCGGCGACCACGGCCGCAGCATGACGTGACATCGCCGCTATCGCTATCGGTCGGTGTTGCAGCTCCGGCATCATTGCCGGTAACAGGTTGCCATGCGGGAAAAGCCCACAGCCCAGGCCGACGAAAATGCCCTGCAACAATTGGAATATTGACGTGGTTTCCATTCGAACGTGCAGCGCCAGTCCGGCTTCACGGAAGTTTTGGTCGAGATAACGGCGGAAGTAACGCGTCGGCTCAGCCAGGCACAACGGCAGCGCGGCCACATCCTCCAGCGTCAGAGGGGTATCTCCCACCAACTCAGGAAAATGCTGCGGGTGGAAAACCAGCTCGACCCCGGCGTCCGCCAAGGGCTGAGACTGAAAGTGCAGCTCTTGCAGCGTGGAAAGCTCAAAGAAGCCGATGCCGATATCTACGGTATGCGCCGTCAACGCTTCCAACAACTGATCGGCGCTCAGTACCGCCACCCGGTAATCCAACTGTGGGTAACGTTCACTGACGTCCTTTAGCATTTGCGCCAGCGAAATGCTGCATTGCGGTACCGCGCCGATGCGTAACGTGCCGTTAAGCCCGTGTTTAAGCGACTCGACCTCCAGCTTCAGCCCCTGATAAACCGACACGATCTCACGCGCCCACGACAGCACCCGCTCACCTTCGGCAGTAAAACCTTCGAAGTTGTTGCCGCGGTTGATTAAGGAAACGCCCAGCTCTTTTTCCAAATTTTTCAGCCGCATAGACAATGTCGGCTGACTGACAAAGCTGGCCTCTGCCGCACGGCCGAAGTGGCGCTCGCGCTCGAGATTACACAGGTAGATCAGTTGCTTAATATCCATAAAACGGCTCAATAAGTCATGACTGACCTGAGTATACCATCGCTGTGGGGTTTCGGGCGCAGCAGCCCACGCCCTGAGGGGTCAAATCTTCAGTTTTATAAAGTCCATTAACCGCGAAAACGCGCCGCCTTGCTGAACCGGTTGCAATGCCACCAGCGGCAAGGTTTTGAGCAGTTTACCGTTATCGCTGATACGGATTTCGCCAATCGTCTGCCCTTGGGTCAACGGGGCATCAAGGCGCGAAGCGCTGACCACATATTGCGCCTTCAGTTTGTCGGCTTCGCTTTTCGGCAGGCTGAGATATTCCTCTTTTGCACTGCCCACCGCGACCTCATGACGGTCGCCATACCACACTTTTTCCTGCCCCAGATTTTGCCCGGCGCTGAACAGATGCACGGTGGTGAAATCACGCAGGCCCCAGGTCAGCAATTTGCGCGCCTGCTCTTCTCGCCCTTTCGAACTTTTACCGCCCATCACCACCGCAATCAGCCGTCGGTCCCCTTCGGTGGCAGAAGCAATAATGTTAAAACCGGCCGAGGCGGTATGGCCGGTTTTCAACCCGTCGACGTGCAGGTTCTTATCCCACAGCAGCCCGTTGCGGTTTTGCTGGGTGATACCGTTCCAGGTCAGCGATTTTTCGCTGTACATGTGATACTCCGCCGGTTCGCTCATGATGATAGCGCGTGAAATCACCGCCAAATCGCCCGCCGTAGTGAATTGCCCCGGCGCATCCAACCCATGCACGGTTTCAAAATGGGTATTCTGCAGGCCAAGCTGGGCGCTCTTTTCATTCATCAGTTTGACGAATGCAGCCTGGCTGCCCGCCACGTAGTCCGCCATTGCCACACAGGCATCGTTGCCGGAATCAATGATGATACCGCGGCTGAGATCGCGAACAGTGACCCTGTCACCTGGCTTCAAGAACATCAATGATGATCCCTTAAACACCGGGTTGCCCTGCGCCCAGGCATCCTTACCGACCGTCACTACGTCATCCAGGCCAATCTTGTGTTGATCGAGCGCGTGATCAATCACCAATCCGGTCATCAGTTTGGTCAGGCTGGCCGGATTGCGTCGCTGATCTGCGTTCGCCTGAGCCAGCACCTGACCGGTGGTGTAATCCATCAATACGTAAGAGGCGGCGTCTATCGCCGGTGGTGTGTTTTGCGGAATACTGAACGGGACATCTGCTGCCTGCGCCGCCAGCGGCACTAACATGCCGGCGACCATCACCCATACTGAACGCTTCAATCACTGTTCCTCAGGCCCTGCGGGCTAAATAAAATGCCAATATAATCCGTGAGGTAGACTGCATTAATTGTCGGGAAAGCGGAATCGTTACTCTTTTTCAGCAGGTGTCATAATGCAACGATTTGTTTGCTTGGTGCCGCTACGCGATAAACCTGCTCTATGCCGCCATTGCCCCATTCGATTAGACGCTCACACCGCCCCAACCTAAACTTGTGACATAAACACTGAAAGCGCTTAAAAAAGCGTTCACTTTTTAGCTACAACCACCTGCGAAGATCAATATGAAATTTAAACCGTCAATAAAGCCGTATACCGGCGCGGCGGGCGGCTGGGGCTCACTCGAAGCCACCACTCGCTATGTGCTCGACAGCAAACAAACGCTGAAAAACCTGCGTAACCTGATGCGCGTGAACAAAGCACGCGGCTTTGACTGCCCAGGCTGTGCCTGGGGTGACGACAACCACAGCACCTTCAGTTTCTGCGAAAACGGCGCCAAGGCGGTCAGTTGGGAAGCCACGCGCAATGCGGTTGAGCCGGAGTTTTTCGCGGCCCACAGCGTGAGCACCCTGCTGCAGCAAAGTGATTATTTCCTGGAATACCAGGGCCGCCTCACCCACCCCATGCGCTATAACGCCGAAACCGACCACTACCAGCCAATCAGTTGGCCGGACGCACTGGCGTTAATCGCCCAGCACATCAACCAGATGGATAACCCGAACCAGATCGAGTTGTATACTTCGGGCCGCGCCAGCAATGAAGCTTCTTATCTGTATCAATTGTTTGGTCGTATGCTCGGCACCAGCAATTTCCCTGACTGCTCCAACATGTGCCACGAAGCCAGCGGCGTGGGCCTGAAACAAAGTATCGGCGTAGGTAAAGGCACCATTCGCATGGACGACTTTGAAAAAGCCGACGCCATCTTCGTGTTTGGCCAGAATCCCGGCACCAACCACCCGCGCATGCTGCATAGCCTGAAAAACGCCGCTAGCCGCGGTGCACGCATCGTCAGTTTTAACACCCTGCGCGAACGTGGCCTTGAGCGTTTTGCCGATCCACAAAGCCCGATTCAAATGCTGACGCCCAAGTCGTCGCCGATCAGTTCATCCTATTACCAGCCCAACCTCGGCGGGGATATGGCGGCAGTGCGCGGCATGGTGAAAGCCCTGCTGGAAAGTCATCGTGAGCGCCTGGCGGCCGGTGAATCCGGCCTGTTCGATCAGGCATTCATCAGTCAGCACAGCGTCGGCATCGAGGCTTATCTGGCGCAGGTCGATGCTACGACCTGGCAACAAATCACCCAGCAGTCCGGCCTCAGCGAGGAACAATTGCGTCAGGCGGCGGCGATTTATCAGGGTGCCGAACGCGTGATCTGCACCTGGGCGATGGGCGTTACTCAGCATAAGCATTCGGTGCCAACGGTACGTGAGATCACCAACCTGCAGCTGCTGTTCGGTCAGTTGGGTAAACCGGGTGCCGGCCTGTGTCCGGTACGCGGCCACAGTAACGTGCAAGGCAACCGCACTATGGGCATTGACGAGAAGTCCCCCAAGGCACTGCTCGACAGCCTGGAGCAGCACTTTAACTTCTCGCCGCGACGCGAGCCGGGCCATAACACCGTAGAGGCCATTGAAGCGATGCTGCGCGGTGAGGTTAAGGTCTTGCTGGCTTTGGGCGGCAATCTGGCCGCGGCGGCGCCGGACACCGAACGCACGGCCCGCGCCTTGCGCTGTTGCGATCTGACGGTGCATATCAGCACCAAGCTCAACCGCAGTCATCTGGTCACCGGCAAAGACGCGCTGATCCTGCCGACCCTGGGCCGTACCGAACAGGATATGCAGGCCAGCGGCCCACAGTACATTACGGTGGAAGACTCTTTCAGCATGGTGCATGCGTCGGAAGGCGTCGGTAAACCACTGGCGGAGACCCAGCGTTCTGAAACCGCCATTGTATGCGGCATCGCCGATGCGGTATTGGGCAACCAGCAGCTCGACTGGCTGGAGCTGGCGGACGACTATTCGTTGATCCGCGACCATATCGCCGCCACCATTCCCGGTTTCGAAGATTTCAACCGCCGCTGCGACCAGCCCGGTGGTTTCTACCTGGGTAACGCCGCCGCAGAACTGCGTTTTGCCACCCCAAGCGGCAAGGCAGAGTTTAGCGCAGCGCCCCTGCCAACCAGCCTGTTCCCGCAGTTGGATGGCCGACAAGCGCCCTTCACGCTGCAGACACTGCGTTCTCATGATCAGTACAACACCACTATCTACGGACTGGATGATCGTTATCGCGGCGTCTACGGCCAACGTGAAGTGCTGTTTATACACCCTGAGGATCTGGCGGCGCTGGACATGCAAGACGGTGAGCTGGTAGAGATCGAAACGCTGTGGAATGACGGCATTACACGCAAGGTCAGTGGCTTCAAACTGGTGAGCTACGATATTCCACGCGGAAATCTGGCGGCTTACTACCCAGAGACTAACCCGTTGGTGCCGCTGGCCAGCTTTGGTGACGGCACCGGCACGCCAACGTCGAAGTCGATACCGGTGGAGATCCGCCGTTGCGTCGCGCAACCGACGCTGCGTATTGCCTGAATGGTTGCGCCCGGTTCACGCCGGGTGCATTAACAGATCGAGCGCCGTCTGCAACTCGTCAGAGAGCTGATGGCGGCGCCACACGAAGTATAAATTGCTGACCCCTTCCTCCCCCATTTCCACCACTTTTAACGTCTGCTCAGGCAGGATCATCGGCAGCAAAGACTCCGGAACACAGGCGACGCCACAGCCCGCTTTTACGCAGGCTGCCATCGCCGTGTACGACTCCATCTCCAGCGTCATCCGCGGCTTCAACTGGCGTGAGGCTAACCAGCGATCGATTTTCAGGCGGAAAGAGCACTCACGGCTGAAAGTATAAAACTCCAACTGTGCCAGGGTTGCGGCGTCCAACTGCGGCACCGAGGACGGCATCAACAGCACCAGGCGCTCATCAAACGCCGCGCAGCTCGCCAGCAGCGGGTGCTCTATCGGCCCGTCGGTCAAAGCCAGATCGAGCTCGCTGTCAATCAGCATCCGTTCCAGCACCAGCGAGTCTCGGCTCAGCACGTTGACCTGCATCTGGGGCTGGCTGCGGCGCAAGTGAGCGATGCGTGACGGCAGGTGACTGATCAGAGAAAAATCCAGCGCCCCCAGATTCAGCAGGCCCTGAGGTTGCCGATCGGCGAACAGTTGTTGGCTGCGATCTGCCAGCGCCAGGATGTCCACTGCCTGCCGATAAAACAGTCGACCTTTCGGCGTAACGTACAGCCGGTTTTTATCGCGAAAAAATAACTCGCCGCCGAGAGAGTCTTCCAACTCTTTGATGCGCAAGGTGACGTTGGAGGGGACGCAGTGCAACTCCCGCGCGGCGGCGGCAATGGTTTTATACTCCACCACGGCGCAGAAAAATCTAAGCTGACCCAGCTTCATGACGGATTCACTTTTAGTTAGTGTTTTGGTTAAAAACAATCACTTTAGATTAGCATTAATTTACCCTAGAGTCGTATCGACAACCTAAGAGGGATCCCTATGCCACTGAATGATTTACTGACCCTGCAGGGCGTGACCGCGCAACCGGAAACCGTCACCGACGGCTATGTGTTCAACCACACCATGATCCGCGTGAAGGACTTAACCCAAGCGCTGGACTTTTATACCCGCGTGCTGGGCTTCACCCCGGTGTATCTGGAAACCTTCAATGAAGCCGCATTTACCATCTGCTACCTGACCCGCAGCCCGCGCGACCAGATCCCACAGGATGACGAGGCCCGTAAACGCTGGGTACTCAGCCAGCCTGGGATCCTGGAGCTGACGCATAACCACGGTAGCGAACAGCAGGCCGATTTCCATTACCACAACGGCAACAGCGAGACGCGTGGCTTTGGACACCTCTGTGTGACAGTGCCTGACGTACACGCGGCCTGTGAGCGTTTTGAGCGCCTTGGCGTTAACTTCCAGAAACGTTTGCATGAAGGTCGTATGAATTACGTGGCCTTTATCAAAGATCCCGACGACTACTGGATTGAAATTCTGCAGCCCACGCCGCTGCGGGACTGATTGCCCCTCCGCTTCTCCCCGGCGTTTCGAGCCGGGGTTTTCTTCCCGCCTTTTGCACGCCCAATATTCCATAAAATCGCGCCCCAACGCGGGAAAACCGTGACGTTAGGCTTGCCCGCAGCGGGTGATTCGCGTAAAACTGTCAGCCGCAAATCTTGCCACTCACAACCCATTCACTGGACGATATGTTTCAAGATAACCCGCTGCTGGCGCAGCTTAAACAGCAACTTCACTCTCAGACCCCGCGCGTTGAAGGCGTAGTAAAAGGAACTGAGAAAGGCTTTGGCTTTCTTGAGGTCGACGGTCAAAAAAGCTATTTCATTCCGCCTCCGTACATGAAGAAAGTCATGCACGGTGACCGAGTGACTGCAACCCTGCATACCGAAAAAGAACGCGAAATCGCCGAGCCGGAAACCCTGATCGAGCCCTTCCTGTCGCGCTTTGTCGGCCGTGTGCAGAAGCGTGATGACCGCCTGTCCATCGTGCCCGATCATCCGTTGCTGAAAGACGCAATCCCCTGCCGTCCGGTACGTGAACTGAAACATAACTTCCAGGCCGGTGACTGGGCGGTGGCGGAAATGTGCCGCCACCCGCTGAAAGGCGATCGCGGCTTCAACGCCGACCTGACCCAATTTATTACCGACGGCGAAGATCACCTGGCGCCGTGGTGGGTCACGCTGGCCCGTCACAGCCTGGAAAAAGAAGCGCCGGAGATGATCGCGATTGAAGAGCCGGATGCTTCCGTGCCGCGTGAAGATCTGACCGCTCTGAATTTTGTCACCATCGACAGCGCCAGCACCGAAGACATGGACGATGCGCTGTTTGTGCAGGACAACGGCGACGGCTCGCTGCAATTGACCATCGCCATTGCCGATCCGACCGCCTACGTCGCGCAAGGCAGCCCGCTGGATGAAATAGCCCGCAAGCGCGCCTTTACCAACTACCTGCCAGGCTTCAACATTCCTATGTTGCCACGCGACCTGTCGGACAACCTGTGCTCACTGCGCCCGAACCAACGCCGTCCGGTGCTGGCTTGCCGCGTGACCATTGGTGCAGACGGCGCATTGGGTGACGATATTCGCTTCTTCGGCGCCGAGATCGAATCAAAAGCCAAGCTGGTTTATGACGAAGTCTCCGACTGGCTGGAAGGGATTGCCGGTTGGCAGCCGCCGAGCGATGAAATCGCACAGCAAATCACCCTGCTCAAGCGCGTGTGCGATGCACGTAACGCCTGGCGCCACCAGCATGCTCTAGTGTTCAAAGATCGCCCTGACTATCGCTTTGTGCTGGGTGAAAAAGGCGAAGTCCTGGAGATCATCACCGAACAGCGCCGCACCGCCAACCGCATCGTCGAAGAGTGCATGATTGCTTCCAACGTCTGTGCCGCGATTGTGCTGCGCGATCGTCTGGGCTTTGGCATTTACAACGTGCACACCGGTTTCGATCCGCTGCTGGTTGAACAAGCCGTAACCGTGCTGCAAGCCAACGGCGTTGAAGCCGAAGCCGAGAAGCTGCTGACGCTGGAAGGTTTCTGCGAACTGCGTCGTCATCTGGATTCGCAACCGACCCAGTTCCTCGACAGCCGTATTCGCCGTTCTCAGACTTACGCCGAGATCAGCACCACGCCGGGGCCGCACTTCGGTCTGGGCCTGGAGGCTTACGCCACCTGGACCTCGCCGATCCGTAAATACGGCGATATGGTCAACCACCGCTTGCTGAAAGCCATTATCACCGAGCAGTCCGCCGAGAAACCGCTGGACGAGGTGACGATCCAACTGGCCGAGCGTCGTCGTCTGAACCGGATGGCGGAACGTGACGTTGGCGATTGGTTATATGCACGCTACCTCAAGGACAAAGCCGGCACCGATGAACGCTTCAACGCGGAAATCATCGACGTGACCCGCGGCGGCCTGCGCGTTCGTCTGCTGGACAACGGCGCAGTGGCCTTTATCCCGGCGCCCTTCATTCACGCGGTGCGTGATGAAATGGTTTGCAGCCAGGATACCGGCACCGTGCAGATCAAAGGCGAAGTCGTTTATCGCCAGGGGGACACCCTGCAGGTCACCATCGCCGAAGTGCGTATGGAAACCCGCAGCGTGATCGCCAGACCGGCGGCTTAACCCGCCGCATAAACGTTATGCCAGACAAACACCGGACGGGTCTCCCTCCGGTGTTTTTTTTCGTCGCTTGAAAATGAACGTGGCTCACCATAGGATCACGCCACCCACGAAATCGACTGGGTGATGGCGATTTATACTTTAAATATAAGGGATTATAAAATGACCGACTGGGAAGAAGAAGTCGCCCGCCACCGGGGAAGCCGAGGTTTCTTTTCCACCTTTTTATTGATGGTAGCACTCACGACTTTGCCTTTGCTGTTCCCCAACAAAGAACAACTGGAGGCCGAAGGCTGGTTGGTGCCGCTACTGCTGCTGATTGAATTTGCGGTGATTGTTCCGCTGTACCTGAAGTTTTTCAAAAACCGTCCCTCCTGCGGCATGGGAAGTTTTCGCCTGCCCACCTTTTGCGGTTTGTTGCTGGTGATTCTGGCGTTGCAACTTGTCGTCCCCTATTGGCTCGGCATCACTCAAACCGAGAATTGGATCGTCGAACAGGTTTCGCTACAGGGGAAAGCCTTTTACCTGACACAGTTTGCGCTAATCTTTCTCGCTCCGGTCTACGAAGAAATCGTTTTTAGGGGCTGCCTCTTTGGCGCTTTTCAAGCCTGGTTCGCCAATCGAAAAATCTGGGCCGCGGTAGCAACGTCTGTTCTGTTTGCCCTGTTGCACACGCAATATGCCGATGTGCGCGTCATGATCATTCTGTTTTTCGTTTCATTGACGCTGGTTGCCGCCAGGATCAAGTCGAACGGGCTGTTAATGCCCATTGCGCTGCACAGCACCATGAACGGGATAGTGCTTGCCCTCAGCTATTGGGGGCTTTAATACCCATGCGTTAACCGACACCGGGCGATAGAACAGCATCGCCTTTTTCATTTCCACTTTCGCCGCCACGCCAAACAGCAACATCCTCATCACCTTGTTTTTTCGCTATTACTCAACCGGCTTCACATTTCTCATCCGACCTGCTTCTCTTCGTCAGCAAAACTCCTACTTTTAATTTGTAGCCATTCTCTCTAAGAACACTTCTTTCTTTTTTTCTGCACACCAAGGAGTTGTTGAACATGAAAAACGTCAAGTCCGGGATCATCTGGCTGGTAGTGGCGTTGGTCGGTGCATTCGCCTTCGCCATGCTGGCGCTAAGCCGCGGTGAACACGTCAATGCGGTCTGGCTGGTGGTGGCAGCGGTCGCCTGTTACAGCATCGCTTATCGCTTCTACAGCCTGTTTATCGCCAAAAAAGTCTTTGAACTCGACGACCGCCGCATGACCCCGGCGGAACGTCGCAACGATGGGTTGGACTACGTTCCCACCAACAAATGGGTGCTGTTTGGCCACCACTTTGCCGCCATCGCCGGGGCCGGACCGCTGGTTGGCCCGATTCTGGCGGCACAGATGGGCTTTCTGCCCGGTACTATCTGGATCCTGGTCGGGGTGATGCTGGCCGGTGCCGTACAGGACTTCCTGATCCTGTTCATTTCTACCCGCCGCGACGGTCGTTCGCTGGGGGAAATGGCCAAACAGGAACTGGGGGCCTTCGCCGGAGTGATCACCATGCTGGGCGCGCTTGGCGTGATGATCATCATTCTGTCAGCGCTGGCGCTGGTGGTGGTCAAAGCCCTGGCCGACAGCCCCTGGGGCCTGTTTACTATCGCCGCCACCATCCCGATAGCGCTGTTTATGGGTATCTACATGCGCTTTATCCGGCCGGGTAAAATCGCTGAAATCTCGGTGGTCGGTTTTGCGCTGATGCTGCTGGCGATCATCTACGGCGGTAACGTGGCGCAAGACCCCTACTGGGGCCCCTTCTTCACGCTGCACGGCACCACGCTGACCTGGGTGTTGGTGATTTACGGCTTCGTCGCCTCAGTGTTGCCGGTATGGTTGCTGTTGGCGCCGCGTGACTATCTGTCCACCTTTATGAAGATTGGCGTCATTATCGGTTTGGCTGTAGGTATCGTCTTTGCGATGCCGGAAATGAAAATGCCGGCGGTATCGCGCTTTATCGACGGCAGCGGCCCGGTGTTCGCCGGCTCGCTGTTCCCGTTCCTGTTCATCACCATCGCCTGTGGTTCGATTTCCGGTTTCCATGCGCTGGTCTCCAGCGGTACCACGCCGAAACTGGTGGAGCGCGAGAGCCATATTCGCTTTATCGGTTACGGTGCCATGTTGATGGAGTCCTTCGTGGCTATCATGGCGTTGATCTGCGCGTCGGTGATCGACCCAGGCGTTTACTTCGCCATGAACTCGCCGGCGGCGCTGATCGGCACCACGGTGGAAAATGCCTCTCAGGTAATTAACAGCTGGGGCTTTATGATCACCCCGGAAACCCTGACGATGATTGCCAAAGACGTCGGGGAGCATTCCATCCTGTCGCGCGCCGGCGGTGCCCCGACCTTTGCCGTGGGCATGGCACACATCATTACCGAGGTGTTTAACAGCCGCGCAATGATGGCCTTCTGGTACCACTTCGCCATTCTTTTCGAGGCACTGTTTATTCTGACCGCCGTCGATGCCGGGACCCGCGCCTGTCGCTTTATGGTGCAGGATCTGGTCGGTGTGGCGATCCCAAGGTTAGCTAACAACCGTTCGTGGTTCGGTAATCTGGCGGGAACCACCGTGGCCGTCGCCGGCTGGGGCTTCTTTGTCTATCAGGGGGTGGTCGATCCGCTCGGCGGCATCAATACGCTGTGGCCGCTGTTCGGTATCGGCAACCAGATGCTGGCCTCAATGGCATTGATCCTCGGCACCGTGGTGCTGTTCAAAATGAAAAAACAGCGCTATGCCTGGGTGACCATCTTGCCGACCGTCTGGTTGTTTATTACCTCGATGACCGCCGGCTGGCAGAAAATATTCCACGAGAAACCGAGCATCGGCTTCCTGGCGCAGGCGAAGAAATTCTCTGCCGGTATTGAACAAGGGACGCTGATCGCGCCGGCCAAGACGCTGAAAGATATGGAGACCATCGTTTTCAGTAACCAGATTAACGCCGCACTGTGCGCATTCTTTATGCTGGTGGCAGTAACCATGTTGGTGTCCGCCTTCTTTGTGATCCGTCGCGCGCTGAATGCCAGCCAGCCTACGGCGCAGGAGTCGCCGATCGTCCTGCGTGAAAATGCCTAAATTCAGGATGTTATGATCAGGGCGCTGCGGCGCCTTCAGACTGCTGACAAACCTGCGTAAAGGCTAAACCGGTAGGGGTCGAACATGTTCGACCCGATTTAACCCATTGATTATGCTATTGGGCGCAGCATGCAGCGCCCCTACCATTAAACAACAGAGCACTTTGTCAACGGCTTCCCTTTTCTTTGCTTATGCAGCTCTCAGTTCAGCAGATTAGTGCCAAATGCCCCTTGCCAATCTTGTTCGAATTTCTCTACCGCGGCCTGAACCGCCGGTGCCGCCAGGAACTGCTCAGCCACGTCGACCGGCAGAGTGATGGCCTGACAACCCGCCAGCAAGCATTCCAGCGCCTGACGCGGCGTTTTGAAACTGGCCGCCAGCACCCGGGCCCCTGGCGCGTGCAGCGTCAGCAATTGCTGCAGCTCGTGAACCATCTCAATGCCGTCACCGCCCTGCGCGTCCAGGCGGTTCACGTAAGGGGCCACATACTCAGCCCCCGCCAGCGCCGCCAGCAGTCCCTGGCCCGCACCATAAACCGCCGTCCCCAGCGTGGGGATAGACATCGATTTCAGTTTTTTAATCGCTGCCAGGCCTTCTGCGGTCGCCGGTACCTTAACCACCAGCCCAGGCACTCGCTGATGAAGCAACGCCGCTTCCGCCACCATGCGCTCGGCGTCGTTGGCCATCACCTGAGCAAAGAGTTTCCCCGTGCCCCCCAGCGCGTCGCGCAGCGCCGGTAACACTTCCCAAATCGGTTTCCCCTCTTTGGCAACAATGCTCGGATTAGTGGTTACACCGTGCAGTGGCAGGATGCGCGCCAGGCGTTTTACTGCGTTCACATCGGCGGTATCGAGATAAAGCTCCATTACGGACTCCTGAATCTTTTGTGGGCGAATTCAAACTCTCATCATAGTAGGAACATGCAACGCATTTATATTTGATCGAAATCAAATCAACTTTCATTCGAAACAACTTTAATGGCAAAAGAAAAGCAACCGAATGACAGGTGACTCGTGATCTTCAATCTGCAGCGCTATTCCACCCACGACGGGCCGGGCATCCGCAGCGTAGTGTTCCTGAAGGGCTGCTCGCTGGGCTGTCTCTGGTGCCAGAACCCGGAAAGCCGCTCGCGAAAAGCGGACTTGCTGTTCGATCCGCGTTTATGCCTGAGCGGCTGTACGCTGTGCGCCGAAGGCCATCCACAGGCGATTCTTCGAATAGACGACAACCTGATGATCCAGCGCGAGTTACTAAGCCACCAAGAGTATGCCGCATTAGCCGCCCGTTGCCCAACCGGCGCACTCAGCCTGTGCGGCAGCGCGGTAAATATCGACGCGATCATGACCGAGGTGCTGCGCGACCGGCCTTTTTATCTGCGCACCGGGGGCGGCCTGACACTCTCCGGCGGTGAACCTTTCATGCAGCCTGCCGTGGCGGCGGAATTGCTGAAGCGCGGCCGTGAGGCTGGCATTCATACCGCGGTGGAATCTTGCCTGCATACGCCCTGGTCGCACATAGCGCCTTCGCTGCCCTGGCTCGATCTGATGCTGGCGGACCTGAAACACGTTGACGAAAAGCGTTTCAAGCAGTGGACCGGCGGCTCCGCCAAACGGGTGATGGAAAACTTCCTCCGCTTGGCCGCCCACGGTACCCAAACGACCGTGCGCGTTCCGCTGATCCCCGACTTTAACGCCGATCGCAGCTCAATCCGCGCGATTGTCGATTTCGCCGCCGATGAGGCCGGCGTTACAGAGATTCATTTCTTGCCGTACCACACGTTAGGTATCAACAAATATAACCTGCTCGGCGAGCCTTATCACGCGGCCCGCACCCCACTAGATGCCCCCGACCTGTTGGCCTATGCCGAACAGTACGCCGAGGCCAAAGGGCTGACTGCCATTTTGCGAGGATAACACCATGACTACTCTGGATCTGACCACCCTGACCGAACGTACCCAGGCCCACAAGAACGCGCTGATCCATATCGTTAAACCGCCGGTTTGCACCGAACGCGCCCAGCACTACACCGAAGCCTATCAGCAGCATCAGGACAAACCCTTGCCGGTTCGTCGGGCACTGGCATTGGCTAACCATTTGGCTAAGCGCACTTTGCGAATCGACAACGACGAGTTGATTATCGGCAACCAGGCCAGCGAATTACGCGCTGCGCCGATTTTCCCCGAATATACCGTCAGTTGGATTGAAGACGAGATTGACCAGTTGGCCGACCGGCCGGGCGCCGGTTTCTCCGTCAGCGAAGAGAACAAGGCCATTTTGCATCGGCTATGCCCCTGGTGGCGCGGCCAGACGGTGCAGGATCGTTGCTATGGCATGTTTACCGACGAACAACAGACCCTGCTGGCTACCGGTATTATCAAAGCCGAAGGCAATATGACCTCTGGAGATGCCCACCTTGCGGTGAATTTCCCGTTACTTTTGGCACAAGGCCTCGACGGGCTGCGCGAGAAGGTCGATGAACGTCGCAGCCGTATCCGGCTTACCGACTGGGAAGAATTGCATCAGGAGCAATTCCTGAAGGCAATAGATCTGACTCTGGAAGCGCTGAGCGCGCATATCTTGCGCTTTGCGTTGTTGGCGCGCGACATGGCGCAGACGGAAAGCCGTTTGTGGCGGCGTGAAGAGCTGCTGGCCATCGCGGAAAACTGTGAGCTGATTGCCCATCGGCCGCCGCAGACCTTTTGGCAGGCGCTACAGCTGTGCTACTTCATTCAGCTGACGCTGCAGATTGAATCCAACGGCCATTCGGTTTCCTTCGGCCGTCTCGATCAATATCTTTACCCTTGGTACCGCCGAGATGTGGAGCTGGAACAAAGGCTGCCGCGTGAGCGTGCCATTGAAATGCTGCACAGTTGCTGGCTGAAGCTGTTGGAAATCAACAAGATCCGTTCCGGTTCGCACTCTAAAGCCTCGGCAGGCAGTCCGCTGTATCAGAACGTCACTATTGGCGGACAGCAACTGATCAACGGCAAACCCTGCGACGCGGTGAATCCCCTGTCCTATGCCATTCTGGAGTCCTGCGGGCGCTTACGCTCCACTCAGCCCAATCTCAGCGTGCGTTACCACGCCGGGATGAGCAGCGACTTCCTCGACGCCTGCGTACAGGTGATCCGCTGTGGGTTCGGCATGCCGGCCTTCAACAACGATGAAATCGTTATCCCCGAGTTTATCAAACTGGGCGTGGAGCCGCAGGATGCCTATGACTACGCAGCGATCGGCTGTATCGAAACTGCCGTGGGCGGAAAATGGGGTTACCGCTGCACCGGCATGAGCTTTATCAACTTCGCTCGCGTCATGCTGGCGGCACTGGAACAAGGGCGTGACGCTACCTCCGGCAAAGTTTTCCTGCCACAAACAGAGGCGCTCTCGAAGGGAAACTTCGCCGGCTTTGAGCAGGTGCTGGGTGCCTGGGACAACCAGATCCGCTATTACACTCGCAAGTCGATTGAAATTGAGTGCGTGGTCGATACCGTACTGGAGGAAAATGCCCCGGATATTCTCTGCTCGGCGCTGGTCGACGATTGTATTGAGCGCGGCAAAAGCATCAAGCAAGGTGGTGCAAAATACGATTGGGTATCAGGCCTGCAGGTCGGCATTGCCAACCTGGGTAACAGCCTGGCGGCGATACGCAAGCTGGTCTTCGAGCAAGGGATCATTGGCCAACAGCAATTGGCGGCAGCGCTGGAAAATGACTTCGATGGATTAAGCGGCGAACAGTTACGCCAGCGTCTGCTCAACGCTGCCCCCAAATACGGTAACGACGTAGATGAGGTCGATCAACTGCTGGTACGCGCCTATCAGACCTATATTGACGAACTGAAGCAGTACCACAACACCCGCTTTGGTCGCGGTCCGATCGGCGGCACCTACTACGCCGGGACGTCGTCAATTTCGGCTAATGTGCCCTTTGGCGCGGCTACCCTGGCCACGCCAGACGGCCGTAAGGCGCATACGCCGTTGGCGGAAGGTGCCAGCCCGGCCTCCGGTACCGACCATCTGGGACCGACCGCCGTGTTCAATTCGCTGTCCAAGCTGCCCACCGCATCGATTCTCGGCGGCGTGTTGCTTAATCAGAAGCTGAATCCGGCGACGCTGGAGGATCCGCGTGACCGTGAAAAACTGATGCTGATGTTGCGCACCTTCTTTGAGACCTATCAAGGCTGGCATGTGCAATACAACATCGTGTCGCGGGAAACGCTGCTGAAAGCGAAGCAACATCCTGACCAATATCGTGATTTAGTGGTCCGCGTTGCTGGATATTCCGCTTTCTTTACCGCATTATCCCCTGACGCGCAGGATGATATTATTGCGCGAACAGAACATACTATTTAAACAATAAATATTAGCGGCCGCACCTTGGTGGCCGCACATCAGGTTGATATGAATTCAAGACAACAGACAATACTTCAATTGGTCAACGATCGCCGACGTATCAGCGTCAGCGATTTGGCTGCGGCCACCGGCGTTTCAGAGGTGACGATCCGCCAGGATTTGAACCTGCTGGAGAAACGCAGCTACCTGAAACGGGTACACGGTTCCGCGCTGGCATTAGAAAGCGACGACGTCGATGCGCGCATGATGTCCAACTTCACCCTTAAGCAAAAGCTGGCGCAGTATGCCGCCTCGCTGGTTAACGACGATGAGACCATTTTTATCGAAAGCGGCAGTGCCAACGCGCTGCTGGCGCGTTATATCGCCGAGCGCAAACGCATTACGCTGATCACCGTCAGCCACTATATCGCCAATCTGCTGAAAGAGACGGATTGCGAAGTGATCGTGCTGGGCGGCATGTACCAGAAAAAGAGCGAGACCGTGGTCGGGCCGTTAACCCGCCAATGCATTCAGCAAGTGCATTTCAGTAAGGCGTTTATTGGCGTCGATGGCTATCATGCGGATACCGGCTTCACCGGTCGCGATATGATGCGTGCCGACGTGGTAAATGCCGTGCTGGCGAAGGGCGTAGAAAATATTGTCCTGACAGACTCGTCAAAGTTTGGTCAAATTCAACCCAATCCGCTGACCCAGCAAGGTAAGGTCCAGCGGGTAATTACCGATTCGCGGCTGTCGCTGGAGTATCAACACCTGTTGAAGCGCCAGGGAATACAGTTGGATATGGTCAACGACTAGGCGCCAGACGGAGCAACGGAGAGCCGCCGACAGGCGGACCTCCTGACGCTCACTGGCCGTAGTAGGCATTTTTACCGTGCTTGCGCAGGTAATGTTTGTCCAGCAGGGTTTGCTGCATATTCGCCAGGCCCGGCGACAGCTGGCGCGAGAAAATCCCCATATAGGCAATTTCTTCCAACACCACCGCATTGTGTACCGCGGTTTCTGCGTTTTCACCCCAGGTAAAGGGGCCATGAGAATGCACCAGCACGCCCGGCAACGCAGCCGGATCCAACCGGCGCTGGCCAAAGGTTTCGACAATCACTCTGCCGGTCTCCCATTCATAGCGGCCATTAATTTCCTCATCCTGCATCCGTCGGGTACAGGGAATGTCGCCGTAGAAATAGTCGGCGTGGGTCGTGCCCCAGGCCGGAATATCCAGCCCGGCCTGCGCCCAAATGGTGGCATGCCGCGAATGGGTGTGTACGATGCCGCCGGCATTGCCAAATTCCAGGTACAGCACGCGGTGGGTATCGCTGTCTGAAGAAGGCTTTTTGGCGCCCTCCACCACCTTGCCGCTTTCCAATTCCAGCACCACCATATCGTCACGGGTCATCGCTGCGTATTCCACCCCCGAGGGTTTGATCACCATCAATCCCTCGCGACGATCGACGGCGCTGACATTCCCCCAGGTGAAGGTCACCAGATGATGGCGTGGCAGCGCCAGATTAGCCTCCAATACCTGCTGCTTGAGATCGTTAAGCATGTTTCTTTCCCGGTTACCCTGTTGGGAATATTGTCGGCAGGCGTGCTCGGGGGCGGTATGGCGTAAATCGCTAAAGACCGCGTGGTCTTCTGCTGGAAACGGCAATTTGCGCGCTGGGCATTAAATAGCGCGCAATGGACTTTAAGACTATTTACCTGTTTATCGTTCAGCAGAAGCTTATAGTGAATATTGGCGGAGAGAGCGCTTTAGGCGTTTCAATTATTCTGCCTTTAACAAAAAATGCCATTTTTTATAGCGATACTTACTGGGAGCCACTAGCAGGCCGAAATTCGGGTTCATGCCTATACTTAATGGGCACTCCCAGATAGCCAATGCTAAGGAGAAGTCATTATGATGATTATCAATAAACGTTTTGCTACCGCCGCTCTGGCGCTTACTCTGGCGTTTTCACTCAGCGCATGTTCGAACATGTCCAAGCGTGACCGTAACACCGCCATTGGTGCCGGTGCGGGGGCCGTAGGCGGCGCGGTGCTGACCGATGGTAGCGCACTGGGTACGCTCGGTGGGGCCGCAGTGGGGGGCATCATTGGTCATCAGGTAGGTAAATAACCTGATCGGCCAGCTTTCAGATACCTCTGCCGACAGGCTGGCAAAAGCGATATCGCTTTGACGTATTAAGCATAATAAAGATTATTTCAGGTCTGTTTTACCTTTCATCGATGGCGGGTTGCCATCAACGGGTTAACGCCCGGCAGCAGTATCCCAGCCATGCCGCAGTATTGCACCGCGGCATGGCCATTCGCTCAGGCGATTAGCCGCCTGCCAGCTTGACCTTCATCCCTTTGCCTTCCAACAGCTGCTTAAGCAAATCCCGCTTATCGCCCTGGATCTCGATCACACCCTCTTTGACCGAGCCGCCGCAGCCGCATTTTTTCTTGAGCTCTGCCGCCAGCTTGTCCAATGCGGCATCATCCAGATCAATGCCGGTGATCAGGCAAACACCCTTTCCTTTGCGCCCGCTGGTCTGGCGCTGAATACGCACGATACCGTCACCCTTTTCACGTGGCGGTTTGACCTCTTCCTGCTTGATACGCCCACTATCGGTGGAATATACCAGCCGGCTGTTATCGTTGCTCATTGTCGTCTCCTTAAGCCAGAGAAGCGCGGATCGCACTTAGCGTAGCAGCAGGATCGGCGGATTGGGTGATCGGGCGCCCAATCACCATATAGTCAACGCCTGCCGCTTGCGCCTGTACTGGCGTCATAATACGGCGCTGATCGCCGGCGGCGCTGCCTTCAGGGCGGATTCCCGGCGTCACCAGTTGGAATTGTTGGCCACAGGCCGCTTTGAGACGCTCAGCTTCGTGCGCTGAACAGACAACGCCGTCCAGCCCACAATCGCGGGTCAGACGCGCCAGCCGCTCCGCCTGCTCGGCCGGAGAAAGGTCGATACCGATACCACGCAGATCTTCTGCTTCCATGCTGGTCAGCACGGTGACGGCGATCAGCAGCGGGGCCTGGGCGCCATAAGGCAGCAATGCCTCTTTCGCTGCGGTCATCATGCGCGCACCACCGCTGGCATGCACGTTAACCATCCATACGCCCAGCTCGGCCGCCGCGGCAACGGCACGGGCGGTAGTATTTGGAATATCGTGGAATTTCAAATCCAGGAACACGTCGAAACCGCGCGCGTGCAAATCGTGCACCAGCTGAGGTCCGAACAGGGTGAACATTTCCTTGCCCACTTTTAACCGGCAGTCCTGCGGATCAACACGATCGGCAAATGCCAGCGCCGCGTCAATATCTGCATAATCGAGCGCAACGATGATCGGAGATGATTTTAAGTCATTGTTATTGATGTTATTTTCAGACTTCATTTCTTCTACCTTCTGTAAAATGGACATAAATAGGTAATAACCCGCCAAACTGACCGCCGCATTCTACATGCCAGCCGACAGAAATCCCAGCCGCAGCGCGCGCTGCGCTTAAGTAATGTTATCCCCTCGTACGTCATCAAGCGTCAATAACCCCTGACCGCCCTTAACCCAGCCTGCGTAAACCGCCGTAAAGATGCGTAAATTATACATCAAATAATTTGAACAACATGCTCAGCATTATCAGATTTTAAATCCCCGTGGATACTTTATTATTCAACACATCGGAAGCAAACGCCTTCCAACCTAAACAAATAGACTGGAGTTCATCATGAAAAACATCAAATATTTTGCAGCAGCAGCCGTTATCGCCATGACCTCTTTCGCTACCTTCGCCGCTGAACCGGTGGATCAGCAACAGGCCAGCGGCCTGACCGCTTCAGGCGTCGTTTCCGCCGGTCACGCAACTACCCTGAGTGGCCTGGAAGCCAAACTGGCCGCAAAAGCCGATGCACAAGGCGCCAGCAGCTACCGCATCATTTCTGCCGGCGGTAACAACATGCTCAGTGGTACCGCAGTTATCTACAAATAAGCTATCAGGTATAGGGCCCGGCACGCCGGGCTTTACTTTATTTCCCCGCCAAATCGTTCACAATTCCCCCGCCACAATGTTACATAAATATTAAATTTTTATTACACACTGGACTCTCCTGCGAGAGTGGCTTAGCTTGAAGTCAATCTTCCCGCAGAAAGGCTTCAAAATGAGCGAGATATCTACACTAACCATTAAAATCCCTCTGGAACTCAAAGAAAAAATTCGTGCCATTGCTGCCGATAACCAACTTTCTCTGAGTGCTGAGGTTTGCCAACGCCTTGAAACCAGCTTTGAGCTACCGACCAAAGCGGAAAAATCCGCTAAAAAATCGGCGGAGTTGCATCATGGCGAAATCGATAATCAGGGGATTGAAGAAGAAGTTGAGCAGCCGCTGAACCAGAAAGAGTTGAAGAAGCTGCGTCAGCTGTTGAAAGGTAACGTGAAGGCCGGCAAGAAAAAATAAGTCGGTGCCGTCACCACAAAAAACGGGGCTAATCAGGCCCCGTTTTTTATTGCACTTTATTGCCCATCCAGCCCGCGAATCGGTTTGACCGATGACCAGGCCCGGCATGACGGGCAATGCCAATACAGAGAATGAGCGGTAAAGCCGCATTTATGACAGCGATAACGCGGTTTGGTCCGAATTTGCTCACCGACCATATCGCGCAGCAGTAACAGACTCTCTTTCGCACGGCCGTCCTCTGCATCCGCCAGGTGGTAATCCATCAAGCGGTAAAATACTCGCATGGTCGGGTGGCGCTGTAGCTGGCGGTTGATATAAACCTGCACCACGTCGCGTCCTTCATGCTGTTCGATAATTTCCGCCAGCATCAGTTCCGCAGTAGCGCCGGTATTTTCTTCCACGCAACGCTTGAGGAAGTCTGCCCAACCCTGCTGCTGCTCCAGGTGCTGGTAACACTCTTGCAGCATCGGCAGAGTTTCGCTGACCAGTTCTTTATCCTGGTTCAGCACGCGTTGGAGCGACTCAACTGCCTTGGCGTACTCCCCCTGGGCCATATAAATACGCCCCACCATGATCGACACACGGGCACACTGACTGTCGGCCGAAGCCGCGCGCTTCAGCAACCCCATCGCCTTATCGAGATCGTCGCTGCCCATTGCCTGCAAGGCCAGTTCGCAATAAAAATGCGCGATCTCGACGCGCTGTTTGTCTTTGCCTAATTTTACCAGTTTTTCCGCCACGTCGATGGCCTTAAGCCAGTCGCTGGTGGCCTGATGGATCGCCAACAGCTGCTGTAACGCAGAAAGGCGGAAATCCTCTTCGCCAACCAGTTGGCCAAACATGTCTTCGGCACGATCGTACATGCCGGCGGCCATGTAGTCGCGGCCCAGCTGTTGCACGGCCAGCAAACGTTGTTCGAAGGTCAGGGAAGCGCTTTCCATCAGCGCCTGATGGATGCGGATAGCGCGGTCGACTTCGCCACGCGAACGGAACAGGTTACCCAGCGTCAGGTGGGCTTCAACGGTGTTGCTGTCCTCTTTCAACATATCAAGGAACAGATCGACCGCTTTATCCTGCTGGTTGGAGAGCAGGAAGTTAACCCCGGCCACGTACTCGCGCGACAGACGGTTGGCTTCCTGTTGTTTATCCTGTTGAGCACTTCTGCGCCCCATGTACCATCCGTACGCGGCAGCCACGGGCAGCAACAGAAACAGCAGCTCTAACATAGAAGATTATTCCTTGCTGACAACGGACTGAGCTGCCGGGTCAGCAGGTTGTTCAAGCTGCAGTTCCAGCCTTTTGATTTTGCGTTCGGCACGCCCCAGCGCAATGCGGGTACGCAGATAAAACAGGCCGCAAATGACCCAACCGAGAACAAAACCGGCGCCAAACAACGCCGCCAACAGGGTCGATACGCGATAGTCGCCCTGCGCAACCAGATAATTAAAACTCACCACCTGATCGTTATGCGCGCCCAACGTGACGGAAATCACGAAGATCACCAGAACCAACAAAAAAATCAGCAAATATTTCACATTCTTTCCCGCGATGCCGAGTTAATCGGATGAACTATGCCAATACGTGGCGTCCCTAACTAATAAGTTAGCATTTCCCGTCGTAGCAGGGAAACCCTGAGGCACGATAAAACCATATATATGCTGGCATATTCGACAGTAAACGGCACTCCCAGACAAATTTATGAGAGAGCGTCTCAAAATAATAGATTAATCAAGATATGGGGGCATTAATGCGAATTGCAATGAAGGTCTTATGTAAGCGATTAATACGGCGCCATCCAGACGCCGTTTAAAGTGACGCGGTCACCTAATGCTTATGCGTCAGGGTTCTTTCCGCAATTTCCTGTTGCTCCTGCGGAGGCGGTGTCAAAGGCCCAAACCAACGTTGCACCAGCCAACAGGCCAGGGTCACCAGCAGCCAGCTGATCAAGGTCGCCACCACCAGATCACGCGGCCAATGCATCCCCAGCAGCAAACGACTCCCCATCACGCCCGCCGCCCAAACCATTAAGACCGCCACGGTCTTGTAGTGCCGCCGTGGCCACAGCAACCCTACCGCCAACAGCGCCCAACTGGCAGCAAACATGGTATGGCCTGAAGGAAACGCAAAGCCGGTCTCGAACTGCCAATGTTCGCGCAACCATACGGGTACCAGCGCCTGGTCCTGCAATTGCTCTTTGACCAACGCCCCCCGCTCTTTGCGCTTGAGCGAGTAGAAGTATTTTTCATCAATCTGATGGGTTGACTCCAGCCACAGCACGAAAGGCCGTGGCTCTTGTACCCGGTCCTTGATAAAGGACTTCACGCCCTGGCCAATCAATATCGACGCGCTGAGCAGCACCAGCAGGCCAATCGCCGGCTTGATGCGAAAACGCAGACACCACAGGAACCAGGCGCAAAGAATGATATTGGTGATAATGCCCCAAGGGGAAGTGACCGTTTCGGTCAGCCAGTACAGGCCTTTCAGAAGTCGTCCGTCGCCCCCCGGTTGCCATTGCCAGCCGGAAAGCCACACCACCAAAGGCATCAGTAACAGAACTATTGCCCCTGCGGCCGTACGTTTTGCTATCTCAAACATTCCCATCGCCCTTTGCTTAAGCCAATTTGCAGTGTAACAATCTTGTAATATCGATAACACTCTAAAAATTAAACAGATAAAAAACCTATCGCAATAATAGTTGGCTGAAAACACCGGATGCTGGTTTGCTGAGCACCGCAGGGCAAGAAGTTATGGCAAAATAGCCGATAATTAACGAAATGCCGATCGTGGTTACGCATTTTAATACTGGTCAGTTCACCGTACCGGAAGTAGGATGCGCAACCATGATTGAATCGGATGTATTTGTGGAGAGCAACATGCAGCTTAAACGGGTGGCAGAGGCCAAATTGCCAACACCTTGGGGCGATTTCCTGATGGTAGGATTCGAAGAACTGGCTACCGGACACGACCATTTGGCGCTGGTGTTCGGTGATATCTCTGGCGCGACGCCGGTACTCTCACGCGTACATTCTGAGTGTCTGACCGGTGATGCATTATTCAGCCTGCGCTGCGACTGCGGTTTTCAATTGGAAGCGGCGCTGGAGCATATCGCAGAAGAAGGCCGCGGTATTCTGCTCTACCACCGCCAGGAAGGTCGCAATATCGGTTTGCTGAATAAAATCCGTGCTTATGCCCTGCAGGACAAGGGCGCGGATACCGTAGAGGCCAATCATCAGTTGGGGTTTGCTGCCGATGAGCGCGACTTCACCCTGTGCGCCGACATGTTCAAGCTGTTGGGCGTGGATGCGGTGCGCTTGCTGACCAACAACCCGAAAAAGGTTGAGATCCTGACGGAAGCCGGCATCAACATCACCGAACGTGTGCCGTTGATTGTCGGTCGTAATCCGAAGAACGAACGTTACCTGGCCACCAAGGCGGCTAAAATGGGCCATTTGCTGGACCAGAAGTAATTTTCTCGTGGGAAAAATCAGGGCGCCCGTTAAGGCGCCCTTTTTATTACAGCATTTTCCTGATCACGTAGTGCAGGATGCCGTCGTTTTCATAGTAAGTCAGTTCGTTGCCGGTATCGATACGACAACGGGTATTCACAACTTCCTTGCGCCCGTCGGCATAGGTGATATGTACCGGCACCGTCTGCCCCGGCTGCAGCGTTTGCAGCCCGCTGACGCTGATCTGCTCGTCACCGCTCAGCCCCAGAGTCTTACGCGTCACGCCTGCCGGGAATTCCAGCGGCAGAATGCCCATACCAATCAGGTTAGAACGGTGAATACGCTCAAAGGACTCGGCAATCACCACCCGAACACCCAGCAGCCGCGGCCCTTTTGCCGCCCAGTCACGGCTGGAGCCTGAACCGTATTCCTTACCGGCAATCACTGCCAAAGGTACGCGTTCCTGCTGATACTGCATGGCAGCGTCATAGATCGACAGCTGATTCTGCGACGGAATATGGCGGGTATAGCCCCCCTCGACTCCGGGAACCATTTCATTGCGGATACGGATATTGGCAAAGGTGCCACGCATCATCACTTCATGGTTACCACGACGAGAGCCGTAGGAGTTGAAGTCCTGCGCCGCAACGCCATGATCGCTCAGATAGCGCCCCGCCGGGCTGTCACGTTTGATATTCCCCGCCGGTGAGATATGGTCGGTGGTCACCGAGTCGGCCAGGATCGCCAGAATGCGCGCATCCTTGATATCCTGTACCGGATCCGGCTTCACTTTCATGGTGCTGAAGAATGGCGGATGACGGATATAGGTAGAATCTCCCTGCCATTGATAGGTGGCCGAGCCGGCAACCTGAATCGATTGCCAGTTTGCGTCACCGTCGAAGACCGCGCCATATTCCTTGTGGAACATCTCGGTGCGAACTTCCTCCACCGCTTGGGCAATATCTTTGCTGCTCGGCCAGATATCCTTCAGATAGACAGGCTGCCCGTCCCGGCCTTCGCCCAGCGGGTCTTTGGTCAGGTCAATTTTCATGCTGCCGGCCAGCGCGTAAGCCACCACCAGCGGCGGCGAAGCCAGCCAGTTGGTTTTTACCAGCGGATGGATACGGCCTTCGAAGTTGCGGTTGCCGGAGAGCACCGCGCCCACGGTCAGATCGCCCTCTTTAATCGCCTGTTCGATCGGCTCAGGCAATGGCCCGGAGTTACCGATACAGGTGGTACAACCGTAGCCGACCAGGTTAAAACCGAGTTCCTCAAGATAAGAGGTCAGTTTGGCGCTGTCGAAATAGTCAGTCACCACTTTGGAGCCCGGTGCCAACGAGGTTTTCACCCAAGGCTTGGTTCGCAAGCCTTTGTTTACCGCATTCTTCGCCAGCAGGCCGGCCGCCATCATCACGCTGGGGTTCGAGGTATTGGTGCAAGAGGTTATGGCCGCGATGACTACCGCGCCATTATGCAGCTCATGCTGCTGTTGGTTCAGGGTAAAAGTTTTGAATTCAGCTTTGCGCTGCTGATTGCCGATCTCGAGCTCAGTCGCGGCGTTGAACGCCTTAGGCACGTCCGGCAGCGCCACGCGATCCTGAGGGCGCTTCGGCCCCGCCAGGCTGGCGACCACCGTCGACATATCCAACGCCAGCGTGCTGGTAAAGACCGGTTCATCGCCCGGGTTACGCCACATGCCCTGCGCCTTGGCATAGGCCTCAACCAATGCGATTTGCTCATCGCTGCGGCCACTGAGCTTCATGTAACCCAGCGTCACTTCGTCTACCGGGAAGAAACCGCAAGTCGCGCCAAATTCCGGCGACATATTGGCAATGGTTGCCCGATCGGCCAACGGCAGATCGGCCAGGCCATCACCGTAAAACTCGACGAATTTGCCCACTACGCCGTGTTTACGCAGCATCTGGGTCACGGTCAGCACCAGGTCGGTGGCGGTGATGCCTTCGCTCAGCTTGCCGGTCAGTTTAAAGCCCACCACGTCAGGGATCAGCATCGACACCGGTTGGCCCAGCATCGCCGCTTCGGCTTCAATACCGCCTACGCCCCAGCCTAGAATGCCCAGGCCGTTGATCATGGTGGTGTGAGAATCGGTACCGACCAGGGTATCCGGGTAAGCGATACGCTGCCCGCTCTCGTCCGTATGCCACACGGTTTGGCCGAGATATTCCAGATTGACCTGGTGACAGATACCGGTGCCCGGCGGCACCACGCGGAAGCGGTTAAAGGCTTTTTGCCCCCAGCGCAGGAAGGTGTAGCGCTCGTGGTTGCGCTCCATCTCGATGCGCACGTTTTCTTCAAAGGCTTCGTCATCGCCAAATTCATCAACGGTGACCGAGTGGTCAATCACCAAATCGACCGGTGACAGCGGGTTGACCTGATCAACATTCCCGCCCAACCGCTGGACCGCTTCACGCATTGCGGCCAAGTCCACCACCGCAGGCACACCGGTAAAATCCTGCATCAGTACGCGGGCGGGCCGGTAGGCAATCTCGCGGTCTGCATGCCCGGTCTGCAACCAGCCAACAATGGCTTTCAGATCGTCAACCTGCACGGTGTCGCCATCCACATGGCGCAGCAGGTTTTCCAACAGCACTTTCATTGATTTGGGCAGTCGGTCGATATTGCCCAACTGTTTTGCCGCCAATGGCAGGCTGTAATAGCCGTACTCAGTATTGAGCGCCACCAGCTTATCCATACTCGTTTCACGAAGATCGGACGACATAGCTCCTCCATTTCTTATTATGTCTAAAACAGGGTAATCACTGAGGTCTTATTTAAAGATAACACAAAGATGACGTAACGTTTTGATAACAACACGTTTTGATCATAACGATAGGCAAGAACAATCAACGGAGGTAAGTGCTTGTTCGGGCAGTGGATTAGCAAGAAAACGACGCTGAACTGGTCGGATATGTGGTGAAAGCCAGGCCAAAGGAAGGAATTACCCTCCCGTCCTGGCAAACACGGCGAGTCCGGAAAAGGTCAAAAAATGAAGATCTCTACAAGGGGATTGATTGAGGCCAGGGGCTTAGACCAGCCAGCAAACCAATGAACCCACCAACAGCCAGAACAAACCACTAATCATGAACACGGCTTGCCAAGCTTTACGTCTAATGTCCTTATCGTTCACACCAACATCCCTGTATCCAAACAAACAGAGTGGGAATTATGGACCACATTGAACGACAGCCACATCAGGGAAATCTCATGCCCGGCATTTCCAACTCAATATGGCGCTCGTACCAGCACTTAAAAACGCTTAATATTCAGCAGGTTTAAGGCTCGCCGGGGCATGGCACAAAATGCAAACTGTTTGCCGGCCGAGATGCAATCGCGATACTCCCGTGTCCCGGTCTACACTTTTCGAGGGTAATGGGGGCAAAATCTAAGTTTAAGGAGAGCGCCGTGGCATTTTTGGGGTTTGTCAGTGAACGAGAGTGTCGAAGCTGGCAAGATGCTTCACTTTATCTTCCAGCGTTCAGTTTTTACGAAAGGCATCAGTCAGCCGCTATCGATGCTGCACCCGAAGCCCTTATTCAGGCGGTGCTTTCCCTGGATATGGCGGAAGACCCGATCATTCGCAGGCTGCTGATGCTTCGCCAGTTGCCGGGCCATCTGCGCCAATGGTTGTCAGGCACCGAACTCGCCACGTCCCCCGCTGCCTTTGGCTTCGATACCTTTACCCTGCTCCATCAGGACAGTCATGAAGTCTCACTGGGGCTGGCCGGGCGTTTTTGGCGGCCTATGTTGGGCGTCAATAAATTGGCAACTGCAGAGGATTTTCACCAATTTAACGACCAGAAAGCCGCTAAGCTGGTGCTGCGTTTTAAAGTTATTCCGGAGGCTTCCGGGCTCGCTATGCTGCGCACCGAAACCTTTATCTGGTGCCCGACATCGCAGGTTAAAGCTCGGCTTGCCGGCTATTGGGCCATGATCCGCCCCGCCAGCGGGTGGATCCGACGGCGTACCCTGCTGTCAGTACAGCGTAAACTGGCAAAAGGCGGTAAATAGAGGAACTAAAGCGTGAATGGTGGAAGTCAGTAGAGGGGGCAGCAGGAGAGAAAAAACGCCTCTCCTGCTGCATAAATCGTTTGTTGGTCGTTAGATTAACGGCTTACTTTTCCGGCAGCTTGATGTCCTTGAACATCGCTTCGATTTCTTCGTTGGAACGCAGTGCAACCGCGTTGTCGACCACGTCACGCGTCAGGTGTGGCGCAAAGCGCTGGATAAAATCGTACATATAGCTACGCAGGAAGGTACTGCGACGGAAGCCGATTTTGGTGGTGCTGTAGGTGAAGATATCGCGGGCATCCACCGTCACCAGATCCGGATCTTGTATCGGGTCTACCGCCATGCTGGCGATCACACCCACCCCAAGGCCCAGACGCACGTAAGTTTTAATCACGTCGGCATCGGTAGCCGTAAATACGATGCGCGGCGTCAGACCGGCACGGTTGAACGCCGTATCCAACTCAGAGCGGCCGGTGAAGCCGAAGGTGTAGGTCACGATCGGGTAAGCCGCCAGTTCTTCGATGGTAATGTGGCTTTTACCGGCTAAAGGATGATCGGGCTTCACCACTACCGCGCGATTCCAGTGGTAACACGGCAGCATGATTAAATCGTCGTAGAGGTGCAGCGCTTCAGTGGCAATGGCGAAATCTGCCGTGCCTTTGGAGACGGCTTCCGCGATTTGCGTCGGCGACCCCTGATGCATGTGCAAAGAGACTCGTGGATAGCGCTCAATAAAGCCTTTGATGACGTTAGGCAGCGCATAACGCGCCTGGGTGTGGGTGGTCGCCACGTACAACGAGCCTTTGTCCGGGTAGGTATGCTCGCCGGCGACGGCTTTGATCGCATCCACTTTGGACAAAACTTCACGCGCAATACGGATGATTTCCAATCCTGCCGGCGTGACCTGAGTCAGGTGTTTGCCACTGCGGGCGAAAATCTGGATACCCAGCTCATCTTCCAGCATCCGCACCTGCTTGCTGATGCCGGGCTGCGAGGTGTAAAGCCCTTCTGCCGTCGAGGAGACATTCAGGTTGTGGTTAACCACTTCCACGATGTAACGAAGCTGCTGCAATTTCATATCTTATACCATCCTAGGTTAAACACTGCGTTGAGCCGCAGCCAGGTATATCGGTGTCGCCCCGGTATGCTGAAAACGAATAAGCCATGAACACAGTGTTTCACTCAGAGGCTGAAGAAACCGCCGTTGCTAATAAGCTTTAATCATAAAAAAACTTTTTATATAACCACTATATCACGCTACAGCTTCAAGTATAGATCCGCGTCACACTATGGTAACGATTATTTTGCATTGCGATCAACGTGAAACCCCAGCGCCAGGATGGAAAAAACAGCAAAGAATAGATCTGTTCACCGGCTTTAGCCAATAAAAAACCAGCCACAGGGGCTGGTTTTTTCATGTTGCATTCAGGCTGCAAATTTACTTTTTGCCTTCAACCCACTTGCCATCGATGTAGAAAGCGGACCAGCCGGTGGCTTTGCCGTCTTTTTCCGAAGAGACATACTGCTGTTTGGTTTTACGGCTGAAACGCACCATGGTTTTGTTGCCTTCCGCGTCCGCTACCGGCGCATCTGCCAGGTAACGCAGTTTTTCAGGCAGGCGATCCTTGAACCGGGCCAGTTCTTCCACCAATGGCGCACGGGTTTCGCGCGATTTAGGGAAAGTATTGGCCGCCAGGAACACACCGGCTGCGCCGTCACGCAGAACAAAGTAAGCGTCCGACTTTTCGCACGGCAGTTCCGGCAATGGAACCGGATCTTCCTTCGGCGGTGCAACATCACCGTTACGCAGGATCTTGCGGGTGTTTTTGCAGTTCTCGTTGGTGCATCCCATGTACTTGCCGAAGCGCCCCATTTTCAGGTGCATTTCGGAACCACATTTATCGCACTCAACCACCGGGCCGTCATAACCTTTCAGGCGGAACTCGCCCTCTTCGATCTCATAGCCGTCACACGCAGGGTTATTACCGCACACGTGCAGCTTGCGCTGGTTGTCGATCAGGTAGCTGTCCATCGCCGTGCCGCATTTCTGGCAACGACGGCGGGCGCGCAATGCGTTGGTTTCCGCATCATCGCCTTCGAGAACGTTAAGCACTTCCGTTTCCGGCACCAGGTTAATGGTGGTTTTGCAGCGTTCCTTCGGCGTCAATGCATAACCGGAACAGCCCAGGAATACGCCAGTACTGGCAGTGCGAATGCCCATCTTGCGACCGCAGGTCGGGCAGTCGATGCTGGTCATCACCATCTGATTCGGGCGCATACCGCCTTCTTCAGGATCTTTTTCCGCCGTTTCCAACTGCTCGCTGAATTCGGCAAAGAATTCATCCAGCACCGCTTTCCACTCGGCGTGATTGTTCGCTACCTGGTCCAGGCCATCTTCCATGCGGGCGGTGAAATCATAATTCATCAGCTCGCGGAAGTTTTCTTCCAGACGGTCGGTAACGATCTCGCCCATTTTTTCGGCGTAGAAACGGCGGCTTTCAACCCGCACATAACCACGATCCTGAATGGTTGAAATAATCGAAGCGTAGGTGGATGGACGGCCAATACCGCGTTTTTCCAACTCTTTAACCAACGAAGCTTCACTGTAACGTGCAGGCGGCTTGGTAAAGTGCTGGCTTGGGATCAGCTTTTGCAATTCCAGCTCGCTGCCCACTTCAACATACGGCAAGGTGCGGTCTTCATCGCCCTTACGCAGCGCCGGCATCACTTTAGTCCAGCCATCGAAGCGCAGCGTGCGGCCCTTGGCGCGCAACTGGTAATCACCGGCCTTGACCGACAGCGTGGTGGAGTCGTACTGCGCCGGCGTCATCTGACAGGCGACAAACTGACGCCAAATCAGCTGATACAGCTTTTGCGCATCCGCTTCCATGTCTTTCAACTGCTCGGCCAGCACGTTCACATCCGACGGACGGATAGCCTCATGCGCTTCCTGCGAGTTTTCTTTGCTGCTGTACTGGTTCGGCGCTTTCGGCAGGTACTTGTCGCCGAAGTTGTCGCCGATGTAACCCCGCACCATGTTGAGCGCGTCCTGGCTCAGATTGGTTGAGTCGGTACGCATATAGGTGATATGACCGGCTTCATACAGGCGCTGGGCCATCATCATGGTTTTCTTCACGCCAAAGCTCAGACGGGTACTGGCCGCCTGCTGCAACGTGGAGGTAATGTATGGCGCACCCGGCTTGCTGCTGGTCGGTTTGTCTTCGCGATCCAGCACCGTATAGCGGGCTTTTTCCAGCAGTTTCAGCGCGGCGTGAGTCTGCTCGCGATTAACCGGCTTGAAAGGTTTGTCGTGAGCATGCGTCACTTCCATTTGCAGCGAGGTATCACCCTTGGCTAACAAATCGGCGTGCAACTCCCAATACTCTTCCGGCACGAAGGCTTTGATATCGCGTTCACGCTCTACCACCAGCCGTACCGCAACGGACTGCACGCGTCCTGCCGACAGGCCACGGGCAATTTTCTTCCACAGCAGCGGCGAAACCATGTAACCCACCACACGGTCCATAAAGCGACGCGCCTGCTGTGCGTTAACGCGGTCGATATTCAGCTCGCCCGGCTGTTTGAACGCATTTTGGATCGCGTTCTTGGTAATTTCGTTAAACACCACGCGGCTAAAGCGTTTGTCGTCACCCCCGATCACTTCCCGCAGGTGCCAGGCAATGGCTTCCCCTTCGCGGTCAAGGTCGGTTGCGAGATAGATGTGGTCAGCGTTTTCCGCTAACGACTTTAACTCGGCGACAACTTTTTCTTTACCCGGCAGGATTTCGTATTGCGCTTCCCAGCCATGGTAAGGATCGACGCCCATCCGATTTACCAGCGCCGTCTTCTCATCTTTTTTAACTTTCTTCTTGGCTTTGTTTTCGGTTGAGTCAGCGCTCTTTTTGCTGGCTGAGCCACTGGTCGGCAAATCACGGATATGACCGACGCTGGACTTCACCACGTAGTCATTACCTAAGTATTTATTAATAGTTTTGGCTTTTGCCGGGGACTCAACTATTACGAGAGCTTTACCCATATTTACCTTTACCTAATTTTATTTCTTCTAAAAAGAAGTCTTTTATCTCGCCGTGCCGCAGCGATTCATATCTCTTTTTTATATTGCGGCAGTCTGGCAAGAGATCAACATGTTTTTATCTATTGGCTGCCTAACTGCTCAACCTGAACGCAAGTTGTTGATCCTGCCTGCTATTCACCCATGCCCCAGAAGTATGGCTGTGTGAGACTCATTAATGGCGTAAACAAAACCTTCCACCTGACGCCGCAAAATCCCACACTGTACCTGATAAAAAGCGTCACGCAACCTAATTAGCACGGAAAGGCAGATTTCGCCAATCGGCAGATACCGCTAGCCGTCCAGACGGCAAATAAACCTTAGTCTGTTTGCGGATAAATGCGAACTGGCGTTAGAATAAGTGCAGAATTTATGATTGGAGTGTAATAAATGCGCACTAATACCTCACCCATTGATCGTGAAAGCTTGCTGCTCGAAGCAAATAATCTTATTCGCCAGCACGATGATTATCTGCATGGCATGGTTGCCACCGAAGTTGAACAAAAAGGCAGCGTTTTAGTTTTCCGCGGAGAATTCTTTTTGGATCCCGATGGATTGCCAACGGCAAAAACTACCGCAGTATTTAATATGTTTAAACATTTGGCTCACGTGTTTTCTGAAAAATACCATTTGGTCGATTAAGCATAAAAAAAGGGGGGCTTCGGCCCCCCAGCGGTTTACTCGTTGCGATTAAAGCAGTGGCTTTTCGCCGCGCTGCCACCAGCGTAACAGCAGACGATCGACACTTTCTGCTGCGCTGCCGGTAAAACGGTCCATCAGGCGTTTACGACGCGCATAACGCACCCCCACCACCTCGTGATTTTCCATTTCAGCAATCAGCAGATCGTCACTGGTGCCAATCGCATCAACCAGCCCTTTTTCTTTCGCCTGGGTGCCGAACCAGTGTTCACCGGTTGCCACGCTGTCGATATCCAGCGATGGACGCTGCTGATGCACAAATTCTTTAAACAGTTGGTGGGTTTCGTTCAGATCTTCACGGAACTTCTCGCGCCCCTGCTCGGTGTTTTCGCCAAACAGCGTCAGCGTGCGTTTGAACTCGCCGGCGGTGTGCAATTCCACGTCAATATCGTTCTTTTTCAGCAAGCGGTGGAAGTTCGGGATTTGCGCCACAACGCCGATGGAACCAATGATGGCAAAGGGAGCGGCAACGATGCGATCTGCCACGCAGGCCATCATATAACCGCCGCTGGCGGCTACCTTGTCTACCGCTACCGTCAGGCGAATGCCGCCGGCGCGCAAACGGGCCAACTGCGATGAGGCCAGCCCGTAGCCATGAACGACCCCGCCCGGGCTTTCCAAGCGCAGCAGAACTTCGTCCTGTGGCGTCGCCACCGCCAGCACCGCGGAGACTTCCTCACGCAGTGAAGTCACTTCATGGGCATCCATGCTGCCTTTGAAATCCAGCACGTACAGACAAGGTTTGGTGGCTTCCACCGCGCCGGCTTTGGCACGCTGTTTCTTCAGTTTATCGTCGGCTTTGGTCTGCTTTTTAAACTGCTTGCTCCAGGCCTTTTGTTCCGCTTCGCCCATCCGCGCCAAACGCATATCGCGCTGCATGTCCCGGTATTGTTCTCCGAGGTCGGTAAGCTGCAGTTCCCCTTTGTGTCGGGCTTTGCGTTGCCCAAGGCTGACCGCCAGCAACGCCAGCGCGGCGATGGCAATCACAACCGTCGCGACTTTGGCCAGAAACAGGCCGTAAACAGATATAAACTCCACAGATTCCGCCTTTATTAACAGGTTGTTAGTACTATCTCATTCATTCTAGCCAACCGAAGCGGTGGCTGTCGCGACTAAATAAAAATTCCTTGTGCAGCCTCTTTACTATGTGGGCGGGTTTTGGCTTAACCAAGCCGGCCTCCTGCCATTTTTGTTACAAAAGAATGCCGTTTATGCCGCCTAATCATTGAAAATACGATCCATTTAAGGCATATAACACGGATTATTCATCAAGATGATGATCCAAATTCGCTGTGGGGCCTGTATGCGGTCGAGCCTTTGCTCCTGTCATGGCCCCTCAATCCACCCCCTCCCCGATGCAAGCGGGAGACCAGCCACCAAGGCGCGAGGAATTATTGTGCATTACCAACCCAAGCAGGACCTGTTGCAACAACGTATTATTCTGGTTACCGGTGCCGGTGACGGTATCGGCCGCGAAGCGGCACTCACCTATGCCAAGTTTGGCGCGCAATTAGTGCTGTTGGGCCGCACCGAAAGCAAACTTAAGGCGGTTCAGGCCGAGATCGCCAAACTCAGCAACGCCCCCACTTACACCATCACGCTGGATTTGCTGCACTGCACGCAGGAACAGTGCCAACGAGCGGCAGACGAGCTTGCTACGCATGTTCCGCGTCTCGATGGCGTGCTTCACAACGCCGGCCTGCTGGGTGACATCGCTCCGATGGCAGAACTGTCGATGACAATGTGGAACGAAGTGATGCAGGTGAACGTCAATGCAACCTTTATGCTCACCCAGGCGTTGCTGCCTCTGCTGTTGAAATCCCCTGCCGGATCGTTGGTCTTTACCAGCTCCAGCGTCGGCCGTAAGGGACGCGCCAACTGGGGGGCTTATGCCGTGTCAAAATTCGCCACTGAAGGCATGATGCAGGTGCTGGCCGATGAATATAAAAATCGCAATCTGCGGGTAAACTGCATCAATCCGGGCGGAACTCGCACCCAAATGCGCGCATCTGCGTTTCCAGACGAAGACAAAAGCAAGTTGAAAACTCCGGCGGACATTATGCCGCTTTACCTCTATTTGATGGGGGATGACAGCCGTCGCAAAACCGGCATGAGTTTCGACGCTCAGCCGAACCGTAAACCCGGCGCGGCCGAATAAAGGGGGGTTTTATCATGGCTGAAGATCGCCACCAACAACGTCAACAACGCTTGAAAGAACAGGTTGACGCGCGTATCGCTGCTGCTCAGGAAGCACGGGGATTGCTGCTGGTATTCACCGGCAACGGCAAGGGAAAAACCACAGCGGCGTTTGGCACCGTGACCCGCGCCGTTGGTCACGGGATGAAGGCCGGCGTCATTCAGTTCATCAAGGGTGAATGGCCGAACGGTGAGAAAAACCTGCTGCAGCAGCACGGTGTCGAATTTCAGGTGATGGCGACCGGCTTTACCTGGGAAACGCAGGATAAGGCCAGCGATACTGCCGCCTGTCAGGCCGTATGGCAACACGGCAAGCGTATGCTGTCAGACAACAACCTGGATCTGGTGCTGCTGGACGAACTGACTTACATGGTCAGCTACGGCTACCTTGAACTGGAGGAGCTACTGGAAGCGCTACGACAACGCCCTGCGCACCAGACGGTAATCATCACCGGACGCGGCTGCCATCGCGATTTGTTGGAGCTGGCGGATACGGTGACGGAAATGCGGCCGGTGAAGCACGCGTTTGATGCGGGTATCAAGGCACAGCAGGGAATTGACTGGTAACGGAAAGAAAAACGCCGCAGCCTGAATGGGCTGCGGCGTGATAATCAGCTGCGTTTGCTTGGTTTGCCCGGCTTGCTGCCCGCGGCACTGCGGCGACCGCTGCCGGCTACCTGGGTGTGACGCTTAACGGCGCGACGGATCTGGTTGGCCTTCACACGGCGGCGTTCACGTTCAATCGGCATCTTGCTGACGGTTTCCGGCTTCAACTCAACCAGTTCGCGCAGGTAGTTAATCGCCGGCAGTTCAAGCTCGGTCCAACCGCCACGAGGAATGCCTTTAGGCAGATCGATATCGCCGTAACGCACACGGATCAGGCGGCTAACCTGAACGCCAACGGCTTCCCAAAGACGACGCACCTCGCGGTTACGCCCTTCGGTCAGGGTCACGTTGTACCACTGGTTTATGCCTTCGCCACCCTGGAAAGTGATGGTGCGGAAAGCGGCCGGGCCATCTTCCAGTTGAACGCCTTTGCTCAGTTGCTTCACTTTTTCGTCGTCAATCTGGCCAAATACGCGCACGGCATATTCACGCTCGACTTCACGACTTGGGTGCATCAGGCGGTTAGCCAGTTCACCGTCGGTGGTGAACAGCAGCAGGCCTGAGGTGTTGACGTCCAGGCGCCCTACCGCTACCCAGCGGGAACCACGCAGCTTAGGCAAGCGATCGAAGACCGTCGGACGGCCTTCAGGATCGCTGCGGGTGCAAAGCTCGCCTTCCGGCTTGTAATACGCCAGCACGCGGCAAACCGCTTCTTCAGATTCTTTAACCGAAACGACGTGACCATCCAGACGGATTTTCATTGAAGGAGTCACTTCAACGCGGTCACCCAGTTTGGCAACTTTACCGTCGACGCTGACGCGCCCGGCTTCAATAATGGTTTCGATTTCACGGCGCGAGCCATGACCGGCACGCGCTAAAACTTTCTGTAACTTTTCGCTCATTGAGCAACCTCTAGTGTCGCCTTCACAGGCGTCGGGGGGATGACCGCCGCGGCGCCAGGCACCGCAACGGTAACAATACGTTTACTTAGATCGAACCGCGCATTATACAGGCTTTCAATAGGGTTGAAACCCACTTTGTGGTCTGGTCGATTATCGAAAGCTATCGATGGCGTCAGGAATCGATGAAAAGCGGGCAAGAACCCGCTTTATCACGCACTCGGAAAACGGATTAATCACCGAGGAAATCGGTTACCGCCTGGAATACGACCGCTGGCTGCTCGAGGATCCCAAGGTGAGTGCGTGCATGTTCCAGACGGACGACCGAGAAAAACGGGTGGCTGTCGGCAAAGCTCTGCTGTTGTCGCAAATAGTCTGCGTCGCGATCCAATGAGTAAATATGTCGGCAAGCAGGTGGAGAGGTTAATTCCCCCAGCCGGTTTAGCGGCGAACCGTATTGCCGATAAGCTTGCTCAATCGCCACGCCGGCAGCCTGCCAAACGCGATAGTCCTCCTGCGCCATTTCAACGGTCAAATGCTGTTTGACCTGAGGGTGTTCAATACCGCCCTGCCAGAAAGTGAACAAACCATCACGTGCCGCCAGCCAGTGTTCCGGCCGCTGCATTTGTTTTACCGAGTCGAAAAATGCTGCTTCAGGCTGCGTCATGATCCAATCGAGAAACACCATTCCCTGTATTTGCTGCGGCATGCGCTCGGCCAACTCCACCGCTATCCAGCTGGCATGCGCTACCGACAGCGTCACAAACCGATCTACTTGCAGCTCAAGCAGCAATTGCTGGAGATCTGCCAGCAGATCCTGAGCGTCAAGGGAGAGTCCGGCATCGCGATCGGACAGGGCATGCCCCCGCCAGTCGAGACTGATCACCCGATACTTTTCCGCCGCCAGTGCGGTAAAGGGGGCAAATAGGGTTTTTGGTTCACACCAACCGGGCAGCAGGACCAACGTCAGCGGGCCTGAACCGGAATCATGATAATCGAGGGAAAGCGAGCCATGGCAAAACGCTGTCATTTTATCTCCTAAACGTCATATCCCCCACGGTAAGGGGATTTGTGCATTAGCAGTAAAATGACAGCCTTCGTCAGCTTCATCTATTGGAAAGAGTGCTAAATAAGAGGCTTCGCACCGAATGAAAAAATACGCACTAAATAAACACTATTAATGCCGTTCACAGGGATAAGCGGCGGTTAATGCCAGCATAATGACCGAAGGCGCGGAATAGTGCAGCTGTTCCGGGTGTTCATTTAAATACTGCATCACCGCATCCGCGGCCATCCCTACGCTCATCCCGGCATCCGGACAAATGCTGCGGTTGCCCTGCATTGAGAAGGTATCGAATACGCCGGCCACATAGCCCATAAACATCCCGCCATCGAGCGCTTCGGCGACGGTAGCCGCGCCGTTTTTATTTTTCACATAGCCGCTGGTTTCCGACAGCAAGGCGCTGCCGGAATAAAACCCCGCGCTGGCCGCAGAGGAAAACAATATGGCCGCCAAAAGAGAAATCCGCTTAATCATTGCTACGCATCCTGCCTGTTATCAGTTTTTGATATTGTAGAATAGCGGCTTTACCGGCAAATGACGCCGTTGCCGCCACTTTTCAGAAAATGAGCAAAAGCGGCAGCGCAATGATGCATCAACGGAAAGGCGTTGCGTCGCCCGCCCCTTCACGCACCACTTCCGGCGCGGATTCGGTCAGGTCAATCACCGTGGTCGGTTGCTGGCCCAGGAAACCGCCGTGGATCACCAGATCCACCTGTTTGCCCAGATGATCGTTGATCTCTTCCGGATCGGATTCGGCAAAATCATTGCCTGGCAGCATCAACGTGGTCGACATCATCGGCTCATTCAGCACTTCCAGCAGCGCCAACGCAATCGGATTAGACGGCACGCGCAGACCGATGGTTTTACGCTTGTCGTTCATCAGGCGACGCGGGACTTCTTTGGTCGCTTTCAAAATGAACGTGTAGTTGCCGGGGGTGTTGTTTTTGATCAGTCGAAACGCGGTATTGTCGACATAGGCGTAAGTAGACAGCTCGGACAAATCGCGGCACATCAAGGTAAAATTATGATTGCTGTCCAATTGACGGATACGGCAGATGCGTTCCATGGCCGTCTTGTCTTCCAGCTTGCAGCCCAACGCGTAGCCGGAATCGGTAGGATAGACGATCACGCCACCTTTACGCAGCACATCCACCGCTTGGTTGATCAGGCGCGGTTGCGGGTTATCTGGATGGATATAAAAAAGCTGACTCATGACTTGCTCCTAAAAATGATGCACGCGGGCGGCATCGCCCACGTTAAATCAACCGACCTTACCCTGCTGCGGTTGCGGCCAGTCACGCCACACGGGTTCAACGCCGCCGGGTAACCACAGTTTGCGGCCCAGTTCGATCCACGAGCAGGGCTGATGAAAATCCGAGCCCTGCGACGCCAATAATTGATACTCTTGCGCATACTTTGCCAGTTGCGAGCGCTCATGCGGTGCCTGCTGACACTGGGCAACCTCCATGGCATCTCCCCCCTGTTCGGCAAAGTGCGCCAACAACCGTTTCAGCCATTTGGCCGTCAGATCGTAACGGCCTGGGTGAGCTATCACCGCCTGGCCGCCGGATTGATGAATCACATCAATGGCTTGTTTTATTGTACACCACTGTGGCGGAACGTAGCCGGTTTTGCCTTTGGCCAGGTATTTCTTGAACACCTGAGCCATATTGTCGGCGATACCAATCTGCACCAGGTAACGGGCAAAATGGCCGCGTGTCACTGCCCCGCCGTCCGCCAATTTTTGCGCCCCTTCAAACGCCCCTTCAATACGTGCTTTAGCCAACCGTACGCCAATTTCCTGCGCGCGCAGATTGCGGCGTTCGGTTTGTTCAGCCAACAGCTGCACCATCGCCGGATGCGCAGTTTCAATCCCCAGACCCACGATATGGATCTCGTGATTTTCCCACAGCGTGGAGATCTCCACCCCGCTCACCAACTGCAGCGGTAACGACAGCTCGGCAATGGTTGCGGCGGCTGCGGCTAATCCTTCGGTGGTGTCGTGGTCGGTAATCGCCAGGACGCCTACCCGCATCTCGACGGCCCGTTGCACCAACTGTGCCGGCGTCAAATAGCCGTCAGAGGCGGTGGTATGGCTGTGGAGGTCGTACAGGGTAAAGGCGGAGGGCTGTGGGCTGCTGTCTGTCAAAAGAAATATCCGTCAAGGGTTTGGCCTTCTATCATACGCGCGTTCGCCCGCCGGACGGAAATCTATTCTGGTCAACGGCCTTTTCTGTTGATGAAAATTATTCACGCTTGCGGCTAAAACATTGTGTGAAAAGAGGGTTGACTTTATTCTCGCGAACCAGTTAACTAGTACACAAGTTCAGGGCGATACCCTGGTTGGATGATAAACAAGAGAGCACAGAAATGAATAAGCAAACTTCTCTTCTTCGTTGGTGGCGTACCTCCCTTTCGCGGGCGGTGTAATCACGCATACCTGTCATCTGACACTGCAGATTCCCTAAGCCCGCTGGTAACGCGGGCTTTTTTATGGACAAATTTTAACTGGAATACCCATGATGAACATCAAACCACAACTTAAGTTACTGAAGGCGGAGGCCAGTTACCGGGGCGATCCGACCACCATTTTCCACCAGCTGTGCGGCGCTCGCCCGGCGACCTTGCTGTTGGAGTCCGCTGAAATCAACAGCAAGCAAAACCTGCAAAGCCTGCTGGTGATCGACAGTGCGCTGCGCATCACCGCGCTGGGTCGCATCGTTACCCTGCAGGCACTGACCGCCAACGGTGCGGCAATGCTGCCGCTGCTGGATGAGGCGCTGCCGCCCGAAGTACAGATTCAGGTGCGCCCTAACGGCCGGGAACTGACTTTCCCGCCGATTGACGCTATCCAGGATGAAGATGCTCGCCTGCGTTCGCTGTCGGTATTTGACGCACTGCGCACCCTGCTGACGTTGGTGGACTCGCCCGCCGACGAACGTGAAGCCGTTATGCTCGGCGGCCTGTTTGCCTACGATTTGGTCGCCGGCTTCGAAGATCTGCCGGCGTTGCGTCAGGATCAGCGCTGCCCGGACTTCTGCTTCTATCTGGCGGAAACCCTGCTAGTGCTGGATCACCAACGCGGCGTTGCCCGTCTGCAGGCCAGCGTGTTCACAGCCGACCCGGCCGAGGAGCAGCGCTTGCAGCTGCGCCTGGAACAGCTGCAGGTTCAATTGAAACAGACCCCGCAGCCCATTCCGCACCAGAAGCTGGAAAACATGCAGCTGAGCTGCAACCAGACGGATGAAGAATACGGTGCCGTGGTCAGCGAGCTGCAGCAGGCCATTCGTCAGGGTGAAATATTCCAGGTGGTACCCTCACGTCGTTTCTCTCTGCCCTGCCCGGCACCGCTGGCCGCGTATCAGACGCTGAAGGACAACAACCCAAGCCCCTATATGTTCTTTATGCAGGATGACGAGTTCACCCTGTTCGGCGCATCGCCGGAAAGTGCGTTGAAATACGACGCCAACAACCGCCAGATTGAAATCTACCCGATTGCCGGTACCCGCCCACGCGGTCGCCGTGCCGACGGTTCGCTGGACCTGGATCTGGACAGCCGTATCGAGCTGGAAATGCGTACTGACCATAAAGAGCTGGCCGAGCACCTGATGCTGGTCGATCTGGCGCGCAACGATCTGGCGCGTATTTGCCAGGCCGGCAGCCGCTACGTGGCCGATCTGACCAAAGTGGACCGCTACTCTTTCGTGATGCACCTGGTTTCCCGAGTGATCGGCACCTTGCGCGCTGACCTTGACGTACTGCACGCCTATCAGGCCTGCATGAACATGGGCACCCTGAGCGGGGCACCTAAAGTGCGCGCCATGCAGTTGATTGCCGCGTCCGAAGGCACCCGTCGCGGCAGCTACGGCGGCGCCGTGGGTTACTTCACCGCCACCGGGGATTTGGATACCTGTATTGTCATCCGTTCCGCGTATGTTGAAGACGGCATTGCCACCGTGCAAGCCGGCGCCGGCGTAGTGCTGGATTCTGTACCCCAGGCGGAAGCCGATGAAACCCGTAATAAGGCACGTGCCGTGCTGCGCGCCATTGCCAGTGCGCACCAGGCCAAGGAGGTGTTCTGATGGCCGATATCTTACTGCTCGATAACGTTGATTCCTTTACCTACAACCTGGTCGATCAGCTGCGCGCCAGCGGCCACCAGGTGGTGATTTATCGCAACCAAATTTCTGCCGAGGTGATTATCGAGCGCCTGCAGCAGCTGACCCAGCCGGTGCTGATGCTGTCTCCAGGCCCGGGCACACCGGCAGAAGCCGGTTGTATGCCTGAGCTGTTGCAGCGCCTGCGCGGTCAGTTACCGATTATCGGCATCTGTCTGGGCCATCAGGCAATCGTCGAAGCCTATGGCGGGCACGTCGGCCAGGCCGGAGAAATCCTGCACGGCAAGGCGTCGGCCATCAGCCACGATGGCGAAGGGATGTTTGCCGGTATGGTGAACCCCCTGCCGGTGGCCCGTTATCATTCACTGGTCGGCAGCAATATCCCGGCCGAACTCACCGTTAACGCCCACTTCGGCGATATGGTGATGGCAGTCCGTCATGACAAGCATCGCGTATGCGGTTTCCAGTTCCATCCGGAATCTATCCTGACCACTCACGGCGCGCGTTTGCTTGAGCAAACTCTGGCCTGGGCGCTGGCGAAATAACGAGAGGAAACGACGATGCAAACTATTCTTGAAAAACTGTACCGCTCAGAGTCGATGAACCAGCAGGAAAGCCAGCAGTTGTTCAGCGCCATTGTTCGCGGTGAGCTGGAGCCAAGCCAACTGGCCGCGGCGCTGATCAGCATGAAAATTCGCGGCGAACGTCCGGAAGAGATCGCCGGCGCTGCTAAAGCGCTGCTGGCCGATGCCCTGCCGTTCCCACGCCCGGACTACCCGTTTGCCGATATCGTCGGCACCGGCGGTGACGGCACCAACAGCATTAACATTTCCACCGCCAGCGCCTTTGTGGCGGCGGCGTGCGGCGCCAAAGTGGCAAAACACGGCAACCGCAGCGTTTCCAGCCGGTCAGGGTCATCCGATCTGCTGGCGGCGTTCGGCATTCGTCTGGATTTACCGGCGGAACAGGCGCGCCAAGCGCTGGATGACCTGGGCGTATGCTTTCTGTTCGCGCCGCAGTATCACACCGGTTTCCGCCATGCGATGCCGGTACGCCAACAGTTGAAAACCCGTACGGTATTCAACGTATTGGGCCCGCTGATTAACCCGGCGCGTCCGCCACTGGCGCTGATCGGCGTTTACAGCCCGGAATTGGTGCTGCCGATTGCCGAAACCCTGCGCGTGCTGGGTTACCAACGGGCCGCTGTGGTGCACGGCGGTGGCATGGATGAAGTGGCGATCCATACCGCGACCCACGTGGCAGAGCTGAACAACGGTGAAATTGAAAGCTATCAGCTGACGCCAGAATCCTTCGGGCTGCAACGCTACCCGCTGGAGGCCCTGCTGGGCGGTTCGCCGGAAGAAAACCGTGACATTCTGGCAAGGTTGTTACAAGGTAAAGGTGACCCGGCGCACGCCGCCGCGGTGGCCGCTAACGTGGCGCTGCTGCTGAAGTTATTCGGGCATGAAGACCTGCGCCAAAACGCGCAGCAGGCACTGGACATGATTCACAGCGGGAAAGCTTACGAGCGCGTAACCGCACTGGCAGCAAGAGGATAAATGATGCAGGAAACCGTGCTCAACAAGATTGTTCGTGATAAAGCGCAATGGGTCGCAGCACGACAGCAACAACAGCCACTGGCCAGTTTTCAAAATGAAATCGTCCCCAGCGAACGTGGCTTTTATCACGCGCTGCAGGGTGCCAGAACGGCGTTTATTCTTGAATGTAAAAAGGCATCCCCTTCCAAAGGGTTGATCCGCGAGAATTTCGATCCCGTGGAGATTGCTTCGGTCTACAAAGATTTCGCCTCGGCGATCTCGGTACTGACCGATGAAAAATATTTCCAGGGCAGCTTTGACTTCCTGCCGCTGGTCAGCAAAACGGTGACGCAGCCGGTGCTGTGCAAAGACTTCATTATCGACCCGTACCAGATCTACCTGGCGCGCTTCTATCAGGCCGACGCCATTCTGCTGATGCTGTCGGTGCTCAACGACGATCAGTACCGTCAACTGGCTGCGGTAGCGCACAGCCTGAACATGGGCGTGCTGACCGAAGTGATCAGCGAAGAAGAGCTGCAACGGGCCATTGCTTTGGAAGCGCGCGTGGTCGGTATCAATAACCGCGATCTGCGCGACCTGAGTATCGATCTGGATCGCACCCGCCAGTTGGCGCCTCGCGTCCCACACGGGGTGACTGTGATCAGCGAGTCCGGCATCAACAATTACGCTCAGATCCGCGAACTGAGCCATTTTGCCAACGGGTTCCTGATTGGTAGCGCATTAATGTCGGAAACCGATCTCCGCGCCGCCGTACGCCGGGTGATCCTGGGCGACAACAAAGTCTGCGGGCTGACCCGTCCGCAGGATGCCAGCGCGGCCTATCAGGCCGGTGCGGTGTATGGCGGGCTGATTTTCGTCGGGCGTTCACCGCGCTATGTCGATATCAACCGCGCCCGCGAGGTCATCTCGGGTGCCCCGCTGAAATATGTCGGCGTATTCTGCGACGCGCAGGTAGAGACCCTGGTTAAGACCGTCGAACGTCTGGGGCTGAAAGCGGTGCAACTGCACGGGTCGGAAGATCAGGCCTATATCAGCGCCCTGCGCGCCGAACTGCCTGCCGAGTGCCAGATTTGGAAAGCATTGAGCGTAAAAGACCATTTACCGCAGCGCGATTTGCAGCACGTTGACCGTTATCTACTGGATAACGGCGCGGGCGGCACCGGCCAGCGTTTCGATTGGTCGGTATTGCACGGCGAAAACCTGGAAAACGTGATGCTGGCCGGTGGCCTTGGCGCAGACAACTGTGTTGACGCAGCCAAACTCGGCTGCGCCGGTCTGGACTTTAACTCCGGCGTTGAGAGCCAGCCCGGCATTAAGGATCCTGCCCGCCTGGCGGCGGTGTTCCAGACCCTGCGCGCTTACTAAATATGATTAACGGATAATAACGGGAACTATAATGACGCTGCTTAACCCCTACTTCGGCGAATTTGGTGGCCAATATGTGCCGCAGATTCTGATGCCGGCCTTAAAACAACTGGAAGAAGCCTTTGTCAGCGCCCAGCGCGACCCCCAATTCCAGGCTGAATTTATCGACCTGTTGAAAAACTACGCCGGTCGTCCAACCGCTCTGACGCTGTGCAAAAACCTCACTGCCGGTACCAAAACCAAGCTGTATCTGAAACGTGAAGATCTGCTGCACGGTGGCGCGCACAAAACTAACCAGGTTCTGGGTCAGGCGCTGTTGGCCAAGCGCATGGGCAAAACCGAAATCATCGCCGAGACCGGTGCCGGTCAGCACGGCGTTGCTTCCGCGCTGGCCTGTGCCCTGCTCGGCCTGAAGTGCCGCATTTATATGGGTGCCAAAGATATCGAGCGTCAGTCACCCAACGTCTTCCGCATGCGCCTGATGGGAGCGGAAGTGATCCCGGTTCACAGCGGCTCCTCCACGCTGAAAGATGCCTGCAACGAAGCACTACGCGACTGGTCTGGCAGCTACGAAACCGCCCACTATATGCTGGGCACCGCTGCGGGTCCGCACCCTTACCCCACTATCGTGCGTGAATTCCAGCGCATGATTGGTGAAGAAACCAAAGCGCAGATGCTGGAACGCGAAGGCCGTCTGCCGGACGCGGTTCTGGCCTGCGTTGGCGGTGGCTCCAACGCCATCGGCATGTTTGCCGACTTTATCGATGACACCAGCGTCGGCCTGATCGGCGTCGAGCCTGCCGGTCTGGGTATTGAAACCGGTCAGCACGGCGCACCGCTCAAGCACGGCCACGTGGGCATCTATTTCGGCATGAAAGCGCCGATGATGCAGACGTCAGAAGGCCAGATCGAAGAATCCTACTCGATTTCTGCCGGGTTGGATTTCCCCTCTGTAGGGCCACAGCACGCCTATCTGAGCAGCATCGGCCGGGCTGAATACGTGTCCATTACCGATGACGAAGCGCTGGACGCTTTCAAAGCGCTATCGCGTAGCGAAGGGATCATCCCGGCGCTGGAGTCTTCCCATGCTCTGGCGCACGCGCTGAAAATGATCCGTGAAACGCCGCAAAAAGAACAGATTCTGGTGGTTAACCTGTCCGGTCGCGGCGACAAAGACATATTTACCGTTCACGACATTCTGAAAGCACGGGGAGAAATCTGATGGAACGTTACCAACAACTGTTCAACCGCCTGGCAGATAAGAAAGAAGGCGCGTTCGTCCCGTTCGTTACCCTCGGCGATCCGAACCCGGCGCTTTCACTGCAGATCGTCGATACCCTGGTGGAAGCCGGTGCCGACGCGCTGGAACTGGGCATTCCGTTTTCCGATCCGCTGGCTGACGGCCCGACCATTCAAAGTGCTGCGCTACGCGCCTTCGCCTCAGGCGTGACGCCAACCCAGTGCTTCGAAATGCTGGCGGCAATTCGTCAGAAACACCCGACTGTTCCTATCGGCCTGCTGATGTACGCCAATCTGGTGTTCCATAAAGGCATCGATGCCTTTTACCAACGCTGTGCCGAAGTCGGCGTTGATTCGGTGCTGATTGCCGACGTACCCTATGAAGAGTCAGCCCCCTTCCGCGCCGCGGCAACGCGCCATGGTATCGCCCCTATCTTTATCTGCCCGCCAAATGCAGACGACGATTTACTGCGTGAGATTGCCTCACACGGCCGGGGTTACACCTACCTGTTGTCACGTGCAGGCGTAACAGGTACCGAGAGCCGCGCCCAGTTACCGCTCCACCACCTGGTCAGCAAATTGCGTGAATACCATGCGGCACCGCCGCTGCAAGGATTTGGCATTTCCGAACCGGCGCAGGTACGCGATGCGCTGCAAGCCGGCGCGGCCGGTGCGATATCCGGTTCGGCTATCGTCAAAATTATCGAGCAGAATCAAGCCAATCCGACAGAAATGCTGGCGAAACTGGCGAATTTTACGCGTGAAATGAAAGCGGCTACCCGGGCATAAGGCTTCAACGGCGGGTGCAGAAGAATTCGCCCGCCGGTAAAATCTTGTTTTCCCCCCAAGTTGTGCAATTTTTTTTTCATCTAAAAATTTAAAAAAACCCATTTTTTTCTCACACTTATCGGTGCGCGTCGGGGATTTTTTTTTTTTTTTTGGGGGTGCTACCTCTTCAGGTGAAAAACCCGTCTTTT
>NZ_JACJFQ010000109.1:0-511 GCF_014164835.1 Serratia sp. OS31 | reverse complement strand
AGCCAGTACCTGACCACGTTCGATGTCTTCACGCTTGATACCACGCAGCAGAACACCAACGTTCTCACCAGCACGGCCTTCGTCCAGCAGTTTGCGGAACATTTCAACGCCAGTACAGGTAGACTTAACGGTGTCTTTGATACCAACGATTTCAACTTCTTCGCCCACTTTAACGATACCGCGCTCAACACGACCGGTAACAACGGTACCACGACCGGAGATGGAGAAGACGTCTTCGATTGGCAGCAGGAACGGCTTGTCGATAGCACGCTCTGGTTCTGGGATGTAAGAATCCAGGTAACCGGCCAGCTCGATGATTTTAGCTTCCCACTCAGCTTCGCCTTCCAGTGCTTTCAGCGCTGAACCACGAACAACCGGCAGGTCATCACCAGGGAAGTCGTAAGCAGACAGAAGTTCACGAACTTCCATTTCTACCAGTTCCAGCAGCTCTTCATCATCAACCATGTCGCATTTGTTCATGAATACGATGATGAAAGGAACGCCAACCTGA
>NZ_JACJFQ010000010.1:0-151697 GCF_014164835.1 Serratia sp. OS31 | reverse complement strand
ACATATAACATTATGATAATATTATTAAAAATAAAATCATACAAATCAGAGGGTATTCCTAAAGCTCAATAAACAAGCTAAAAAATGTTAAAAAAACAACACATGAATTTTTTTTAAGAATTTTCCTAGCAATCTAAAATTTCGTTTCGTGACATGATGGGTTGAATCAATGATAAAAAGAGCAGCAGGCACGCGGTTCAAGCACAAATTGGCGTTACCCCACAGCAATTCCTGCGCCAGCAGATTATTCTGACTTAAGCTAAACTTATAGGTTCACAGTGTTAATTAGTTTAGTAATAAAATATCGTTGAGTACAGCCGTGTTTATTGATAGAACACTGCTTCTAAGTGAATTTTTTGTGCTTTTTTTTTGCCTTTAAGGCTTCAGGCTTTTTCTTTTTGTTACCGCGGTAAAACGGATTTAAGTGGGGGTGAGATATGCCAACGATCATTATGGATTCATGCAGCTATACCAGATTAGGTTTGACAGACTACCTGACAACACACGGAGTAAAAAAACGCCAGATTAATGCCATCAATGATATCGACGATCTGCATGAAAAATGCAGCAAGTTGAAACCCAGCCTGGTATTTATCAATGAAGACTGCTTTATACACGAAGCTAACGCTACGGAACGTATAAAGGGGGTGATTTCACTGCACCCTGACACCTTATTCTTCATCTTTATGGCCATCACCAACGTACATTTCGACGATTATTTATATGTTCGTAAAAATGTCATCATCTCGTCAAAATCCATCAAACCAGAGACTATGAATCAACTACTTAGTCACTATCTGGAGAGAAAAGCGCCTCGTACCGAAAAAACCTCGTTTGACCAGACTCCGGTTACCCTTAGCCAAACTGAGTCAAACATGTTGCGTATGTGGATGTCGGGCCAGGGAACTATCCAGATCTCCGACCAGATGCAAATTAAGGCCAAAACCGTCTCTTCCCATAAGGGAAATATCAAAAGAAAAATTAAAACGCACAACAAGCAGATTATTTACCATGTTGTTCGTTTAACCGACACCTTAACCAGTGGGATATTCGTCAATAGCCGCTAGGTAAAAGGTTTGTCGCTTACTCTGCAAACGTTGGTTTTAAATGTCTTTCAGAGTGTCCTGCTGGAAACCACGCATTTAAATAACCTAAATACCTGCTCGCGACGATGCTCTCGGCCGCGACGGGTATTCCCGCATTAAAAAACAGACTATTCTTCCCCCTCCGGAATAATCCCCCTGCGGAAGTCTTGCAGATTAAATTAATGCGTCAGAAAAGTATTTGGCTCGGTATCAGGCTATGGCTTGGATTCCGTCTGCCTGAGCTCAACAAAGGTCCCATCACGGCTGTCAATTTCGTTGAAGAACCAGACGCCGGCAGGATAGTCCGGCAAAGAGACCAGATACATAATCCCTTCATTAAACTCCTCTACCGCCAGGATCACCCCTTCACGCCGCTGTATGCCATCCGTCTTTACGGTGACCAGATCGTTCACTTTCATGCCGTACCCCATCATTTCTCATTGATGTCAGTGTATTACAAAATGAGGTGAGAAAAATACCGCGCCGACATGGAATTCGCGCCCCAGCTATGCAGTTCTCACTAAAGCGTAGCAGTCGACCAGCCCCTCAGCTTTTCACTTTCTTAACGTTTTGTCCGCAGAATCTTAAGCGCACAACGGTTAGTCTGTTTGCTGGTACTTCCCCCCAGAGAAGTATCCGCAAATGAAGAAGTAACAAGGAACTTTTGCCCGCTGACTTGCGGGCTTTTTTTTGCCTGCGCCAAATTACAGGCACAAAAAAACCCGCCTTGGCGGGTTTTTGTTAATCAGCAAAAGAGCCGATTAGATAGCGGTAACGTTAGCCGCTGACGGACCTTTAGCACCGTTCTCGATAGAGAACTGTACGTTCTGGCCTTCAGCCAGGGTCTTGAAGCCTTGATCCTGGATAGCAGAGAAGTGTACGAACACGTCTTTGCTGCCGTCTGCTGGAGTGATGAAACCAAAACCTTTAGACTCGTTGAACCACTTCACTTGACCTTTGATCATGTTAGACATGTCTAATTCCTTCAATATTAAATGTAAGCCACCATGGGCAAGATATAGCCGGTCATCAGTTACTTATGGAGGCACTAGAAAGGAAATTCGTCAGTGAAGTGCTATCTAGGATAACGCTTTAAATTTGAACTACTTTACTCAAAATGTCGTGCATAAATAGGTCTGTACCACAGGCCGAGAAGCATTAACTCATGATGGGCCTTTAATAGCAACTCTTTTTGTTTGCCCCTCTGTGGAAACGGGGCCAAATGCACAGGATTTAACCCAATTTGCTTATTTTTTAGTCATTAATGGCCGGTTTTACCCGTCAAAGGCGGTAATCGGCTACCGCAATACTGACAAAAAATTGCCTCAGTCTCATGGCCACCTCTTTGACATTGTTCACAATTTCGCCTTTTACGACTTCGCTGCAACTCTTGCGACATGTAGGCCGTCAGAATGCCGGTCGGCACCGCGATGATTGAATAGCCCACCAGGATTAACACTGAGGTCAATAACCGGCCTAACGGAGTATGGGGGACGATATCACCGTAACCCACGGTGGTCAGCGTCACCACCGCCCAATAGATCGCGGCCGCCAGGCTGGTAAAGCCCCCACTGCCCCCCTCAATCGCATACATCAGGCCGCCAAACACGCACAACACCACGGCGACAAAGCCAAAGAACATCGCCAATTTGTGACGCGCCAGCTTGATACTGCGCCAAATCATGCCCATCTCGCTCATGTAACGCAGCAATTTCAGCACCCGCAATACCCGCAGTATCCTCAGGACGCGCAGCAGCATCACGAATTCCACCGTCATATGCGGGAACAACCAGATGATGTACAGCGGCAGTACCGTCAACAAATCGACAATGCCGAAAAAGCTCAGGGCATAGTGCTGCTCACGCGGCGTACTCCACAGGCGCAACAGATACTCGAGAGTAAAAATGAAGGTAAACACCACCTCCGCCCAAAAGAACAGATAAATGGCCTGCCGACCGGGCGCGTACAGGGCACTGCCCCCCGGTTCGAGGAACAACAAAATCACGCTCAGCAGCGCGGTACCGACCCAAAAGGTCTCCATCCTGCGGCCGATGCGCGAATGGTTGTCGAACAGCAGCCGATAGCTGCGCTGGCGTAAACTGAGCGTCGCAGTGTCAGTGGTCATAGTCCAATGTCTTATAACGGGAAGTTGCTCATATACTAGACCTGAACCTGAACGCCGCCAACTCTGGCGACGGCCCTCAGAGGCTACAAATGATAGTAATTCTCGTCTGACTGTTTTATAGTTGCGCAGCGTAACTATAAAGGGAGATTGACCATGCTTAGAGGGCATACGCTGGCAGCATTTTGCTGCACCACATTGTTGATATTGAGCGCCCCAGCCCAGGCGCTGGATCTTTCCTACAAGGCACCTGAGCCCAGCATCAAACCCGCGCCCGAACCCAAAGCCGCACTGGGTCCCGAGGCGAAAAGCGCCAAGGCACCGGTGGTCTGGTCAGAATCAGAAGATAAAGCCGGTTTCCGTGTTGATCTGGAATGTGACCATCCCGGCTGCAGCCGCCCGCGCGACAAATCCTATTCGGCGCTTAACGGCCCCGTGAAAAAAACCGATCGCCGTCGCCAATCCGATCCCTACTCCACCAATGAGGATCCGGACTACCGCGTGAGCATGGGTTATCAGTGGTAACCGCGCTTTAAGAGTTATCCCTATATCTGCGCCAGCGCGCACTTCATACAATGGCTTCCTGTTCACCACTCCTCCTGGTGCTGGACACAACAAGCTGTGTTGCAATTTTTTATGCGCCTCCCTATAGGCGCTTTTTTTATGTCTGAATATCCGTCCGTTACCCCCTTACAGAATGGTCTCATTGCGGCATAACGTGATAACTGTCACAAATAGCCGCTCTCAAGCCACGCTTTATCGGAGGTTGGCCAGATGGCGACTGAATATTTATCTTTGCTGGCAGTGTTGGCCGGCATCGCAGGTTTCGCACTGTATAAACACTTTAAATCACAGAAGAAAAGTACTTTGCTGCGTCCGCACGATCGTTGACGCCAAGGTGGTCTGAGGCACGACATCGGCGCTGTGCCTCAGGCCACATAACTGCGCCCTGTCATTTTTTTATCACAAAATTGTCACAATATAGCCATATCATGGTTGGCGATTATCCGCACTGGCTCAACACCAAGGATTTCGTTATGACCACCATGATTAAAGCAACAAACCACCAGGAAGCCGAAAAGCTGATCCGCTACGGTACGGCGAAAAAAATCGAACTGGCCTATGACATCGACAGCGATGATTTTTTCCAGCTTGCCAGCCTGTGGTGTGATAGAGGCGCCAAAATCTCCAAAGGGAAAGAGCACTTTATCGTCTCGCTAAAAGGTTTTCGCATCCCGCCAAATGACTGATGTTATGCCGCCCTTGCGGCGGCGCCCCCTTCCCCGAAAAAATCGCCCTGTGAGCTACACTCTCTCCTTAGCATTTCAGTAAGATAAATCATCAATTACGGCAGGTGGTTACCTACATGGGTCACTGCGCCTGAATGCCAACCAAGGAGAATCGTCATGTCTGCCAACCCGCAACTGCCCAGCACCATGAAAGCCATTGAGATCAGCCAGCCCGGCGAACCGGAAGTTTTGGTTGTCGCACAACGACCGCTGCCGTCCCTGCAACAAGGGGAGATCCTGGTGAAGGTCGCCGCCGCCGGGGTTAACCGTCCTGACGTGTTGCAACGCCGCGGCCAATACGCACCGCCTCCCGGCGCATCGGATATCCCGGGTCTGGAAATCGCCGGGGTGGTGGTCGCCACCGGCGTCGGCGTGCAAAAGTATGCCGTTGGCGACAGCGTGTGCGCCCTGATTGCCGGTGGCGGCTATGCCGAATACTGCAAGGTGCATGAAAGCAATGCGCTGCCGGTGCCCAAAGGGTTTAGCCTGGTCGAGGCCGCGGCCATCCCCGAAACCTTCTTTACCGTTTGGGTCAATGTGTTCCAGCGCGGCAACCTGAAGGCCGGCGAAACCGTTTTGATCCACGGCGGCACTTCCGGCATTGGTACCGTCGCCACCCTGTTGGCGAAAGCCTTCTGCGCCCATGTGATCACCACCGTTGGTTCGGAGGAAAAGCGTCAGGCCAGCCTGGCCCTGGGGGCTGATGTGTCGATCAACTACCGCGACGAGGATTTTGTCGAGCAGACCCGACATGCCACTAACGGCAAAGGGGCGGACGTGATTGTCGATTTGATCGCCGGCGACTATGTGGCGAAAAACTACCAGGCGGCAGCGATGGATGGCCGCATTGTGCAAATCGGCACTCAGAATGGCGTAGTGAAGGAGTTAAATCTGATGCCGCTGCTGATCAAACGTTTGACCCACACCGGTTCCACGTTGCGTTCGCGAAGCGTTGAAGACAAAGCGGGTATTGCCGCCGATTTGCTGCAAAAGGTTTGGCCATTGCTGGATCGCGGCGCGTTAAAACCGCAGATCTTCAAAACCTACCCGCTGGAGCAAGCGGCCGAAGCCCATGCGTTGATGGAGTCGAGCCAGCACATCGGCAAGATCATGCTGACCCTCTAAGCTAAGCCCCGCAGCCGATGCTGCGGGGACTGTTTCAACTGCCTGGCGTATGTACGTCTTCCGGCGCTGAGTCGGTATTGTCTAGCTTTTCCTGCGCCAGCGCCTCATCTTCACCGTCTTTCTCCAGGCTTTCCTGCTGCGCCCCCTGCTTCGGCGAGTACACCAGTTCCACCATAATAGGGAAGTGATCTGAACCGACGCTGGTCAACCGACGCAGCGATCCGAGCACGAAATCATCGCTGTGGAACACGTGATCCAATGGCCAACGCAGGAACGGGTAACCGGCATGAAAGGTGCTGAACATGCCACGGCCGCGGCGAGGATCCAACAGACCGCTGACTTTAAGGAACAAGCGGGTGGTGGTCGACCAGGCCACATCGTTCAGATCGCCGGTCACGATCACCGGGAATTCCGATTTGGCCGCGCTTTTACCGACCATCACCAGCTCGGCATCGCGGTCTTCCGATTCCTCGTTTTCAGTCGGACTCGGTGGCATCGGGTGAACGCAGTGCAGGCGCACCTGCGGTCCATGCGGCAAATGCACCATCATGTGCATCGACGGGATCTGTTCATCGACCAAATACTGTATCTGCGCATCGCTGAGCTTCAGCCTTGAATAGACGTGCATGCCGTACAGATTATCCAGCGGGCATTTTAACGTATGGGGATAGTCCTGCTCCAGCACCGAGAGCTGCTGTTCCCACCAGCGGTCGGTTTCCACCGCCACCAGCACGTCGGGACGTTCGGCCGCCACCAGCGCCAGCAGCTTGTCCGCCTGACGATTGGGCGTTAACACATTGGACACCAGAATACGGATACGCGGCTTTTTTTGATAGCCGGTAAAGTCCAGCACCTGCGGTTTGCTCAGCCGGGTATAGGGGTAAATCCAGGCGGCCTGGTAAAGCACACAGGCCAGGTTCAGCGCCATCATGCCCCACACCCAAGGCGACAGCGGCACAAACAGCAGGTTAAGCAACAGCACCAGGAGCGAAAGCGCCAGTATCTGCAGGCGGGGAAAATCCCACACCCGAATCCACCAGGCTGCATGCTTTGAAAGTGGCGCAATGGTCACCAGCGCCAGCAAAAGCGTCAGTATGGCGGTAATCCCTGTCACGTTTATTTCCTCATTCTCATCGGCCTGGCCTGTCGGGGTGACGGCCTCTTGGCTGCCATCTCTGGCGGCAGCCAAAGATTGCCATAAAAAACCGTCTCCCCGCCAGCCGGCTTAAGGAATAATCTTGCGACGCCGAAATTCGTCAAACAGCGCAAACAGCATCGCTTCGGTGTCGACAAACTGATGAAAGCCAAAGCGGCGCGCCTTGCTGCCGTCGGCAAACATGTCGTAATCCCACGAGAAAACAAAGTCGGCGAAGCGCCAGCTCGCCACCGCGCGGTAATCCGCCTCGGCCAAACCATGCTGCTGCGCCAGCGCCTGCCACAACTCGCTTTTGTCTGCCATCACCGACGTCAGCGGCATGGGCAGCGGCGGTGCCACCTCCAGCCCAAAGTAGCCGGCAATTTTCGGCCACATCTCACTCCAGCGAAACAGATCGCCATTGTTGATATTAAACGCCTGATTGGCCGCCGCCGGATCTGTCGCGGCCCAGAGCGTAGCACGCGCCAGCAGACCCGCGTCGGTCATTTCCAGCAGGCTGTGATAAGCCCCCGGTTTGCCGGGGAATCGCAGCGGCTGTCCCAGAGACTTGCTGATGGAGGCATAGACCGCGATAGTCAGGGCCAGGTTCATCGGATTGCCGAGCGAGAAGCCCCCCACCACGCTGGGCCGGATCGCGCTCCAGCGCCAACTTTTGCCCTGTTGGCGTTTTTCAAGATAGCTCTGCTGTTCAAGGTTGAATTCCGGCGGCATGTGCCCGGCATCGCTTTCCCGCGCGGGCGTTTTGAACGGCCCCAGATGGGCGCCGTAAACTTTATAGCCCTGCATCAGGCTGATGTGCTCCAACCCTTGCGCTATCGGCTCCAGCGCCTCCACCACATTGGCCAACATCGCCAGATTGGGGGCAACCAACCCCGCCCAGTCCGGCGCATCCTGATAAGCGGCATATAAAATATGGCTGACCTCGGTTAGCGGGCGCAAGGCATTGCGCGTCGCCTGAGCATCCAACAGATCGACCGCCACATAGCGCACTTGCGGCCGGTCGACGCCCCCGCGTCGTGACAGGCCAACCACCTGCCAACCTTGCCGTTCCAGTTCTTCAATCAGCTTGCCGCCAATCACGCCGTTAGCCCCGACTACCACCGCCAGTTTTTCATTTTGCATAGCTCACCCCACTCGCTTTTGTTTGAGGCCTTCACTGTGAGTGATTAGCAAAGCTTGCGGTAGAGGCGTACTGTTACTAACACTTATAAGTAAAACCTATAACTGGAGGGCTGATGGACAAGTTGAACGCCATGAAGACTTTCCTGCGGGTCGCAGAACTGGGTAGCCTCTCGGCAGCCGCCCGCGATCTGGGCCTGACGCAGCCGGCCGTCAGCCAGCAGATTGCCGGTCTGGAACAACAACTGGGCGTGCAGCTGCTGTTTCGCAGTACCCGCTCCGTCACGCTGACCGACGCCGGCGGGGGTTATTATCGGCAAATCAAACCGATTCTGGCGGCAGTGGGCGAAGCTGAGGAAGCGCTGCATGGCGTTCAGCAGCGGCTACAGGGTCCCTTGCGCATCCATGCCCCGACAGGCTTCGGTCAACAGCACCTGACACCGCTGGCGATAGCTTTTCAGCAACAGCATCCGGAATTGAATATCGAACTGTTGCTCGACGATCGCCGGGCAGACGTGATCGGTGAAGGTATCGACGTGGCGATCCGTTTTGGCGAACTGAATACGCCGGGCACGGTTGCGCGCCGGTTGGGGGAGTTACAGCGTATTTTAGTGGCTTCCCCGGCCTATCTGGCGGCGCAGGGCGAACCGCAAACTCCCGCAGAGCTGGCGAAGCATCCGCATATCCGCTACAGCGGCTTGAGTGACGGCGATGCGCTGACCTTAATTGGCCCTCAGGGTGCCGAGGTGGTGAACCTGCGCCCGGTCTTTCGCGCCAACAATACCTTTTCGCTGCTGGCGGCCATCGAAGCAGGATTGGGTATTGGCGGAGCACAGCGTCCGTTGATTGGTCGGCAACTGGCCAACGGCAGCCTGGTCCCGGTGTTACCGGCCTGGCATTATCCGCCGATGGCGCTGCATGCGGTTTACCCCGCTGCGCGGTTTATTCCCGGCAAAGTGCGGGCCTGGGTAGATTATTTGCTGGCGGCGTTGGGGAATATTGAGGGGATCAGGGTGAACAAAGCCCCCGACAAGGCGCCGGGGGCATAAAGTTTATTTGAACAGTTTACCGACCATGTCGCCCAGTTCGTTGCTGTTCGACTGCACTTCGCCATTTGGTGAGGCAGCGTCAGCTACCGTTGGCAGGAACTGTGCAATGGTGGCTGAAGCCTGAGCCGGATCGATCCCCAGCTTTTCCGCCAGCTGGTTGATGGCATCGCTGCCCAGCGCCTGCTGCACGTGATCGCCGCTAATCTGCTGGTTTTCACCGTTGCCTAGCCATGAGCCGACCACATCGCCGAATTGACCCTGACGGAACTTGTCCAGAATCGCCTGCAGGCCACCCTGCTGCTCAACCCATTGCATAATGGCGACGTAATCGATGCCCTTACCGTTGGCACCGCCCAGAATGTTGCCCAATACGCTATCAAACAGACCCATGGTATTCCCCTTCCGGTCGTCGGCACTGCCGCCCGACCGCTGTGATTTAACGAAAAAGGGTCGCCGCAGCGACCCTGTTGTTCAGCAACCGATCAGTTTCTGATCTTTCTGTAGACAAAAAGCACCACCAGGGCACCGATGACCGCGACAACAAAGCTGCCCAGGTTGAAGCCATCAACGCGGCCCATACCGAAGAAGGTACTGATATAGCCGCCGACAACCGCACCGATGATCCCCAGGATAACGGTTACGATAAAGCCGCCGCCGTCTTTGCCCGGCATAATCCATTTAGCCAAGATACCGGCGATTAACCCAAAAATGATCCAGGAAATGATGCCCATTTTTACTCTCCCTATTACTTTTTGCCTAAAAGAAACTCTGTTTTCAGGCCCGAGTCGGCGCCTGATCCAACCCTGACGACACTTTCACAACCACAATCCTGTTGCCCTGTGCTGACCGTTAACGGCAGCGCGATGCAGGGTGAATCTTGATAAACACGCATCTTCACACTGTTACTATAGACAAATATCAGCAGTTTACCCATTTCCGTCTGTCTGAATTTACCTGTTCAAAAATCACCCACATTCATCAAACTGTCATTGCGCGGCGCTATAACAGCAGGTGAATACTGCTGCAGGGGACAGACCATGACCAACACACCGTTTCTGCTGATACTGGCTGCAATCTATGCGCTGGCTGCCGCCTGGGACGGTTCTGCCGCCTTGTTGTTCCAGTAATGTTACACGCGCTTTGTCACTTTTCGGCTGGTTTTAAATGTGTCTTGTTTTGTCAGCAAGTTTAACCAGCTGAAAACCAATAACAAATAGCGTTCCGTTTGGATAAAAATCCCATTGGCTGCCGGGCCTCAATTTTCGCAAAAGGGCTTGATCAGGTGGCTGAACCACTCGGCAAAAGCGGTTAAACGCGCCGAGCGTTGGCGGCGGTGAGGATAAAGCAACGCAATGCCCATCGCCGGTGGCCGGGCCTGCGGCATAACCTCAGACAAGCTGCCGTTGTCCAGATAGTGCTGAACATCAAAGCGCGGTATCTGAATCATCCCCAACCCCGCCAGACAGCATCCAATATAATTTTCCGCATTGTTTACCGTGACCCGGCTTCGCAAGGTTTTTTCCATGCGCTGATCGCCTCGCTGCCAAAGCCAGGTATCTGCCCCGGCCAAAGTCGGCTGCGCGTAGCCTACGCCCCAGTGCCCCGCCAACTGCTCAGGATTCTCCGGGTTGCCGTAACGTCGCAAATAGCCCGGGCTGGCGCAGTTGATCATGCTTAATCGTCCCAGCGGCTGGCTGACCAGACTACTGTCGCTGAGACTGCCGACGCGTACCACGCAGTCGATCCCCTCTTGGATCAAATCGATCGAACGGTCGCTGGCGCTGAGAAACAGTTGAATGTCGGGGTACTGCACAAAGAAGTCCGGCAGCGCCGGCACGATCATTCGCCGGGCTATACGACTGGGCACATCGACCGTCAAACGACCGTCGATCGGGCCGTTTTGCCGATGAAACAGGCCTTCCAGTGTTTGAACGTCGAACAACAGGCTGCGCGCTTTTTCGAGCAACAGCTCGCCGTCGCTGGTCAACTGCACCCGGCGAGTGGTGCGGTGAAACAGGCGGGCGCCCATTTCGTGTTCCAGTTGTTGTATCGCCGCAGAAACCGTGGTTTTTGGCATCAACAGGATTTGTGAAGCGCGGATAAAACTGCCCACCTCCGCAACCTGGATAAAAACCCGTAATCTCCCTATTTTATCCACCGGCTGTGCATCCTGATAAACAGGCTGCGGCCCGGGCCGCAGCAGAATTGAGGTTAACGGGTAGTATAGCCACCGTTGGCAAACAGCGTCTGCCCGGTGATCCACCAGCCGTCGGTGACCAAAAACTTGACGATCGGCGCAATGTCCTCGATGTCGGTCAGACCGGTTTTCGAGAACTTGCTCAGCGCGGCGGCACCGCTGTGGTACTCCACCGCTTCCTTGCTTTCCTGGCCGTAGAAGAACGGCGTATCCATTGGCCCCGGACCGATGGCGTTCACGCTGATGCCGCGTTCGCCAAACTCCTTGGAAGCCGCGCGGGTAAAGTGTTCCACCGGCGCCTTGCTGCCCGGATAGACCGCATAAAACGGCGTATAGGCCGCCAGCAGCGAGCTGACGATGGTCACAATTCGGCCGTTATCGGCCAAATGTTTGCCTGCCTGCTGGATAAAGAAAAATGCCGCTTTGGCATTGATGTCGAAACTGCTGTCGTAATCGGCTTCGGTCACTTCGGCAATCGGTTTTTTGATCACCAGACCGGCGGTATTGATGGCGATATCCACCTTGCCGAACGCCTTGACGGCTTCCTCAAACAGCAGCGCCACGTTACCCGGCTGGGTGAGATCGCCCTGTACCGCAATCGCCTGAGCCCCCGTCGCCTTAACCGCCTGCAAGGTTTCCTCCGCGGCGGCACGAGTGGCGTCGCTGTTGTAGTGCACCACCACGGCCGCCGCACCGTTAGCGGCCAAATCCCGCGCCACCAGGCCCCCCAGGTTCTTGGCGCCACCGGCGATCAACACCACTTTTCCATTCAAAGATTGCTTGCTCATTACAGTGACTCCGTTAGTGAAGGTTGCAACGAGTATAGAAACAGTGACCGCTCAGATAATCTGTCCAAATTGGGATGAACCATCCCGCTTTTTCGGTCAATAGCAACGATCGGGGCGTTAATTTCCACAGCGTGATCGCCCGCCGGGCATTCGGCGTAAATCGCACTACACTTGTAAGTTCCCGGCAGCAATAGTCACAATCAGAAACTATTTCCCCTCGCCCGTGGGATGCAAAACGCCTGACGGGCCACAACAGAGGTCAATGTCATGTTGATTCAACCCTATCTCTTTTTTAACGGTAACTGCGAGCAGGCGATCAACTTCTACCAGCAGCAGTTGGGCGCCAGGATCGAAATGATTATGCGCTACAAAGATATGCCCGAGGAGGCCAGGCAAGGCGGTCCGCAGGACGTCAACCCAGAGTCCATCATGCATGCCCGTCTACTGATCGGCGAAACGGCGCTGATGGCCTCCGATGGGTGTCCCGAGGATGGCGGCGAAGCTTCGCATAAGGGATTCGCCCTGTCGCTAAACCCCAGCGACGTGGAGCAAGGCCGAGCATTGTTCGAGAAACTGGCGCAGGGCGGCCAGGTCACCATGCCTTACCAGGCCACCTTCTGGGCCAAGGGTTTTGGCATGCTGACCGACCAGTTCGGGGTCAATTGGATGATTAACGTTGAATAACCGGTTATCCCGTCAGGGTGTCCGCCACCGACAGCGGATACCCCGGTGCCAGGGTCAACGGTAGTGATACCAGTCATAAGCCGCCATGGCGAACAGCACAAACAGCACCGTCAACAACACCAGTCCCAAACGCCAGTAAGGCGATTTACGCTGCCGCCAGGCAAAAATCATCATTAGCGCCAGCACACCCAGGGTCACCGGGTAATAAACCACCAGCGTCAGCAAAGTAATAATGATGTAGTCAGACATGTACGCGAACCCTGTATTTTCTATGCCAGTTTTGCGGCGAATTGTAACACTCCGCTGGGGTGGCTCATGCATTTTTGATGTTAAGGGAGTAGTGGTCGGCGTGATTAACGAATAAGATGTAAGATTGTTCTTATCTCGATTAAAAGACTTTATAGCAAGGGTGACATGATACAGCAGCAACCGCAGGATGCCGAACGGCCACGCAACGGTAAGAATTCCCCGTTACTCTTTCAGGCCGGCGTATTTGTCGTCATCGTTGCCGTCACGCTGATCCTGTTTAACGGTTGGCAGATTTGGAATTCGCACCAGCGCGATTTGCAGAGCGCCGAATATGAATCGGCCAATCTGGCACGTTCCCTAGCGCAACACGCCGATGACACCTTTATGCAAACCGACAGCACGCTGTCGGATCTCACCGAACGCATTCAAACCGATGGGCTGGGCCAATTGCCGTTGTTGCGGCTGCAGAAAGTCATGCAAACGCAGGTTGGCAACCTGCCCCAGTTGCATGGCCTGTTCGTATACGATGCGGAGGGGAATTGGATCGTCACCTCATCAGGCAGGTTCATACAAAACGCCAACAATGCCGATCGCGAATATTTTAAGTTTCACCTCAGTCATAACAGCAATGCGATTTACATCGGCAAGGTGGTACGCAGTCGTTCTACCGGTGATTTGATCATTCCGGTCTCGCGTCGCCTCAATCACCCGGACGGCAGCTTTGCCGGGGTGGTGTTAGCCACGCTGTATGTCGATTATTTCCGCCAATTTTACGACACCTTTGCCCTCAACAGCGACGCCTCGCTCAACCTGCTATTGGCAGACGGCACCATTCTCTACCGCCGCCCTTATTCCATTGCGGCGATCGGCAAGAATATCTCTGAGGGCGTGCTGTTCCGTGAAATTCTGCCGCACTCCGAATTCGGCAATGCCACCATTGTTTCACGCTACGACAAAGTCGAGCGCATTTACGGTTATTCGCGGGTGAATCGCTACCCGTTGGTGATTGCCGCCGGCTTGTCGAAGGCAGATGTCCTGTCCGACTGGCGTAATGATACCGGCGTGTTTGCCCTGGGCGGCGCTACGCTGTTGATCATCCTGCTGGCGATGGGGCTGGTGCTGATGCGCCAGATCAACCACAGCGTGCGCACCGAAGCCGAACTGATGCGCACCCGCGATCAGCTCACCACCATCAACCGAACGTTGGAAGAGTTGGCGTTGCTGGACGGGTTAACCGGCCTGGCCAACCGCCGTCAGTTTGATATCGCCCTTAAGAACGAACTGATGCGCGCCTCACGCAATTACCGCAGCGTGGCGTTGCTGATGCTGGATATCGACTGCTTCAAACAATATAACGACATCTATGGTCACGTAGCCGGCGACCAGTGCCTGCAACAGATCGGACAAACGCTCAAAGGGTTGGCCTGCCGCAGCAACGATATTATGGCCCGCTATGGCGGTGAGGAAATGGCCATTATTCTGCCGGATACCGACACTCAGGGCGCACTGATTTTCGCCGAACGGGTGATTGAAGCGGTACGTGAGCTGAAAATACCGCATACGGGTAACCCTCACGGTATTGTCACCATCAGTATTGGCATCTTCGCCAAAGTGCCGCATATGTATAACGACACGCCAATCGGCTTTATTAATCAGGCCGACAGCGCCCTGTATCAAGCCAAAGCCCAGGGAAAAAACCGCATTTACCCCGCCTGACCTATTGGGCCGTCTCATCCAGAGACGGCCCCTGAATTTATTTTTCCGCAAGGGAAATAAAAACCAACCCTCTGATCATCCACTGAATTTAATTTAAATCTTCACTCTGGTTTTAGTAAGAAATTTATTAACGCCGGTTAAATCTATTTTTATCCATTCGTGCGATTAGCACGGCCGTTTAATGTCTGTTTACTGTTTGGTGCATTTTAATGATGCTACGATTATTAAACCCAGCTGCAGTAACCAATTAATTTCGCCCAACAATAATTCCCGCTGGTTATAAATCCCTTTCAAATAAAAAACAATTAAAGTATCCCCCCATCGCAAGGAGATATTATGCGCGCGGATAATCTTACGCCTGAACAGGTGTTAATGACGTTGCCACAGCAACGGTGGGATAGCGCCCCAGCGCCCTTTTCCCCCTCTGCCGTCGAGGCACTTGAGCAAGGTAAAATCGTGTTTTTGCCTGAACTGGCGTTTCCGATGTTAGCCGGTGAAATGGCGCTGCTGGATCCCGCGCTGGTCGATACAAAACGTAAAAACATCAGCTACTGGCCAGAAACGAGCAAATTATCCGGCGTGGCGATAGCCGCGCAACAGCCACAGGTGGAAACGTTGCTGTCACGCTATTACCAGACCTGTCTGCAACTGGTTGCCACCCTGCTCCCCCACTACCAACAAGCCTTGCATTCGCCGGTCAACACCCTGCGCCTGCATCCGGTTGCGGCCTGGCGCGAGACCAGCTCATGGCGCAAGGACGACAGCCGGCTGCACGTCGATGCCTTCCCGTCACGCCCGAACTATGGTGAGCGCATTCTGCGCATCTTCACCAACATCAACCCCAATGGCGAACTTCGCCAATGGCGCATCGGCGAACCCTTTCCTCAACTGGCGCAACGCTTTATGCCGCGCCTGGGCCGCTATTCACCGCTGAACAGCTGGCTGCAGCACAAGGTCGGCATCACCAAACGGCGCCGCAGCCATTACGACCACCTGATGCTGCAACTGCATGATGCGATGAAAGCCGACCAGCACTATCAGCAGCAAGGCCCTCAACTGGCGCTCGACTTGCCGCCGGGCAGCAGTTGGATCTGCTTCTCCGATCAAACGCCACACGCAGCGATGGCGGGCCAGTTTATGCTGGAACAAACCTTCCTGTTGCCCGTCGCCGCGATGAAAAACCCGCAGCAATCACCGCTGAAGGTGCTGGAAACGCTGCTGCATCGGCCTTTGCTTTAATCCAATTTCGCCAACTGCGGCAAAAGCTCCGCAGTTGGCCGTCGTGGCAGCCTTCAGGTCGCCGGGCCGAAGTCCCCTTCCTGTCGCGCCACCAACGTCAGGATACTGTACAGCGCCACCGCCTGCTGATGCTGGTTGAGCACCTGAACATCCCACACCACCACGCCGTGCGGACGATCCTCTGCCGTTTTCTGCGGCTTGCGGATTTTCTTTTTGCAGGTCAGCCGCACCTGAAGGGTATCGCCAATCTTCACCGGCTCGATAAAGCGCAGGTTCTCCATGCCGTAGTTGGCAATCACCGGTCCGACGCCCGGATCGACAAACAGCCCGGCGGCAGCAGAAACCACAAAGTAGCCGTGCGCAACCCGCTCGCCAAACAGCGATTCGGCCGCGCCGATCTTGTCCATATGGGCATAGAAGTGGTCGCCACTCAGGCAGGCAAAATTGACGATGTCGGCCTCGGTCACGGTCCGCCGCGCCGTCAGCAGGCTTTCGCCCAGCCGCAGTTGCTCGAAGTATTTGCGGAACGGATGTACCGGTTCTTCAACCACCGTCGCACCGCGAACCCACTCACGGCCGATCGCCGCCAGCATGGCCGGACTGCCCTGAATGGCGGTGCGTTGCATGTAGTGTTTTACCGCACGCAGCCCCCCCAGTTCCTCCCCACCACCGGCTCGTCCCGGCCCACCGTGCACCAGCATCGGCAACGGAGAACCGTGACCGGTGGACTCCACCGCCGCCTGTTGATCCAGGATCAGCATCCGACCATGTGCGCAGGCGGTGGCGCGAATAAAGCGCGTCGCCAGCGCCTCATCGGCGGTCACCAGGGAGCCCGCCAGGCTACCCTGGCCCATTAACGCCAGCTCAATCGCCTGTTCGGTATGCTGATAGGGCATCAGCGTCGCCACCGGGCCGAATGCTTCGGTACCGTGCACCACCTGATGGCTAAAAGGATCGGCACAGTACAACAGCGTGGCCGGATAAAATGCCCCCTGCTGCACATCTTCTCCCCTCACCTCCAGGTTATCCGTTCGCGCTCCGCACAGCGGTTCGCAACCGTTATGCAGCAGGAAATCCACCTTCTGTTGCACGTCGTCGCGCTGTTCGCGGCTGACCAGGGCCCCCATCCGCACCTGTTCCAGTTTAGGATCGCCCACCGTGACGCCACTCAGCCGCTGCAACAGCGCCTGCTGTACCTCTGCCACCCGTTTCGCCGGCACAATAATCCGCCGGATTGCGGTACATTTTTGCCCGGCCTTGGCGGTCATCTCGCGGCACACTTCTTTGATAAACAGCGCAAACTCAGGCATCTGCGGCGTAACGTCCTCGCCCAGCACGCAGCAGTTGAGCGAATCCGCCTCCATGGTGAAAGCAATCGACTTTTGCAACAGGCGCGGGTGCGCACGCAGCTGCTGACCGGTCTGCGCCGAGCCGGTAAAGGTCACCGCATCCTGATAATCCAGATGTTCAAACATATCGCCGACGCCGCCGCACACCAGCTGCAACGCGCCCTCCGGTACCAGACCGCTGTCGATAATCAGTCTGACCATCGCCTGCGTCAGCTGCGCGGTGGCGGTCGCCGGTTTAACGATCGCCGGCATGCCGGCCAACCAGGTGGGCGCCAGTTTTTCCAGCATCCCCCAGCAGGGAAAGTTAAAAGCATTGATATGCAACGCCACGCCAGGGCGTGAGGTCAGCACGTGTCGGGCGGCAAACTGCGCCTGTTTGGACAGCGGGATCAGTTCGTCTTCCGGCCACAGGGTATCGTCCGGCAGCTCGCGTCCTGCCAGCCCGGCGTAGGCAAACAGCGTGGCGATACCGCCTTCGATATCCACCCAACCGTCACTGCGGGTCGCGCCAGTCTGGTACGAAATCTCATACAGCGTTTCTTTATTTGCCAGCAGGTGTTTAGCCACCGCTTTCATCATTTGCGCGCGCTGCTGGAAGGTCATCTGTGCCAGCGCCTTGCCGCCCTTGCTGCGCGCATATTCCAGACTGGCGGCTAGCGGTAGCCCGTCGGAACAAACCTGATACAGCGGTTGGCCGGTGACGGCATGGTGGATTTCACGGGCTTTGCCCTGCCCATACACCCAGGCGCCAGAAAGATAACTGTGTAGCTGCTGCATTTGCTCCTCCGGAATTCATAAATTTACACCACAATGATTAATTACGTATCACATATTGTCCAGTTTTCGCCAGCCTGAAATTTAACAAAATAAAAACACCCAGGCGGTAGAACCGCTTAAACTCGGGTTTATCTCTCCCAAATAAATTTTTAATATTATTAAAAAACAAACATATAAAAACACTCATTGTGAGCGCACTCGCAAAACCACACAAATGTCGTTTGATCTTTTTGTTATCAGTTTGTAGCCTTATGGTTATGAAAAGTGATTCACATTTTTATATTCAATGTGAAAAATACGAATCACCAAGAGGCAAGCATGACAACTGACTCGCAACATCAGCAGCACTTCGACGACAAAATCGCGGCGGATACCGCCATCGAGGCCAAAGACTGGATGCCGGACGCCTATCGCCAAAACCTGATCCGCCAGATTGGCCAGCATGCCCATTCCGAAGTGGTCGGCATGTTGCCGGAGGCCAACTGGTTGACGCGTGCCCCGACCCTGCGCCGCAAGGCGGTGTTGCTGGCCAAGGTGCAGGACGAAGCCGGGCATGGCCTGTACCTGTACAGCGCTGCTGAAACCCTGGGCTGCTCTCGTCAGGATATCTACCAGAAGATGCTCGACGGCAAGATGAAATACTCCTCGATCTTCAACTACCCGACGCTCAACTGGGCGGATATCGGCGTCATCGGCTGGTTGGTGGACGGTGCGGCTATCGTCAACCAGGTGGCGCTGTGTCGTGCGTCCTACGGCCCCTATGCGCGGGCGATGGTGAAAATTTGCAAGGAAGAGAGTTTCCACCAGCGCCAGGGTTACGAAGCGGTCATGGCGATGGCCAACGGCAGCGAGCAACAGAAGGCCATGCTGCAAGATGCGATTAACCGCTTCTGGTGGCCGGTACTGATGATGTTTGGCCCCAGCGACACCGATTCACCGCACAGCGCTCAGAGCATGGCCTGGAAAATCAAACGCCATAGCAACGATGAGTTGCGGCAGAAATTTGTCGACAACACCGTCCCCCAGTTGGAAGCCCTGGGCATGGTCGCGCCGGACACCGATTTGACCTGGGACGAAGCCACCGGCCACTACCGCTTCGGCGAAATCGACTGGGGTGAACTGCATGAGGTGATCAAGGGGCGCGGCCAATGTAACCACGAACGGCTGCAAGCCAAACGCCGCGCCTGGGAGGACGGTGCCTGGGTACGCGATGGCGCTCTGGCCCATGCGTCAAAAAACACCTCAACCGCCGCATAAGGAACCGATGATGACACATGCCCAATGGCCTCTCTATGAAGTGTTTATCCGCAGCAAGCAAGGGCTGGCACACCGTCACGTCGGCAGCCTGCACGCCGCCGATGACCAGATGGCGCTGGAAAACGCCCGCGATGCCTATACCCGCCGCAACGAGGGCTGCTCAATCTGGGTGGTGCAATCCTGCCACCTGATCGCCTCGCAGCCGGAAGACCGTGAAGCCTTTTTCGATCCGTCCGATGACAAGATTTACCGTCATCCGACGTTCTACACCATTCCCGACGGCATCAAGAACATGTAGGGGCGACCATGACCTTTAATAACGATCCACTCGTCACCTATGTCCTGCGTCAGGGCGATACGCCGCTGATCCTCGCCCAGCGCTTGTGCGCCTGGTGCGGCCACGCGCCGGAACTGGAGATCGACCTGGCGCTGGCCAATATCGGTCTGGATTTGCTGGGCCAGGCACGCAACTTTCTCGGTTATGCCGCCGAACTGGCCGGGCCGCCATTCAACGAAGACCGGCTGGCTTTCGGTCGTGACGAACGTGAGTTCCATAACCTGCTGCTGGCGGAACAGCCCAATGGCGGCTTCAACGACACTCTGGTGCGGCAGTTTCTGATTGACGCCTACCATGTGCAGCTGCATCAGGCTTTGAGCCACAGTCGCGATGCGCAACTCGCCGCTATCGCCGCCAAGTCACTGAAGGAGGCGCATTACCACCTGCGTTTCAGCCGTGGCTGGATGATCCGTTTGGGTGACGGCAGCCCCGTCAGCCACCAAAAAATTCAGCAGTCGCTGGACGGCCTGTGGCGTTTTACCGCCGAACTGTTCTACGCCGATGAGCTGGAACGCCAACTGGCGGAACAGGGCATCGCCGTCGATCCGCGCCAGCTTGAGGCACCGTGGCTGGCGCTGGTTGAAGAAACGCTGCAGCAGGCCACCCTGACGCTGCCGGCAGAGCAGGCGTTCCGCCACGGCGGCAAGCAGGGGCGGCACAGCGAACATCTCGGACCGCTGCTGGCCGAGATGCAGTTTCTGCAACGCGCCTATCCCAATGCGAACTGGTAAGGGGGGGCGATGAATATTACCCGACTGCAGGCCGCGGAAATCCCGCAAATCTGGCACTGCCTCCAACAGATCAGCGATCCGGAACTGCCGGTGCTGTCAATTACCGATCTGGGCATGGTTCGCGACGTTAAAGCCGACGGCGGCGGCTGGCGCATTACCTTTACGCCAACCTACTCCGGTTGCCCCGCCACCGAGTTTCTGCTCGAAGCCATCGAACAGCGGCTGGCCGAGGCCGGCTTTGCCCCGGTCAAAGTGGACATTCGTCTCAGTCCGGCGTGGACCACCGACTGGATGAACGCCTCGGCGCGCGAACGGTTGCGTGAATACGGCGTTGCGCCGCCACAGGGCCATACCTGCGACAAACCGCAGGCTGCAGGCCCGGTGCCCTGCCCGCGCTGCGGCAGCACCCACAGCGAGAAAATCAGCGAATTCGGCTCCACCGCCTGCAAAGCGCTGTATCGCTGCTGCGATTGCCGCGAACCCTTCGACTATTTCAAATGCATTTAGGAGCGCAGAAAACCATGACGGTCTTCCATCGCCTGAACGTCGCCGCCATCGAGCGCGAAACGCCGGACGCCGTAGCTATCACTCTGCGCGTGCCCGAAGAGCTGAAAAGTCATTACTGCTACACCCCCGGCCAACATCTGACGCTAAAGGCGCAGGTGGATGGCGAAGAGCTGCGCCGCTGCTACTCCATCTGCAGCGCTCCTCAGGAAGGGCTGCTGCAGATCGGCGTTAAAGCCATCCATCAGGGCCGCTTTTCCTCGTTCGTTAATCGGCTACTGAAAGTCGGCGACGCACTGGAGGTGATGGTGCCGCAGGGCCGTTTCGGCTACCAGCCACAGGTGGAAAACAGCGGCAATTATCTGGCGATTGCCGCCGGTTCCGGCATCACGCCGATGCTGTCGATCATCAAAGCCACCCTGCAACTTGAACCAAACAGCAGCTTCACGCTGATTTACGGCAACCGCAGCAGCCGTTCGGTGATGTTCAAAGAGACGCTGTCCGATCTGAAAAACCGCTACCCGCAACGTTTTCAGCCGCTGTATCTGTTCAGCCAGGAGAACCTCGACAGCCCGCTGCTCAGTGGGCGCATCGACCGCGAGCGGCTGTTGGCGATCGGCGGCGCCCTGCTGGATTACCGCGACTATGACCATGCCTTTATCTGCGGCCCCCAAACCATGATGGACGACGCCCAAAGCGTGCTGGAACAGGCCGGCTTACCCGCCGAGCGAATCCACAGCGAGCGCTTTAACACCAGCGGCGTGGTCGCCCGCCCGGTCAACGACACCCCGCGCAACGCCACGCGGGTGGCGATTTTGCTCGACGGCCGCCGGTTGGATATCGAGGTCGGTTCGCAGGACGACAGCATTCTGGACGCGGCGCTGCGCCAGGGAGCCGATCTTCCCTATGCCTGCAAAGGCGGCGTGTGCGCCACCTGCAAGTGCCGGTTAAAAGCCGGTCAGGTGGACATGGCCGTCAACTACAGCCTGGAGCCGGATCAACTCGCGGCAGGCTACGTATTGAGCTGCCAGTCGTGGCCGCGCGGTGACGGCGTGGTGCTGGACTTTGACGTATAGGAGCCACCAATGGAAACCCCTTTGATCCTGCAACATCGCCAGGCGCGCGTGCTGACGCTGGAACTGCACCGTCCACAGGCGCGCAATGCCCTGAACACCCCCTGTCTGGAGCAGCTGGTTGACTTGCTGGAACAGGCCGATGCCGATACCGGCGTGGGTGCCGTGGTGATTACCGGGGCACCGCGTTTCTTTGCCGCCGGAGCCGATCTGCACGAGCTGCAACAGCAAGACCTGCCGGCTACGCTGACGGATCGCCGCCCGCTGTTGTGGCAACGGCTGGCGCAGTTCAGTAAACCGCTGCTGGCGGCAGTCAACGGCTATGCGCTCGGCGCCGGCTGCGAACTGGCGCTGGCCTGCGACATCGTTATTTGCGGTGAAAGCGCCCGCTTTGGCCTGCCGGAAATCACCCTCGGCCTGATGCCAGGGGCCGGCGGCACTCAGCGCTTGATTCGCTGCGTCGGTAAATCCTGCGCCAGTCAGATGGTGCTGAGCGGCGAGGCCATTAACGCCTCGCGTGCATTGCAGTGCGGATTGGTCAGCGAAGTATGCGTCGACGTGCTGACGCTGGAACGCGCACAGCAGATCGCCGAACGCATCAGCCAACAGGCACCGCTGGCACTGCGCGCCGCCAAACAGGCGCTGAAACAGGCGGAGGAAATCGGCCTCAGTCAGGGGCTGCTCATCGAACGCCAGCAGTTTGCCACTCTGGCCGCCACCGACGATCGCCGCGAGGGCATCGCCGCCTTCTTCGAAAAACGTACGCCAAACTATCAGGGGCGCTGATTTATGGAAAACGCATTGATTCTCACCCACCTTGAAGCCGGGGTGCTGACGCTGACCCTCAATCGGCCAGACCGGCTCAATAGCTTCAACGACGAGATGCACCGCCAACTGAGCGAAGCCTTGACCCTCGCCGAGCGGGACGAAACCGTACGCTGCTTGTTGATCACCGGCGCGGGGCGTGGCTTTTGCGCCGGGCAGGATCTGAACGATCGCAACGTCAGCGTCGAACAGCAGGCGCCGGATCTCGGCCTGTCGGTAGAGCGTTTTTACAATCCGCTGATCCGTCGTCTGACCGCCCTGCCAAAGCCGGTGGTGTGCGCCGTCAACGGCGTGGCAGCGGGGGCCGGCGCAGCGCTGGCACTGGCCTGCGATATCGTGATCGCCGCCGATAACGCCCATTTTATTCAGTCTTTCTGTCGTCTGGGGCTGGTGCCGGACTCCGGCGGCAGCTGGTTCCTGCCCCGCCTGGCCGGCCACGCCCGCGCCATGGGCATGGCGCTGCTGGGGGATAAAGTCAGCGCACAGCAGGCGCTGGCATGGGGCATGATCTGGCAGGTGGTAGCGGCGGACCAACTGGCCGCCACCGGCCAAACGCTGGCACAACACCTGGCCACCCAACCCACTTACGGATTGGGACTGATTAAAAAAGCCCTTTACAGCTCGGCGAACAATACCCTCGATCAGCAGCTCGATCTGGAGCGCGACCTGCAGCGCCTCGGCGGTCGCAGCGACGACTACCGCGAAGGCGTCAGTGCCTTCTTCGCCAAACGTACCCCTAATTTCAGCGGGAAATAATCATGAGCCTGCCGAACGTCAACGCAAGGGTCGCCGTGATTGGCGCAGGAACCATGGGCATCGGCATCGCCCAGGTGGCGGCCGGGGCCGGGCATCCGGTGTGGCTGTTTGATATCGATGCCGCCGCCGCCCGGCAGGCGCTCGAGGCGTTAGGCCAACGCCTGCGCCAGAGGGTCGAGTCCGGCAAGGCCGACGCCGATGCCACCGAAGCCCTGCTGGGCCGTATTCAGCCGGTCGAGTCGCTTGACCAGTTGGCCGACAGCGCACTGGTGATAGAAGCGGTGGCGGAAAAACTGGCGATCAAACAGAGCCTGTTTCGTGAGCTGGAAGCGCTGTGTTCCCCCGCCGCACTGTTCGCCAGCAACACTTCATCGCTGTCGATTACCGCCATCGGCGGTGCGCTGCGACATCCACAGCGCCTGGCCGGTTTGCACTTCTTCAACCCGGCACCGGTGATGAAGCTGGTCGAGATCGTCAGCGGGTTGGACACCAGCGCCGAAACCGTTGCCGAACTGCAGGCGCTGACCCGGCAATGGGGCAAACAAAGCGTGCTGTGCCGTTCCACGCCCGGCTTTATCGTTAACCGCGTGGCGCGACCTTTTTACGCCGAAACCCTGCGCGCGCTCGAAGAACAGGTCGCCGACGCCGCCACGCTGGATGCGGTAATGCGCGACGCAGGCGGCTTCGCCATGGGGCCATTGCAACTGACCGATATGATTGGTCAGGACATCAATTACGCCGTCACTGAATCAGTGTTTCAGGCCTTCTTCCAGGATCCGCGCTTCACGCCGTCTTTGGTGCAGCAGGAACGGGTGGCCGCCGGGCGTCTGGGCCGCAAAAGCGGGTGCGGCTTTTATCGCTATGACAAACAGGCGCCACCTCAAATTGTCGCCGGGTTACCTGCATCCTCAGCGGAATTGCCGCACAGCATTAAGCTGCACGGCGACGCGGCAGGCGTCACTCTGCTGGCCGAGTTACTGGCAGGAAATGCGGAGGCGATCATACAACCCGGCCAGACCAGTGCTTTTGCCCAGATCGATGAAGTTACATTTATGTTAACAAATGGTAAAACAGCCAGCCAGGTCACCGATGAAACCGGAACCCCCGTGGTGCTGTTTGATCTGTCCGCCCAGTATGCCCAGGCCTCCGCCGTCGCCATCAGCTGTGCGGCGCAAAACGATGCCCGGCACAACGCCACTGTGGTACGTCTGCTGCAATCCCTTGGCAAGAAAGTGATCCTGTTGCCGGACTACCCTGGCCTGCTGGTGATGCGCACCCTCGCCATGTTGGCGAATGAAGCGCTGGACGTGGTGAACAAGGGCGTCGCCAGCGCCGCCGATACCGACCACGCCATGCGCTGCGGGGTTAACTACCCGCGGGGCCCGCTGGAATGGGGGGCGTCCTTGGGCTGGCGACACATCCTGACCACGCTGGAAAATCTGCAGCGCTTCTACGGCGAACCCCGCTATCGCCCGATGCCGCTGCTGCGCCACTACGCATCCCTTTCTTCAGGAGCCCAATGATGAATGCCAATACGCCCCACGCGCTGGCGCAACGCTGCGCCGAACAGATGTTTCAGCAGGACACCTGCGCCCAGGCGATGGGCATGCGGGTGGATGCCGTCGACGCCGGGTTCGCCAAAGTCAGCATGACCGTCGGGCCGCAGATGCTCAACGGCCACCAGACCTGCCACGGCGGGCAGCTGTTCAGCCTGGCGGACACCGCTTTCGCCTACGCCTGCAACAGCCAGGGGCTGGCGGCGGTAGCGTCCGGCTGCAGCATAGATTTTATCCGCCCGGCGCTGGCCGGCGATCGCCTGACGGCCAGCGCAGAGGTGCGCCATCAGGGCAAAACCACCGGGCTGTATGACGTGGAGATTGTCAATCAACTGGGCAAGACCGTCGCCTGGTTCCGCGGCCGCGCCCATCGGCTCGGTCACGCCATTTTAGGGGAGCACGCATGAACCAGGCTTTTATCTGCGACGGCGTCCGCACGCCGATTGGCCGTTACGGCGGCGCCCTGGCCAACGTCCGCGCCGACGACCTGGCCGCACTGCCGCTGCGCGCCCTGCTGGCCCGCCACTCGCAGGTGGACTGGTCAAGGGTGGACGACGTGATCCTCGGCTGCGCCAATCAGGCCGGGGAAGACAACCGCAATCTGGCACGCATGGCAGCGCTGCTGTCGGGCCTGCCGGTTAACGTTTCCGGCACTACCCTCAACCGCCTGTGCGGCTCGGGATTGGACGCGCTGGCGATGGCGGCCCGCAGCATCAAGGCCGGCGAAGCCGATTTGGTATTGGCCGGCGGCGCGGAATCGATGACCCGGGCCCCGTTGGTGATGGGCAAGGCCGACAGCGCCTTCAGCCGCCAGGCGCAGTTGTATGACACTACGCTGGGCTGGCGGTTTATCAACCCGTTGATGCAAGCGCAATACGGCACCGACGCCATGCCGGAAACCGCCGAAAACGTAGCGGCAAAGTTCAACATCAGCCGTGCCGATCAGGACGCCTTCGCACTGCGCAGTCAGCAACGGGCTGCGCGAGCGCAAGCGCTGGGGATCTTCGCACAGGAGATCGTGCCGGTCAGCCTCAGCGGCAAGAAAGGCGCGGTCACACTGTTTGATCAGGACGAACACCCGCGAGCAGATACGCGGCTGGAACAGTTGCAGGCGCTGAATACCCCATTCCGCCAACCCGGCACGGTGACCGCCGGCAACGCTTCCGGCCTGAACGACGGCGCCGCCGCGCTGATCGTCGCCTCGGAAGCAATGGCCGTTAGCCAGGGGTTAACTCCACGGGCGCGTATCGTCGCTACCGCAACCTGCGGCGTCGAACCCGGTTTAATGGGCATAGGTCCGCTGCCGGCCACCCGCAAAGTGCTGGAACTGACCGGCCTGAGCCTGGCGCAAATGGACGTCATTGAACTGAACGAGGCTTTTGCCGCCCAGGCGCTGGCGGTATTGCGCCAGCTTGGGTTGCCTGACGACGCCCCGCAGGTGAACCCCAACGGCGGCGCGATCGCCCTGGGTCACCCGCTGGGCATGAGCGGCGCGCGCCTGGCGTTAGCTGCCCTGTTTGAACTGGAACGGCGTTCCGGCCGCTACGCGCTTTGCACTATGTGCATCGGCGTCGGCCAGGGCATCGCCATGATTATTGAGCGAGTCTGACCCCCCGAGGCTAACCATGACAATGAATCCACAGCCACTCGACGCCATTGAGTTCGCCTCGCGCGATGAGATTGAGGCGCTGCAGCTGGAGCGTCTTAAATGGACGCTGCACCACGCCTACAACAACGTGCCGATGTATCGGCGCAAGTTCGATCAGGCAGGCGTCCATCCCGACGATCTCAAACAGCTGAGCGATTTGGCTCGCTTCCCCTATACCACCAAGCAGGACCTGCGCGACAACTACCCGTTCGACACCTTCGCCGTGCCGATGGAACAGGTGGTGCGCATTCATGCCTCGTCAGGGACCACCGGCCGGCCGACAGTGGTCGGCTACACCCAGCGGGATATCGATAATTGGGCCGATATCGTCGCACGCAGCCTGCGTGCCGCCGGCGCTACCGCCAAAGACAAGGTGCACGTGGCATACGGCTATGGCCTGTTCACCGGCGGGCTGGGAGCTCATTACGGCGCGGAGCGACTCGGGGCGACGGTGATCCCGATGTCCGGTGGGCAAACCGAAAGGCAGGCGCAGCTGATCCTGGATTTCAAACCCGATGTGATCATGGTGACACCGTCCTACTGCCTGACGCTGATCGACGAGCTGGAACGCAAAATGGGCGGCGACGCCCGTGGCTGCTCGCTGCGCCTCGGCGTCTTTGGTGCCGAACCCTGGACCGAAGCGCTGCGGCATGAAATTGAAAGCCGCATGGGCATCAAGGCGCTGGATATTTACGGTCTGTCCGAAGTGATGGGGCCGGGCGTGGCGATGGAATGCGCCGAAAGCGGCGGCGGCCCGACCATCTGGGAAGACCATTTCCTGCCGGAAATCATCTGTCCGGAAACCGGCGTGACGCTGCAGGATGGCCAACACGGCGAGCTGGTGTTTACCACGCTGACCAAAGAAGCGCTGCCGGTGATCCGCTACCGTACCCGCGACCTCACCCGCCTGCTGCCGGGCGACGCGCGCCAAATGCGTCGCATGGGGAAAATTACCGGCCGCTCCGACGACATGCTGATTATCCGCGGCGTCAACGTGTTCCCGTCGCAGGTGGAAGAGCAAATCATGCAGTTCGAACAGCTGTCGCCACACTATCAGCTGCAGGTCAGCCGCAGCGGGCACCTGGATACCCTGGCGGTGCGCGTTGAATTGAAGGAAGCGGCGCTCAGCCTCAGCCACCAGCAACGCTGTGAGATTTGCCACCAGTTACGCCACCATATCAAGTCGATTATCGGCGTCAGCACCGACGTCAGCATCGCCAACTGCGGCGATATCCCGCGTTCAGAAGGCAAAGCCCAGCGCGTGGTCGATCTGCGGCCTCGCTGATTGCCCCGGCGTCACGGATGACGCCCGAATGATTTGTGGTAATGTTGTGCTTCACCGTCGGCTAACCCATGGAAAAATATGGAACATAAACTGGATGAGTTTATCCGCCATGCTATAGAGGCTCAGCCGATCAGCGGCACCTCGCTGATTATCTCCCTCTACGGCGATGCGCTGAGCCACCGGGGCGGCGAAGTCTGGCTTGGCAGCCTGAGCGCGCTGCTGGAGGCCCTGGGTTTTGGTGACCGCTTCGTGCGCACCTCGGTATTTCGCCTGCAGAAAGAGGACTGGCTGGAGGTTGAAAAAATCGGCCGTCGCAGCTTCTATCGGGTGACCGATCAGGGTATGCGTCAGTTCCGCCATGCCGAGTCGAAAATCTATCTCAGCGAACCGCCCGCCTGGGACGGGAAATGGGATTTGCTGTTGCTGGAAAGCGCGGAAAAGGAGGAGCGGGCACGGTTGAAAAAAGAGCTGGGTTGGCTGGGCTTCGGCCAAATAGCCAGCAATCTGATGGCGGCCCCCACCCACGCGCAAACCGACGTCACCGCCCTGCTCGGCGAACTTAACGCCAGCGAACAGGTGATCTACTTCCGCGCCGACTATCCCTATAACCGCTCGGAGAAAACCCTGCAACAGCTGGTGGCCAACTGTTGGGCACTGGCTGACGTCGCGGCCGATTATCACGAATTTATCGTCTCATTTCGTCCCCTTATGGCGCTGCTGCGCGAAGCCGATGAAGCACTGCTGACGCCCCAGCGCTGTTTCCAGATTAAGCTATTATTGATCCACTTCTTCCGGCGCGTGGTGCTCAAAGATCCTCTGCTGCCGGACGCCCTGCTGCCGGCCCAGTGGGAAGGACAGATTGCCCGTAACCTGTGCATCAATATTTATCAGCGGGTAGACCGCGCAGCGACCGAGTATGTCAGCGCCATGGCGGAGACCACCATCGGCGCTCTGCCTGCCCCGGCGGCCGGCTATTATCGGCGCTTCGGCGGCCTGCCGCGCGATAACTCATTTTAAGGAGCCTAAGCTATGCCCGTGTATCAGATTGACGGCCTGACCCCAGTGATCGATCCCAGCAGTTACGTACACCCTACCGCCGTACTGATTGGCGATGTGATCGTCGGCAAACGGGTTTATATCGGCCCCAACGCCAGCCTGCGCGGCGACTTTGGCCGGCTGGTGATTGGCGATGGCGCCAATATTCAGGACAACTGCGTGATGCACGGTTTTCCGCAGCAGGACACCGTGGTGGAGCAGGACGGGCACATCGGCCACGGCGCCATCCTGCACGGTTGCCGTATCCGCCGTAACGCCATGGTCGGCATGAACGCGGTGATCATGGACGGTGCAGAGATCGGTGAAAACACCATTGTCGGTGCCATGGCCTTCGTCAAGGCCGGCGCGGTGATCGAGGCCAATAAGCTGGTGATCGGCAGCCCGGCACGGGTATTACGTGACCTGACCGAACAGGAATTAGCGTGGAAAGTAGCCGGTACGCGCGAATACCACGATCTGGTTCAGCGCTGTAAATCCTCACTGCAGGAGGTTGCGCCACTGACCGCCATTGAACCGGGCCGCCAACGCCTGAGCTTTGGCGATCACCTGATGCCGAAAAGCCAGCTTTAATCCTGTCGAAGACCGCTATTCAGGTCAAAAGTGGTTTACAGTAAATACCCTGTTAACCCACTTTTATCTGGACCGGAATAGATGCCCAGAACGGCCAAAACGGTTGAAGTCCCCGCTATCGGCGAGCTTGATCGCCATGCGGGGCAGCTTAGCCTGCAACTCGCCCAGGCGCTACGTGCCGCCATAGGCAAAGGTGAACTCAAACCGGGCGATCTGCTGCCCTCAACCCGCGTACTGGCGGGCGCATTACAGCTGGCCAGAGGAACGGTGCTGGCCGCCTTCGAGCAACTGACAGCGGAAGGGTTTCTGGAGGCGCAGCCCGGCTCGGGGACCCGCGTGGCGTTGTCGCTCACCCGCCCGGCCCCCGCACCGGTCAAACACCCGGACGCCTGCGACATGCCGCTTTCCGATCAGGCTCAGGCCCTGGAGCACTTCGCCGCCCAGTTGCGCCCTCTGCCACCGGTCCCCTTCACCGTCTCGGTGCCGATCAACGATACCGCACCCGACGACGTTTGGCGCAGGCTCGGCAACCGCATTCGCGCCAGAGGCCCCGGTGCCCCCGCCGGCTATGGCGAGCCGCAGGGCGCATTGCCGCTGCGTGAGGCGATATGCGAATACGTTCGCAAGTCCCGTTCGGTGCACTGCACGCCGGAACAGGTGATCATCACCTCCGGCACGCAGCAGGGGCTCTATCTCGCCACGCAGATTCTGCTGGATGCCGGAGAGACCGCCTGGGTTGAAGATCCCGCGTATCACGGCATTACCGCTATCTTCAACACCGTCTTCAGAGACCGGAAAATGGCCAGAGTGCCGGTGGACAACGAAGGAATCGCGGTGGCGGCAGGCAGGAAAATCGCGCCGCAGGCCAGGGCCGCCTTTGTCACTCCCTCTCATCAGTACCCACTGTGTATGCCCATGAGCATGTCGCGCCGGCTTGAGCTGCTGGCCTGGGCCAAAGCGCAGCAGGCCTGGATCGTCGAAGATGATTACGACAGTGAAATGCGCTCTTCCGGCCACCCGTTTCCTTCGTTGCAGGGGTTGGATCCGACCAGAGTTATCTACCTGGGAACCTTCAGCAAGGTGCTGTTCCCTTCGCTGCGCCTGGGCTACGCCATCGTTCCTCAGCCCCTGGTGAATGCCTTCTGCGGTGCGCGAGTGCTGATGGATCGCCATCCCCCCAGTGCCGATCAATACGTTCTGGCCAGTTTTATGGCGCAGGGGCATTTGGATCGCCACATTCGTAAAATGCGCGGCGTGTATGCGGAAAAAAGGCGAGTGCTGACCGACGCCATCAGCGCGCAGGTTTCTGCCGAGCTGGCCACCCTGCACCCCAGCGATCAGGGCATGCATATGCTGCTGTGGTTAAAAGCGGATTTGGACGATCGGCTGGTTGCCCGTAAAGCCGCCGAGGCCGGGGTTGCCGTCGGCGCACTTTCGCCAATGTATAGCCCCGGCAGCGAGAAAAACGGATTGATACTCGGACTGGGGGGCTACACGGAACAGCAGATCCACCTGGCAGCCCAAAAGCTGAATCGGGTGCTGGCTGCCTTGGCTACGGGGTAAGGCTGACCTTACTGTTACCGCGAAAAACGCTTCGCGCCGTACACGCAAACCAATACGCCGACCATTACCGCAATCATTGAAGGTTGAATGCTTTCATGCAGCACCAGCCCGGCCAGCGCCAGACCAAAAAACGGCTGCAGCAATTGCAGCTGTCCCACGGCGGCAATGCCCCCTTGCGCCAAACCGCGATACCAAAAGATAAAGCCAATCCACATGCTGAACAGCGAAATGTAGCCCAGAGAAAACCAGGCGCCGACGCTGACCTGTGGCCAGGCGGGCGGGGCCGTCACCGCCGCCGCCGCTGCCGTCAACGGCAAAGCGACCACCAGCGCCCAGGAGATCACCTGCCAGCCGCCAAGCTTGCGGGTCAGCACGGCGCCTTCCGCATAGCCCAGGCCACAAAGCAGCACCGCGGCCACCATCAGCAGATCGCCAAGCCAGGAGCCAGTCGCCCCCTGGCTTAACGCAAAAGCGCCAACCAACAGGCTCCCCAACACCGAGAACAGCCAGAAAGCGGCTTTAGGCCGCTCCCCGCCCCGCAGCACCCCAAAACAGGCGGTTGCCAGCGGTAACAGCCCGATATACACCAGCGCATGCGCCGAGGTGGTGTGCTGCAAGGCTAGCGCCGTTAGCAAAGGAAAACCGATCACCACTCCGAGCGCGGTCAGTACCAAGGGTGTCAGGTCGCGGCGCTGCGGCCAACGCTGGCGCATCAGCGTCAATGCGCTCAGAGCCAGCAAGGCCGCTAGCACCGCGCGCATCGCGGTGAGGAACATGGGATCAAACTCTTGCACCGCCACGCGGGTGGCCGGCAAAGAACCGCTGAAAATCAACATGCCCAGAAAGCCGTTGATCCATCCCTGCGCCGAATGCCTGGCCTCCGGCATACCGCTACAGCCAATAATGCGCCGTTTTTCTGCCCCACTGTTCATTGCAAACCACTCCATCACCCCAGAAAAGGCTTATTCTCCGGATAAAGTGGTTTATCGCCAGAGCCACATATTCACATTTTCAGTAAACCGGTTTACTCCACCCCCGGTGTTTCCATTACCGCGGGCACGGGCTGATGACGGCTGTAGAAGAAATAGATAGCCACCAACAGCAGGGTAAACGGAATGCCAAACCACAGCGTCATCCTGAAAAATTCGGTGAACATCGTCGAGATCAACAACGCGGCCATCAAACCGGCACCGGCCAGCGTGGTGTACGGAAAGCCCCACATGCGAAATTTCAGGTGGGTTTGCCGGTGCTGACGGCGGAAAAACAGGTGCGTGACAAAAATCATCAGCCAGGTAAAGCAGGCACCGTACACCGAAATAGACATCATGGCGGCAAAGGATTTTTGCGGGTAGACCAGACTCAACACGATCGACACCACGATGCCGATGCAGGACATCGCCAGCGCGCTTACCGGGATGCCGCGTTTACTGACCCGGCCCAGCGCAGCCGGAGCTTGCCCGGCGCGTGACAGCGAGAACATCATGCGGGTGGTGATATACAGTTGGCTGTTCATCGCCGACAGCGCGGCCACCAGAACGATAAAGTTGAAGATACCGGCGGCGGCAGGCAGGTGGATGACGTTCATCGCCACCAGGAACGGGCTTTCGCCGGTACCGGACTGCCGCCAGGGAACGATCGCCAGCATCAGCGCAATCGACAGCATGTAGAAAATGAACAGTCGCAAAATGGTGCCTTTGAACGCGGTTTTTACCGCAATCACCGGGTTCTTGGCCTCACCGGCGGCGACGGCAATCATCTCAATGCTCAGGTAGCTGAAAATCGACACGATCACCGCAAACCACATGCCTTTCACGCCAAACGGGAAGAAGCCGCCGTTGGCGGTAAAGTTTTGCAGACCAAAGGCCGGGTTGGCAGAAAACATCAGAATACCGATACCGATGGCGATAAAGGCCGCAATGGCCACCACCTTGATGGTCGACAGCGCATATTCCACCTGGCCGAACGATTTAACGCCAATCACGTTAATCAGGATCACCGCCGCAGAGAACAACAGCACCCAGGGCCAGATTGGCGTGGTCGGGAACCAGAACTGCATATACATGCCGATGGCGGTCACCTCGGTCCCCACCGCCAATACCACGCAGGACCAGTAAGAATAACGCACCAGAAAACCAAACAGCGGGCTGATGTAAAATTCGGCATAGTCGCCAAACGAGCCCGGCGTCGGGTGTTCGGAAGTCATTTCTGCCAGGCATCCCATCAGCAGCAGCGCCACGACGCCGCCGATAAAATAGCTCAACAATACGCTGGGCCCGGCCATCTGAATGGCGTAGGCGCTGCCGAGAAACAGCCCGGTACCGATAGCGCCGCCGATCGCCAGCATCGACATCTGCCCGGCGGTGAGCTGTTTCTGCAACCCGCCTTGCCGCCGGGCTATTTCGTCAAAACCTTTTATCTGTTTCATAGCAGGCTCCTACCTTTTCATGCAGTGCGGGTGACGTCCAGAATGGCGGCGGTAACGTAGTCGACATTGTTTTGGTTCAGGCCCGGCAGGCACATGCGGCCGGGCGCCACCAGATAGATGGCGTAATGCTGCCGCAGTCGTTCCAACTGCTGTGGGTTCAGGCCGGTGTAGCTGAACATCCCTTTTTGGTCACGAATGCGACGGTAGTCCAGTTGCGATCCCCCCTGCTCCAAGCCGGCGGAAAGAATTTGGCGCATCTGTTGAATGCGTTGACGCATGCCTGCCAGTTCGCTCTCCCACTGTTGACGCAAATCGGGGTCCGTCAGCAGGGTTTCCACAATCTGGCTGCCATGGGTCGGCGGGCAGGAGTAACTGCGGCGGATCAGCGTTTTTAATGCGCCTTTGACGTTCTGCGCACTGTTCGGGCTGGCGCAACGAACCGAAAGCCCGCCCAGCCGTTGGCCATAAAGGGCGACATTTTTCGAAAATGAGTTGGCGACCAGAAATGCCAGATCCGTTTTCAGCGCCTCACGCAGGGCAAAGCAGTCTTCATCCAGCCCCTCGCCAAACCCTTGGTAGGCAATATCGAACAACGGCAACAGGCGACGGCGCTGCAGCACTTCGAGGGTGGCACGCCACTGTGCCTGGCTGAGATCGGTACCGGTCGGGTTATGGCAGCAAGGGTGCAACAGCACCACGCTGCCTTCCGGCAGGCTGCCCAGCGTATCCAGCATCGCGTCAAAGCGCAGCCCGCCGTTGGCCTCATCGAAGTACGGATAGGTGTGCACCTTCAGCCCGGCCCCCTCAAAGATGGCCCAGTGATTGGCCCAGGTGGGATCAGAGACCCAGATGTCACGGCGCGACAGAAAGTGATGAATAAAATCCGCCGCCAGCTTCAACGCACCGGAGCCGCCGACGGTTTGTACCGTAGCTATCGACGCCGTTGCCGCTTCGCCAAACAACAGTGCCTGCACCTGTTGGGCAAACAGCGCTGAACCTTCGATCGGCGGATAGCCGTGCGGGCTGCGCCGCTCAAGCAGGCGCTGCTCCGCCGCCTCCACCGCCTGCATCAGCGGGATCCTGCCCTGCCGATCGTAATAAAGGCCAATGCCCAGGTTCACTTTCTGGTTATTTCCATCCTGTAAATAAGCTTCCATCAACGACATAATAGGATCGGCCGGCGAACGGCCAATGTGATTAAACATAGCGATTCCTTTATTCATTATTGAATAAATCAGCAGGTGGGGATTAATTCATAGATAAATCAGACGGTGGCGCTAACGGTAATTTCTATTTTCATGCCGGGCACCACCAGTTTATCGACTATCACCGTTGAACGATTGGGATAAGGGAAGTTAAAGTATTTTTTATAAATTTCATCGAGTAATTTAACGTCATTGACATCGGTCAAATAAACAATGACCTGTAATACATTATCGCTGTAGCTATTTGCCGCTTTCAGGGTTTGAGCCAAATTATCGAATGTCAGGGCGATCTGCTTTTCCGGTGCGCCGGTTTCAATACTGCCGTCGGCTCTGACCGGGCCATGGGCGGTGAACAACATGCCGCCGCCCTGGGTGGCCCAGGAGAAAGGTTGACCGATTTCCGGCAGGCCGGTGTCGATGATGGTGCGCATGGTTTATTTCCCCGTAGTGGTTAGCAGGTGAGTCAGGGCGCCATCCCGGGCGAACAAGGCATCCAGCACGTTATAATGGTTGGTGCCGGCGACGGCGACCAGGGTGACAGGCTGGCTTTTTTCCTGCAGCGCAGCGTAATAGTGCCTTGACTGGCCAATCAATTCCGGCAGCTCGTTGGCTCCGTAAAACAGCGTCATAGGCTTGATACGCTGCGGAATATGCCGCACCGGACTCAGTTGGGCAATTTGTTGCTCGGTCAACTGCAGCCGTCGGTTAACGTAGGTGTTTAATAGCGGTTCCAGTTCGAAAATGCCGCTGATCGGTAACGTTGCGTCGACCACCGGGTGATGCTGCCAGAAGCTGGCCAGATGGCCGCCGGCAGAGTGGCCGCACAGGTAGACTGGCGTTGGCTGACTGGCGGAAAGCCGTTGTTGAATAGCGTCCAGCGCCACACCGGTTTGCCGGCAAATATCGTCGAGCCGGGCCTCCGGCGCCAACGCATATTCCACCAGCACGACGTCAAAACCTAACGACAACGGCACCTGCGCAATAAAAGCAAAATCGTCCTTACGGCAAAACTGCCAATAGCCACCATGAATAAATATTAAAGTCCCTTTAACTGGCTTGTCGGAATATAACCAGTCAAAAACTTCCCGCGGTGAATTTCCATAGGCAATATTGCACTCACTGCGAGTTTTTTGATAAACCACCTGGCTGCGGATTTGAAATGAGCTGAGGATCTCATCTTCATTATCCACCGTGCTACCGTTGTCGTAACTCCCCGCAACAAGTTTCATATATTAAACTTCGTTTATTATTTAAGATATTCGTTAACTATTAGCAGTCGTCAAAATATTGTCAAGAGAGGCGTTACAGCAATGCGCGTCCGGTAATATAAATCTTTTCCCGCGCTAAATAAGTTTAACCAGTGAAACTTATTTAGCGCCAATAGCTCTTTTTATCCCGCCTGAATTTGCGCTAATCGGCTTAATTCCTGCCAGGCGTAGTCCCAGAAGGTGCGCACCTTGAGCGGCATGCGCTGCATGTTTTGCGCCACCAACTGCACCGGCATCGGCAAAGGTTCAAACGCCGGTAACAGACGGACCAGCGTCCCCGCGGCCAAATCGTCTGCCACCTGATACGACAATAGCCGGGCGATGCCCTTGCCCGCTCGCACCGCCAGTAACTGTGTTTCGACGTCATTGAGCAACAAACGTGGCGTCAGCCGCACCCGCTCGCCATTCTCCTGCGGGCCAAAGCGCCATTCGCGCAGCGATGCCCGCTGGGTACCGACGATGGTGTCATGCTCAGCCAGCTGCGCCGGCTCCTGCGGTTCGCCGCGCCGCGCCAGGTAGTCCGGGCTGGCGACGGTCACCCGGGACACCTGCCCCAGCCGGCGGGCAACCCGCGAAGAATCCTGCAAATGACCAATGCGCACCGCGACGTCCAGCCCCTCGTCAATCAAGTCCAGGTTGCGATCGTTGAGGACCATTTCAATCTGCATCTGCGGATAGCGGTCAAGAAACGCCATCACCACCGGCGCCACATGCTTGCGTCCGAACTGCACCGGCGAGGTAATACGCAATAACCCGGTGAGCTGGGTGTCCGCCGTGTCCAGCACCGCTGCCTGATATTCAGTAAGCAGCAAGTGCGCACGCTCTGCCAACCGCAACCCTGCCTCGGTCGGCGCTAGCCTTCGGGTGGTGCGTTCGACCAGCCGGGCGCCAAAGCGCTGCTCCAGCGAGGCGATAGCCCGGGTGACTGCAGGTGCGGAACGTCGCAGCTTGCGCCCCGCCGCCGCCAGGCTGCCGTGCTGGACTACCGCCACAAAAATAGCCAATTCGTCCAGGCGATCCATAGATTGTTCCATAAAGTGAAATTATCAATTTCTACATTGCCGGATTACGCTCAATGAGTGCAAGAGTATGCTGATAAAAATTGCTCAGGAGTCTGACCATGCACAAGCTAAAACTGTACGGCACCCCGCTTTCCGGCCACGTCCACCGCGTGGCATTACTGCTAAGCATGCTGGAGCTGCCCTACGAATTTATTGAATCCCCGGCCGAGGTTCGCCAAAGCGAAGCGTTTCGCCGCCTGAACCCTTTCGGCCAGATCCCGGTTCTGGTGGACGGCAATTTATCGCTGGCCGACAGCAATGCCATTCTGGTTTATCTGGCGAAAAACTACGCGCCGGGCAGCCACTGGCTGCCGGAGACGCCACTGGCGGCGGCTCAGGTGCAGGAGTGGTTGTCTAAAGCCGCCGGTGAAGTGCGCTACGGCCCGGCCTCCTGCCGATTGATTGCCCAGTTTGCAGCACCGGAGGACGATCGGGTGGCGCTGGGGATAACCGCGCGTTTCTTGCCGCAAATGGAACATCATCTGAGTGTTCAGGCTTTCCTGGCGACGGAGCAGCCCACCATCGCCGATCTGGCCTGCTACAGCTATGTGGCGGTGGCCCCGGAGGGCGGTGTTTCGCTGGCGCCCTATCCTGCCATCCGGCGCTGGGTGGCACGCATCGCCGCGCTGCCCGGTTTCTTCGCGATGCCCGCATTGCCGCACCCTGCGCAAAGGTAAATCCTATGAGCCAGCCGATGTTCCACCCTGATGAACTGCGCGCCCAGGCATTGGCCGGTTTTGACCGCGTGGGCGGCTACATTTACATCAGCATGCCCGAGCAGCACCGCGAATTTTTCGCCGCGCTGCCTTATCTGTTCGTCGCCACCCTGGACGATCGGGGCTGGCCGGTGGCCACGCTGTTCAACGGCCCCCCTGGATTTTTACGCACGCCGGACAGCAAGCACCTGCGTATCAGCGCCCCGCGTCGCCAGGACGACCCGGCGCAGGCAGCCTTGCAAACCGGGCGTCTGGTAGGGGCGTTGGGGCTGGACTTCAGCAATCGGCGACGCAACCGAGCCAACGGGCGCATTACGCGCACCGACAAAAACCGCCTGGAAATTGCCGTCAGTCAGAGCTTCGGCAATTGTCCGCAGTATATCCAGCAACGGGAGCTGTATCCGGTAGCCGCCCATCCCGCGCCGATTGAACATCTCGCGACGCTGGACGCGGCGGCACAGGCATTGATTCGCCAGGCGGATACCTGCTTCGTCGCCAGTTGCGCCCACAGCACGCTGGAACAAGGCGGCGTCGATATCTCACACCGGGGTGGCAGACCGGGATTTATCCATCTTCAGGAGAACAGCCTGTGGATACCGGATTTTCGCGGCAACCGCTATATGAACACGCTGGGAAACCTGCTGGCGGAACCCAGGGCTGCGCTGCTGTTTATCGATTTTGAGCGCGGTGATGTGCTGCACCTGCAGGGAGAAACGCAGATCCTCTGGCAGGCGGAAAGCGGCCAGGGCGTCGTGGGAGCGGAACGTTACTGGCGCTTCAATATCCACAGCGCGTGGCGTTTTTCACAGGCTCTGCCGTGGCGCGGGCGCAATCTGACGTATTCGCCGGCCACGCTGAACACCGGCGTGTGGTCGGAACCGGCGTAAAAAACCCCGCGACAGCGGGGTTAGGTAAATTTATACGCTGTGTTCCGCCGTCGCGGCGGCCTGATAAAGCTGGCGGAAATAGCTCAGGCGTTCAAAGAACAAGCGGCTTTGTGCTTCGGACATGTTGCCCGCCACCTTGCCGGCGTCGATCTCACGCCCCTGCCACTCCATCAGCGCAATGCTGGAAGCCAAAAAATCCATGTTGCTGCTGTAGGCCGCAAGGTGCCGACTCACTGAAGTCATCATGCTGCACGCTCCTTTTAGGTCATAAGGTCATTTCAAAAATGGGTCATATGCCTGCTGATTTCAGTATCGGCCTGGGCGCGGGCATTTTTTGTACAGAAGGTGCGAATGGCGATAAATTGATCTGTTGCCAAGGATCGGGCAAATCAAGGCGAAAAAATTTGCTAGGGTAAAGGGTAGCCGTTTGGGGTAGGTCAACCCGTGTTGAATTCTGAAAAAGGAAGATAACCGATGAGCACTAACTTCTCCGCCCGCCTGAAAGATCCCACGCTGTTCCGCGAAGCCAACTATATCGATGGTCAGTGGTTGGCGGCCAAAGGCGACCAGACCATCAAGATCCATAACCCCGCCACCGGCGAGCTGGTCGGTCAGGTACCGGCTTTGGGAGCCAAAGAAACCGCGCAGGCGATTGCCGCCGCCAAAAAAGCCCAGCCGGCCTGGCGTGCGCTGACCGCCAAAGAGCGTGCCGGCAAGCTGCGCAAACTGTTCGAACTGATGATGGAAAACCAGGAAGATCTGGCCATCATCATGACCGCCGAGCAAGGCAAGCCGTTGGCAGAGAGCCGGGGGGAAATTGCCTACGCCGCCTCCTTCATCGAGTGGTTCGCCGAAGAAGGCAAACGGGTTTACGGCGACACCATCCCGCAGAATCTGTCCGGTCGCCGCATTATCGTGCAGAAAGAGCCGATTGGTGTTTTCGCCGCCATTACGCCGTGGAATTTCCCGGCGGCAATGATCACCCGCAAGGCCGGTCCCGGCTGGGCGGCGGGCTGTACCGGGGTGATCCGTCCCGCCAGCCAGACCCCGTTCTCGGCGTTGGCGCTCGCCGTGCTGGCCGAACGTGCAGGCTTACCGGCCGGCGTGTGCAATGTGATCACCGGTCCAAGCCAGGCTATCGGTGGCGAACTGACCGCCAATCCGGACGTACGCAAACTCTCCTTTACCGGCAGCACCGAAGTGGGTGCGCAACTGCTGGCGCAGTGTGCCCCGACCATCAAAAAAACCAGTATGGAACTGGGCGGCAATGCGCCGTTTATCGTGTTTGACGATGCCGATCTGGATGCCGCCGTCGCCGGGGCCGTCGCGTCCAAATACCGCAACGCCGGCCAGACCTGCGTTTGCACCAACCGCTTCCTGGTACAGGACGGTATTTACGACGCCTTTGCCGAAAAGCTGAAGGCGGCGGTAGCCAAGCTGAAAGTCGGTAATGGCATGGATGATGGCGTCACCATCGGCCCGTTGATAAATCCGGCCGCCGTGGAAAAAGTCAGCGAGCATATCGCCGACGCGGTGCAACACGGCGCTTCGATACTGCTGGGTGGCAAACCCCATGAGCTGGGCAATAACTTCTTTACGCCGACCATTCTGACCAACGTGCCGCGGCAGGCCAAAATCTTCCATGAAGAGACCTTTGGCCCGGTAGCGCCGCTGATCCGCTTTGACAGCGAAGCCGAAGCCATTGAGTTGGCCAACGATACCCCTTTCGGACTGGCTTCTTATTTCTACAGTCGCGACATTGGCCGGGTAATGCGGGTTGCCGAAGCGCTGGAGTACGGCATCGTCGGCATCAATGAAGGACTGATTTCCACCGAAGTGGCCCCCTTCGGCGGGGTTAAAAACTCCGGGCTGGGGCGTGAAGGTTCGAAATACGGTATCGAAGATTATCTCGAGATAAAGTATCTGTGCCTGGGCGGGTTAGGGATCTAGCCACCCGGCGCTTTTATGCGGCCCGCTCACGCGGGCCGGTAAAGCCCGATTACCTATAGCAGTCGCTCAAGCGAGGTCAACAATGGAGTTATCCCCTGCCGTTCCCATTCTTCGCATCTTTTCGGTTGAAAAGGCCCGGGAGTTTTATCTGGATTTTCTCGGTTTCACGCTGGATTGGGAGCACCGTTTCAGTGAAGATCTGCCGCTGTACATGCAGATCACGCGTTCTGGCCTGAGATTGCATCTCAGCGAGCACTATGGTGACAGCACGCCGGGTTCCGCAGTGTTTATTCCCACCGAGGATATCGACGCGCTGCACCAGGAGCTATCAGCCAGGCAGTACCGCTATGCCCGGCCAGGCGTTGAAACCCTCGACTGGGGGAAAGAGCTTATCCTCACCGATCCCTTTGGCAACCGGCTGCGTTTTTGCCAGCAAATCGGCGACGCCTGACCCTTTTGGCGCCTAGCCGTTCAGGGCAGGCTTGTGGTACTGCGCGTCGCTGACCTTCTCCATCCAGTCAACCGGGCTGCCGTTCAACGACTCGGCGATGGCAATGTGAGTCATGGCAGTATCCGGCGTCGCACCGTGCCAATGTTTGACGTCCTCCGGGATCCACACAATATCGCCCTGGTTCATTTCCTGGATCGCCTCACCCCACACCTGGATCCAACCACGCCCCTGAGTCACTATCAGCGTCTGGCCGAGCGGATGGGTGTGCCAGGCGGTGCGCGCCCCTGGCTCAAAGGTCACGGTGGCGCCTCCCACGCGGGCCGGTTCGCTCCCTGCAAAAGGCGCATCGATGCGAACTTTGCCGGTAAAGTACTCTTCTGGCCCCGAACGAGAGGGTTGGGAACCGCTGCGTTGAATTTTCACTTGTTTCTCCAGTTCGGCAGAGGCTGCCGACGTTAACATTGACAGGATAATTGTAGAGCGAGCGCGCCTTTTCGCCGGTCGGTGACGGCGGTTCAAAAGCTACCGCGGGCAACGGCCGCATCAACGTCCGACGTTTTGTTGCAGATGCGCCGGATAGCGATCGCCCTGAACCTCAATAACCGCGAGTGCCGCTTCAATACTGCGCAGTTCTTCCGATGATAACGACAGCGACGCGGCCCCGAGGTTTTCCTGCAGGCGATGCTGTTTGGTGGTCCCCGGGATCGGCACAATCCAGGGTTGCTGTGCCAGCAGCCAGGCCAGCGCTATCTGTGCCGGGGTGACCCCTTTTTGCTGAGCTATCTGCCCCAGCACCTCCACCAGCCCCTGGTTAGCTTTGCGCGCCTGTTCGCTGAAACGCGGCACCACATTGCGGAAGTCGCTGCTGTCGAAGGTGGTATTTTCGTTGATCGCCCCGGTGAGAAAACCTTTCCCCAACGGGCTGAAAGGAACAAACCCAATGCCTAACTCTTGCAGCGTCGGCAAGATTTCCTGCTCGGGCTCCCGCCACCACAGCGAATATTCACTTTGTAACGCCGTCACCGGCTGCACCGCATGGGCACGGCGCAGCGTCTGCGCCCCCGCCTCGGACAGGCCAAAATGCTTCACCTTCCCCTCCTGGATCAGCGCCTTCACCGTACCGGCGACGTCTTCAATCGGCACATTGGGATCGACCCGGTGCTGATAAAGCAGATCGATCGTTTCGACGTTAAGACGCTTTAACGACCCTTCCACCGCCTGGCGGATATGTTCCGGCCGGCTATTGAGCACCTGTTTGCCATCCGGCTGAGGCAGTTCAAAACCAAACTTGGTGGCTATTACGACCCGATCGCGCACCGGTGCCAGCGCCTCGCCCACCAGTGACTCATTGGTGAAGGGGCCATAAACTTCTGCGGTATCGAAAAAGGTCACGCCCTGATCCACCGCGGCTCGGATCAGGCCAATCGCCTGCTGTTTGTCGGTGGCCGGGCCATAGCCAAAGCTAAGCCCCATGCAGCCCAGTCCCAACGCGGATACCTCCAGCCCACTGCTACCCAGCTTACGTTTTTGCATTTTTCCTCCGATGTGTACGAATGGGTCACCGCTTGTGCGGGGCGACCAAGTGCGATCACTGTAAGAGGCAACCGGGCAAATAACTACGCGCTGAATATGCATGAGCTTATGAGCTCAATTCATAAACCCACAAGGCGCTAAAAAAAAGCACAAGGTATTCAATAAAAGCAGAATAATTAGAGTACCCTAGCCGCGCTTTGGGCGGCGTCGTCACATCCGTGCAACATCATCGAAACGGCTACGCCTGATTCAGCCTGTTTGGGGCTTTACCTCTGACGAAAGCGTTTATTCAACGTCCAAAACTGTCCGCCTTATTTTTGATTGCCGCTGCCTTTTAGCCTTGGCAACAGGGGGATATGCCAGACACCGGGGATGGATTTTTGGGGAGAAACCGCGTGTTTTTTTGGATATGGCTTAATCTCTAAATCGGGGACTTTTCATTTTGGTAAGGATAATACTATGCAAAATAAAGCGTCATCATCGCCGCTCATCATCATCACGGCACTGTTCGCCGCGTTGAGTGGGCTCTATCTGCTGGGAGGCGGCATCTGGCTGGCCAAGCTCGGCGGTTCGCTGTACTACATCATCGCCGGCCTGGTGCTGCTGATCACCGCCTGGTTACTGGTCCGCCGTCGTGCAACCGCTCTGTTGCTGTACGCGATCTTTTTACTCGGCACCACAATTTGGGCGCTGTGGGAAGTGGGCCCGGACTTCTGGGCACTGACGCCGCGTCTGGACGTCACCTTCTTCTTCGGCCTGTGGCTGGTACTGCCTTTTATCTATCGCAAGCTCCACGCCAAGGGCAAGCTGGCCTACAGCGCGCTGAGCCTGGCGCTGGTCGTCACCGTGGTGGCGCTGGCCTACGCGGTGTTTAATGATCCGCAAGAGATCAACGGTACCCTCGAACCTGCGCAGGTAAAAGTCGAACCTCAGGCATCAGACGCCGACTGGCCGGCCTATGGTCGCACCCAGGAAGGCACGCGTTACTCTCCGCTGAGCCAAATCAATGATAAGAACGTCGGCCAACTCAAGGAAGCCTGGACTTTCCAGACCGGCGACCTGAAAACCGCCAACGATCCGGGGGAAATCACCAACGAAGTGACCCCGATTAAAATCCGCGACACGCTCTATCTGTGCACCCCGCACCAGAAGCTGTTCGCGCTGGATGCCGCCACCGGCAAGCAAAAGTGGCAGTTCGATCCTCAGTTGAAATTTAACCCGACCTTCCAGCACATCACCTGCCGTGGCGTGTCTTATCATGAAACCCCTGCCGCCGCAGGCACAACCGCAGAAACCGCCCCGGCGCTGTGCGCACGACGCATTATCCTGCCGGTGAATGACGGTCGTTTGTTCGCTCTGGATGCCGATAGCGGCAAGCCTTGCGCCGACTTCGCCAATAACGGCGAACTCAACCTGCAAAGCAATATGCCGTATGCGACGCCGGGCCATTATGAGCCAACGTCGCCGCCGGTGATCACCGATAAGGTGATTGTGGTAGCCGGTGCAGTGACCGACAACTACTCCAACCGCGAGCCTTCGGGCGTGATCCGCGGTTTTGACGTCAACAGCGGCAAGCTGCTGTGGGCATTCGATCCGGGTGCGAAAGATCCGAACGCCATTCCGGCGGACGAGCACCACTTCACCCCGAACTCCCCTAACTCCTGGGCTCCTTCTGCCTACGATGCCAAGTTGGATATCGTTTATCTGCCGATGGGCGTTACCACGCCGGACATCTGGGGCGGCGATCGCACGCCGGAAATGGAGCGTTATGCCAGTGGCCTGCTGGCGCTGAACGCCTCCACCGGCAAACTGGTCTGGTTCTATCAGACGGTGCACCATGACCTGTGGGATATGGACGTACCGGCACAACCGACGCTGGCGGACATTACCGACAAGAGCGGCAACAAGGTGCCGGTGATTTACGTGCCGACCAAAACCGGCAACATTTTCGTTCTGAACCGCACCAACGGTGAGTTGGTGGTGCCGGCGCCGGAAAAACCGGTTCCTCAGGGGCCAGCCAAGGGTGACCGTCTGTCACCGACCCAGCCTTTCTCTGAGCTGACTTTCCGTCCGGAGAAAAAGCTGACCGGTGCGGACATGTGGGGCGCCACCATTTACGACCAACTGGTTTGCCGGGTGATGTTCCACAGCCTGCGTTACGAAGGCACCTTCACGCCGCCTTCCGAGCAGGGCACGCTGGTGTTCCCGGGTAACCTGGGCATGTTCGAATGGGGCGGTCTGTCTGTGGATACCGACCGTCAGGTGGCTATCGCCAACCCTATCGCGTTGCCGTTTGTTTCCAAACTGATCCCACGCGGTCCGGGCAACCCGATCGAGCCTGACGAAAATGACAAAGGCGGCTCAGGTACCGAGTCCGGCGTTCAACCGCAGTATGGCGTGCCGTTCGGCGTGACCCTGAACCCGTTCCTGTCGCCGTTTGGCCTGCCGTGCAAACAGCCGGCCTGGGGCTATATCTCCGCCGTGGACTTGAAAACCAACGACATCGTGTGGAAAAAACGTATCGGTACCGTACGCGACAGTTCTCCGCTGCCGTTACCGTTCAAAATGGGCATGCCGATGTTGGGCGGGCCGGTGTCCACCGCCGGTAACGTCTTCTTCATTGGCGCAACCGCGGACAACTATCTGCGCGCCTTCAGCGTGACCAACGGTGAAAAACTGTGGGAAGCGCGGCTGCCGGCCGGTGGCCAGGCAACGCCAATGACCTATGAGGTCAACGGCAAGCAGTACGTGGTGATTTCCGCCGGCGGTCATGGCTCGTTCGGCACCAAGCTGGGTGACTATATTGTCGCTTACGCCTTGCCAGACGAGAAATAATCGCAGAGGATAGTCTTGTCACAGGGCACGCCGGATGGCGTGCCCTGTCACTTTAAAACCGCAGTAAAAAGCTTTCCCTCCCGCTCATCCTCGTCCTGCAATAAAATTTCACGCCAAGTATTGATAATGATTATCATTCGCAATATTATATCTGCGTTGGCCCCGGCAGTGGCCGGCAATCATCTTCATATCGCAAGCAGTAACCGGTGGCCGCCTTCGGGCGGCCCTATTCGGAGGCACATGGTCGAGCACAATCACAGGCAAAAAAACAGCATAGCCCCCCTGCGGGCTCCCCCTTTCTCCCTCAGCACGGAGACGCCAGAATGAGCCAACAACCGTTGACCGCCATGCTGATGTTGATTTACGTGCTGCTGATGGTACCGGCACTGTTTGCCATCGATAACCGCCTGAGCGCCACCCGCTGGGGCCACAGTCGCCTGATGCGCAAGACGCTGCAGACCGGGTTTATCATTGTGCTGACGCTGCTGTTTTTTAGCCTTATGACGTTGCTGTATTGAGTTGAGCCGGCACTAATTCGCCGCGACCGGCAGTGCGCCCTCCGGCTTGGCTACCGCGACCTTACCGCTAAGGGCAAAGGCTGAAATCAGCGTGAACAGCAAGGCGATGCAGCCGAGGATCAGGTAAGAGGTTTTGAAGCCGTAATTGACGTACATCAGGCCTGCCGCATAGGACATACCGATGGCCGAGAGCTGCTTGAAGAAGCAAAAGCCCCACAGGTAAATCGACGCCGAGAGGTTAACGTTAAACTGGGTGGTGATGTATTTGAAAATGCCCACCAACAGGAACGGCACCTCAAACATATGCAGGGTTTTGAGGATAATGACCGCGGTGACCGAATCCGCCTGCGATGAACCAATAATCCGCACCGACATTATCACCCCGGCTATCAACAGCGCATTCTTGCCGCCAATGCGATTAATGATCAACGGTGCAAAGAACATGATGAAAGCGTTAAGAAACTCGCCCAGCGTCGTGACATAACCAAACGCCTGCGTTCCCGCATGCCGGTCGCTGAAAAACGACGTAAAGAAGTTGGCGAACTGCTGATCAAAGACGTCATACACGCAGGCCACCCCCACGATATACATCACCAGACACCAGAATTTGCGCATTTTCAGCAGGTTCAACGCCGCCTTTAACTTGATGGGTTTGTGGTTTAACGCCAACCCGTCCGCCACCGCCAGCGTGCTGCTCTGATCGGGTTTGAACAAATAAAGCAAACCGGCCAGGATCAGCGCAAAGCTGGAGGCCAACCAAAACGCGAACTGGTTGTTGATGGTAAACATATAGCCGACGATCGAAGCGCAAATCGCCCAACCGATACAGCCGAACAACCGGGCGCGGCCATACTCGAACTGACTGCGTCGGCTCACTTTTTCGATATAGGCTTCAATAGCCGGTGAACCGCCGCTGCACACCAGCCCCAGGTAAACCCCACACAGCAAGGCCCCCCACACAAAATGGGTTTGCAGCAGAGGCGAAAACACATAAATAAACAGCGGTGCCAGAAACAGCAGCAAGAAGATGATCATCCACAGCAGGTGTTTCTTCAGGCCAAATTTGTCGGTGACAAAACCGAAAATCGGTTGAAACACCAGGGCAAACAGCGCCATGCAGGCAAACACCAATCCGGTTTGCTGTTGGTCGAGCTGGTTGACGTCATGCAGCCAGATAGGAAAGAACGGCAGCACCGCCCCCATGATGAAGAAGTAGAAAAAACAGAAGGCCCCAAAGATCCAAAAATTCTTGTTTCTCAAATAAAACATGGCTCACCACCCTATTTTTGATGGCGCAGGAAGCCCTGCGCCTTGTGCGTTTTGAGGAGGTAATACGGTTAAATTCGGCGATCAGTGATAGGCAGGGAGCCAGCTGCCGTGAGCCTCAATCAGCTCGTCGCACAGCTTACGTATATCATCAATGGAAAGTTCGGCGGAAGTATGAGGATCCAACAGAGCCGCATGGTAAATCGCGTCGCGTTTGCCCGTCACTGCCGCTTCGATGGTCAATAGCTGGGTATTGATATTGGTGCGGTTGAGCGCCGCCAGTTGCTCCGGTAAATGGCCGACGTAACAAGGCGTGATCCCCTGCCCATCCACCAGACAGGGCACTTCCACGCACGCCTCTGCCGGCAAGTTGGTGATGAGACCGGTATTGAGCACGTTGCCGCCAATCTTGTACGGCCGGTCGGTCTCCATCGCTTCGATAATGTATGAGGCATATTCGTGGGTACGTGAATGCGTCAGGTTAGCGTCGTGGGTCAACGCCAGCTTGCGTTGCTGCCATTGGTCGATTTGCTCGATACAACGGCGCGGGTACTCGTCGAGAGGGATATTGAAGCGCTCAATCAGTTCCGGGTAATGACGTTTAATCCAATACGGCATGTATTCGGCATTATGCTCGGAAGATTCGGTGACGTAGTAACCAAAGGTTTTCATGATTTCATGGCGCACCATGTCGTCATGCTTGCCCTGCAGCGCGTTGGCGCGGCGCTTGATTTCCGGGTACAGATCCTCGCCGTGGCGGCGAACGTCAAGCAGCCAGGCCATGTGGTTGATGCCGGCAATGTGAAACTGAACGTCGTCGGTAGGCATATCGACGCTTTTCAGCAGGGTCTCCGCGCACACCTGAACGCTGTGACATAACCCAACCGTTTTCACCCCGGTATGGCGCAGCATGGCGCCGGTTAAGGACGCCATGGGGTTGGTGTAGTTCAGCAACCAGGCGTCAGGGCAGACCGCCTCAATGTCCCGGGCAAAATCAAACAGCACAGGAATGGTACGCAGCGCGCGGAAGATGCCGCCGATGCCCAGGGTATCGGCAATGGTCTGCTGCAGGCCGTACTTTCTGGCGATGGTGAAATCGGTGATGGTGCAGGGATCGTAACCACCGACCTGAATGGCATTCACCACGTAATTGGCGTTTTTCAGCGCCGCACGGCGGTTTTCTACCCCGAGATAAGGGGTGATCTTCGCCCTGCCCGCATTAATATTTCGGTTGATATTGCTCAGCATGGCGAAAGATTCATTGAGACGAGCGCTGTCAATATCATACAGCGCGATATCCACCTCTTTCAGGGCCGGCGTCGCCATGATATCGCCGAGAACGTTCTTGGCGAAAATGGTGCTACCTGCCCCCATAAAAGTCACTTTAATCATCGTATTTCTCCGCTGCTGTGGTTTTCGATAAGCTGAAGCTACGCGGCAACGCATTCGCAATATAGGGATAAATGTGACCTTGTTATGGCGAAAAATGACGCAGCATGAAAACTGTGAGCCAGGTCTGGATCTGAAGATCCCCCCACCGTCGTGCCACGACTACACTGCTACAGTAAGTGAAAATACAGGGGCCATCACTGATGCATAAGAGTTTTACTCTGAGTCGCACTGACAATATCGAGCTGAACCTGTACCAATATGGCGAGGAGAACTGTGACAAGGGGCACAGCTTTGGGCCGGCGGTACGCCAACACTATTTATTTCATTATGTGATAAGGGGGACCGGGGTGCTGAGCAGTGAATATGGCTCATTCCCGGTGGTGGCTGGAGAAGGTTTTTTGATCCACCCGCATGACGTGACCACCTATCGTGCCGACTCAAAAGATCCCTGGCACTACATGTGGCTGGAGGTCGACGGACTGGTGGCCGGCAAGATTTTCGAAGAGTGCCGCCTGAGTCGCCAGTTCCCGATTTATCGTCCCCGCCAGAACGAAGATGCTCCTCTGGCACTGCGCTATCTGCGGCAACTCATCAGCCATGGTGATGAGCATCGGTTAAAGACGCTGGGCCTGAGCTATCTGTTTTTTTCTGCGCTGATTGATAACGCTTTGCAAAGCATCGCCGAGCCGCCAAGCGACAAGGCACAGCATCTGCGCAAGGCGGTAAAGCTCATTGAAAACCGCTACCATGAACCCCTCACCATTGAGCGCCTGGCCGCCTACTGCAACATCAACCGCAGTTACCTGTGTCGGCTGTTTAAAGGCACCTACGGCATCGGACCAAAGGAATATCTGCTGAACTTCCGCATGAGCATCGCCGCCAGCCTGCTGTGCAATAGCCAGACGTCAATCAAGGTGGTGGGAATTTCGGTGGGGTATGAAAACCAGCTGCACTTTTCCAAGGCCTTTAAACAGGTCCACGGCCTCTCGCCGGCCAAATGGCGCCTGGAAAATAGTCAGGCATCATCGGTGCCGGGCCGGGTAGAAGCGAACGCCTGACCCTTACTCGCCGCTTTTTTCTGCCCGGATATTTTCCGCCAGCGCGTTCGATTTTATGCGCGGGTATTTCCACAGCCACCGCCCGCTGACCATACGCCAGTAGAACAAGACGCCGCGTACCGCCCAATCCATAAACATCCCCAACCAGACGCCGACCACGCCCATGTCCAACATGATGCCCAGCGTATAGCCGGCGACCACGCGGCAACCCCACATGCCCAGCATCGAAACCCACATCGCAAAACGGGCGTCGCGCGCGCCTTTCAAACCGGCGGGCAACACCCATGAGGCCGCCCAGATAGGCATAAAGGCGGCATTGAGCCAGAGCAACACCTTTACCACCTCCTTCACGTCGTCTTGTTGGGTATAAAATGAGGCGAAGACCCCCGCCAGGGGCGCGGTACCCCAGGCAATCACCGTCAGCCCAATCGTTGCCAGCCAGAAAATGTGGCGCAATTGGCGCTCCGCCTGCGCTATTTCTCCTTTGCCCAGGCGTTTGCCTACAATAATGGTCGACGCCGACCCCAGGGCATTGCCCGGCAGGTTAATCAGCGAAGCGACAGAAAAAGCGATGAAATTGCCGGCGATCACGTTGGTGCCCATGCCGGCGACAAACATTTGGGTCAATAACTTGCCGCCGTTGAACAACACCGACTCAATGCTGGCGGGAATACCTATCCCCAGCACTTCCCACAGGATGGTCAGCTTCAACGGGGTAAAGTAACTTTTCAGCGTGATGTGCAGCGCCGGATTAAAGCCGATCATCAGGACGTAAACGATCGCGATGGCACCAATATAGCGGGAAATGGTTAGCCCCAGCCCGGCACCGACAAACCCCAGCCCGTGCCAGCCCAGCATGCCGTAAATCAGTATGCTGCTGATGATGATATTCAGGATATTCATGCCGCCGTTGATCAACAGCGGGATTTTGGTGTTGCCGGCACCGCGCAATGCCCCGCTGCCAATCAAGGCGATGGCGGCGGCCGGGTAGCTCCACACCGTGGTTTGCAGATAAGACAATGCCAACGCCTTTACCTCCGGCGTGGCGGCACCGGCGATCACATCAATAATCTGCTCACCCGCCAAATGAATGCCGATCGCCAACGCAAAGGCCACCAGGGTCATTAACACCAGCGACTGGCGTGCTGCCGCTCGCGCTCTTTTTCTGTCCCGTTTGCCGAGGCTGAAAGCCACCACCACCGTGGTGCCCAGATCCACCGCGGCAAAGAACGAGATGATCACCATGTTGAAGCTGTCCGCCAGCCCCACCCCGGCCATCGCCTCTTTGCCAATCCAGCTCACCAAAAAGGTGCTCAGCACCCCCATCAGCAGGACGCAGGCATTCTCCATAAAGATCGGCACCGCCAGCGGCGTGATCTCACGCCAAAACAGGACGCGATAGCTTTTGCGTTTAGGATACCAGGGCGTATTTTCCACGCGCTGGCGCAGGGCGGCGTATAAGTTCAAGATCGGCTCATGGCATAAAAGTGAAACAACATTTCAAATAATGAGCGACAGAACGTTATCCTGCAAAGAATATTTCGAAAATGCGCTGGGAATCGGGGATGACCAGAGGCAAGCATGGCGGGCCTGCATTAATCAGGTGCCCGCTACTCCATATAGTCTTCCTGATCGGACTTCGCTGCGGCGATAAAGTTTGCGGTGCGATTTTCCAGCGCGGCACATTTATCCGTCAGCAGTTGACGATCTTCCAACACAGCCAGATAACGTGCCTGTGCCAATGCCGGCAATTTCTGATAGCCAGAAGCCTGGGTATTCCAGCCACGATGCTCCGCCACACGCATCGCTGTACGTTGTAATTTAACATCGTCAGGGATGTCCGTACGTTGGCAGTTTTGCCGTAGGAAATGGCCGCCGGCCAGCATAGTGGAAAGCTCATTCAATTGCGTTTGCAACGGGGGAACCGGTTTAGGCACCCTTTGCTGGCAACCCGCGAGGAGTAACAATGCCGCCGCGCCCAAAACAGAAGTGCGTATCACAGTAAACATAATCATTACCCGCAAAAAGATGATGGTTAAAGTCAGCTTAGGCGAGCAGTGAAATACTGCAAGCCAACGGATAACCTTCAGCACTAGTCACCCCAATAAGACCACCAGCCAAAGAATTATTGTCATCACCACCGCAACCAACTGTGCCGCGCCACCCAAATCCTTGGCGCGCTTGGATAAGGGATGTATCTCCAGAGAAATGCGATCGACGACGCTCTCAATGGCGGTATTAAGCAACTCAACAACCAGTAAAAGGAAGCTGCTGGCAATCAATAACAACCTTTCTATTTTTGTAATATCTAAAGTAAATGTAACAACCAGTAATATTACGTTAATTACCAGCAGTTGGCGGAAAGCATCTTCGGTAAAAACGGCATCAACAAGGCCCGCCAGTGAGTTTTTTATGCTACTTATTAAGCGATTTATTCCTTTTTTCTTTTCAAAGGACATGCATCTTACTCTTATAAAAACCCGGGTGATGTTTAACACCAACCAATAACGCGCAGCAACTTATAACGAAATTGGTTAATGAAATTAAATAATCACCCGTGTGACATTGTTTTTCCGGCAACGTTGAATCGCAAACAGCCAAAAAGCAATTTTTGGCCATAGGTATTCTCTGAGCGCAGCGCGTTTTGCATCCTGTTAAAGGCCGATAAAATCAGCGTCTCGCAGAGGGGTTAGAGTTGTTTTTCATATAAGCGATAACGCTTATAAGGAACCGCGCCAATTCGCTCCAGGATGGTGCGCATGCCGGTATTCGATTCCAGGATCCAGGACATCTCTAGCGCATCAATACCGCGTTTCTCGAAGGGATCATGTAACGCTTCAATCAGCAATAGCGCAATAATCGGCCCTATTCGGCTGAATTGATACTCCTGGCGAACGCCCATCAGCGGTACCCTCGCGGTACGCACCCCGCTCACTTTCAAACGCCACAACAGCTTCGCCCAGCCAAAGGGAAATAAACTGCCGTTGAGATCGGCAATTGCCTCGTTGATATTGGGCAAACCGACGATGAAAGCGCAAGGCACTGAATCGACTTCGGCAATATAAATCATGTCATCAGGCACCAGGAACTTCAGCTGATCGCCCATGGTGGCAAACTCATGCTCGGTGAAAGGCACGAATCCCCAGTTATCCTGCCAACCGGAATTGAATATTTCGCGCAGCACCTGCATTTCCTCGCTAAATCTTTTGCGATTGAGGCGGCGCAGGGTGACCTTTTTGCGTACCTGACTCATCATTTTGGCCAGGGAAGGCGAAAAATGCAGGTCCGTTCGCTTCATCCAATAGGCCAATAAATCTATGCCTTGCGTATAGCCCTGGCGCTCCAGATTGGCAGCGTAGTAGGGTTTGGCGTGCGTCATCAGTGCCGATGGCGGCGTATCAAACCCCTCGACCAACAGGCCACTTTCCTGATTGATATTAAGGCTGAAGGGACCGGTGATTTTTAATGCGCCCTTAGACCTCAGCCAAGCTTCTGCCGCGGCAAATAACGCACTAAAAACCGCCGGATCCTCGATGGCATCGATCATGCCAAAGTGGCCGGTATCCTCGCCGTAGCGTTCGCGGTGCAAAGCGTCAATTTGAGCGGTGATCCGCCCGACCACCTTCCCCTCTTTTTTGGCCACCCAAGCCTGCCACTCTATATGGTCAGTCCCAGGATTCTTCTTAGAGAGATGCTCTTCGCGCTCTAAATACAAAGGGTCAATCCAATTAGGATCGTCACGAAACAGGGAGGAAGGAAAAGCGATAAATGCCTTAAGATCACGCTTATCGAGGACTTGCTCAATATGAATCATAAATAACCTTACAATTTAGTGACATGCTCAAAAAAAGAACGTTATGACGCCAGTGACATTTTCTGAAATGAGATCCGCTCTCGGCTATGACTTATCCCTTTAAGAGATAAGAAAAATCAATTAATACCTATTATCCTGCGGGATGTTATCCGAGCAGAGTTTACACTGACACGTGCTGTTCTTTATCAAAAGTGATGCCAGACAGGGGCGTGAGTGATCTGAGCAAATTATGCTTTTTATTATTTCGTGCTATTTCCAGCAAAAGAAAACCAATCGTTTTTTAGTTTACTAATTCTGCTCTGGAGACGCATTGGCATATTTTAACATTTAATGCTTTTTCTATCCTTGGGGTTAAATGAGGCTTTCACTTTTGGTCATCTTCCGGATACTGTTTATGATATGTTTAAGTACGGAGATAGCCATGTGCAAGATCGGATCCTATGAATCTACGATTATTGCCTTCCGGAAATGTGCCGCTAACAGGCACCCGGTGAAGGCTGTCGGGCAAAGGGCTGAGTTATCCGGCGCCTACGATGGCAGCCCGTATATTCGCAGTTCCTCGGCCATGGTCCTCACGTGAAAATAGGCTTGGTAATAATCTCAGGCTAATTCCTCACCTTTAGTTCAGAGTCGGCGCGGTGGTTATTAACCATTCGATACGCCATTTGTGGAATGAAAGAAAATGACTGAATAACAAATATATTCAAAACATTTTCATTGTAAAAACATTAACTCTCTCGCCAATCGTCGTTTATCTCTTTTGGTGATTTTTAATCTATGGCTAATTTGTATATGTCTGAAACAAGCTCCACTCATTCTCTTCCCATGCGTTATGCAGATTTCCCCACCCTGGTGGAGGCTTTAGATTATGCGGCGCAGGGCAGTACAGGAATGAACTTTTACGATCGTCGTAATCAGCTCGTGGCCGTACTGGAATATCGCACGCTAAAACAGCGGGCGATTGTGGGTGCGCGACGCCTGTTATCACTGAACCTCAACAAGGGCGATCGGGTTGCGCTTATTGCGGAAACCAGCGCCGGCTTCGTTGAGGCTTTTTTTGCCTGCCAATATGCCGGTTTGGTTGCCGTGCCCCTGGCGATCCCTATGGGCGTCGGGCAGCGGGACTCCTATACCATCAAGCTACAGGGCCTGATCAACAGCTGTAAACCTGCCGCCATTATCAGCAGTGAAGAGTGGGTACCGTTAATCAGTTCCGCCACCCTGGATGCACCACCAACCCATATTCTCAGCGACGCAGATTTTAACGCTCTGCCCGAGCGGGATGTGGAGCTGCAGGCACCGTCGCCCGACGATATTGCTTATCTCCAATACACCTCGGGCAGCACTCGCTTTCCACGTGGGGTTATCATTACCCAGCGTGCGGTGATGTCCAACCTGCGCGTGATTAGCCATGACGGGATCAAACTGCGTGCGGGCGATCGCTGCGTTTCCTGGCTGCCCTTCTATCACGATATGGGCCTGGTCGGTTTCCTGCTTACCCCGGTGGCGACTCAACTGTCCGTTGACTATCTGCGGACGCAAGATTTTGCCATGCGTCCAATGCAATGGTTAAAACTGATCGCCAAAAATCGCGGCACCGTGTCCGTCGCCCCGCCGTTTGGCTACGATTTATGCCTGCGTTACAGCAACAACAAAGAGATCACTGACCTGGATCTCTCCAGTTGGCGCGTAGCCGGCGTAGGGGCTGAACCTATTCCGTCAGATTTGCTTTCTCAGTTCGCTGAGCACTTCAGCCACCTGAACTTTGACCGCAAGGCGCTGATGCCCTGCTATGGTTTGGCCGAGAACACCCTGGCGGTCAGTTTTTATGACGAAACTTCCGGCACGCCAATCAACCAGGTCGACCGAGACATTTTGGAATACGAAGGTAAGGCGGTAGCGCCCGGCAAAAAAACGCGGGTCACATCGACCTTCGTCAATTGCGGCAAGCCACTGCCCGGTCACCGTATCGAAATTCGCAGCGAAACCGGGCTCCCATTGCCAGAGCGGCAGGTCGGCCGTATTTGTATCTCCGGCCCCAGCCTGATGAACGGCTATTTCCGCGACGATGCGTCTCAACAGCAAATCCAGGCAAGCGGCTGGATGGATACCGGTGACCTGGGCTATCTGCTGGATGGCTATCTGTACGTCACCGGCCGCAAGAAAGATTTGATCATCATTCGTGGCCGTAATATTTGGCCGCAGGATATTGAATATGTTGCGGAGTCCGAGCCGGAAATCCGCTCTGGTGACGCCATTGCCTTCGTGACCGAAGAGCACGGTGACGGCGCCAGAATTATTCTGCAAATCCAGTGCCGCGTCAGCGCTGAAGATCGTCGGGAGCAAATCGTCCACACGCTGAGCGCCCGCATTCAAAGCGAGTTCGGCATTGCGGTAGATATTGAGCTGTTGCCGCCCCACAGCATTCCCCGCACCTCCTCGGGGAAACCTGCCCGTGCAGAGGCTAAAAAGCGTTGGCTGACCACCTCCATCTGCCCGCCGATGCAGCAACTGGCAGGCTTTGCACAATGACAGGCACCGTAGCAGTCACTGGCGTAACCGGCTTTATTGGCCGGCATATCGTTCAGAATCTGCTTTCGCGTGGTTTTACCGTGCGCGCCCTCACCCGGCGCGCAGGTCAAACCGCCCCCCCTAATCTGACCTGGGTCCAAGGGGCACTGGAAGATCAGGACTCGCTCACCGAACTGGTTCGCGGCGCTGAGTTCGTGGTGCATTGTGCGGGCCAGGTTCGGGGAGGAACGGAAGAAACCTTCACCCGGTGTAATGTCAACGGCAGCCAACACCTGATGCAGGCGGCCCGACAAAGCGGCAGCTGCAAGCGTTTCCTGTTTATCTCTTCTCTTGCCGCTCGCCATCCGGAGCTGTCCTGGTATGCCAATTCCAAGCATGTTGCTGAACAACGGCTAACCGCCATGGCTGCGGATATCTCACTGGGCATCTTTCGCCCCACCGCGGTTTACGGGCCCGGCGATAAAGAGCTTAAGCCGATATTTAGCTGGCTGCTGCGCGGCGTGCTTCCACGACTGGGCGCAGCGGAAGCAAAGCTGACGTTTCTCCATGTGAGCGATTTAGCCGAAGCCGTGAGCCAGTGGCTATTGGCCCCTGGCCCGCAGACGCAAACCTATGAACTTTGCGACGGGGTCGCTGGCGGTTATAGCTGGCAGCGATTACGGGAAATAGGTACCGCCGTGCGCAATGGCCCGGTGCGGTTGGTGGGGATCCCGCTGCCCCTGCTGAAAATTTTGGCCGATGGCAGCATGTTGCTGAGCCGGTTGACCAAGAAAGAACCGATGCTGACCCACAACAAAATACGGGAATTAACCTATCCGGACTGGTCTGCAAACAATCGAAGCCTGTCCGAGAATATTCATTGGGTCCCCAAGATCAGTTTGAAGCGCGCACTGCGCGAAGGGTTATTTTAATTATCTAAATTAGAGGTTTGCCAAAATTCTTATGCGAAATCGCGACGCTGTAATGAATTATATTCTGACTTGCCTGCAAGGTCTGGTCGAAGGCGGGTTAGAAATCAAACCTGATAGCGATCTCGTCAACGATCTTGGCCTGGAGTCCATCAGAGTCCTGGATCTGCTGATGATGTTAGAAGACGAATTCGATATTTCTATTCCTATCAATATATTGCTTGATGTCAGAACGCCAGAGCAGCTGCTTGACGCTCTACTCCCTCGCCTGGAGAAAACCAATGGGTCTTTATGATAAATTTTCGCGGCTTACCAACGATCGTAAGCAATTCCAGGCCGATGGCCTGAACCCCTTTGGCACCTGCATCGACGAGGTTTACTCGGCAACCGAAGGACGTATTGGCAATCAGAAAATTGTTCTGGCGGGGACCAACAACTACCTGGGCCTGACCTTCGATGCGCAGGCTATTGCCGAGGGTCAGGCGGCCTTGGCCGCACAGGGCACCGGCACAACGGGCTCACGCATGGCGAACGGCAGCTACGGTTCCCACTTGCAGTTAGAGCAAGAGCTGATGGCCTTCTTTGATCGCCCTACCGCCATCGTCTTTTCCACCGGCTATACCGCGAACCTGGCGGTCATCAGTACTCTGGCAACCCCCGGCTCGGTCGTGCTGATCGACGCGGACAGCCACGCGAGTATTTATGATGCCTGCGCCCTGGGCGGCGCTGAAATCATTCGCTTCCGCCACAACGATGCCAAAGATCTGGAACGTCGCATGGTGCGCCTTGGCGAACGAGCCCGAGAGGCGATCATTATCGTCGAAGGCATTTACAGCATGCTGGGCGACGTGGCTCCGCTGGTTGAAATCGTCGACATCAAACGGCGGCTCGGCGGCTATTTGCTGGTAGACGAAGCTCATTCATTCGGCGTCATGGGGGCCCACGGGCGGGGTCTGGCTGAAGAGCTGGGCGTTGAGCAAGACGTTGATATCATTCTGGGCACGTTCAGTAAAAGCCTGGCCTCTATCGGCGGCTTTGCCGTGGGTGGCAAAGACATGGAAGTGCTGCGCTACAGCAGCCGCCCTTATATTTTTACCGCTTCGCCTTCGCCATCCAGTATCGCTTCGGTGCGCGCTTCTTTGAAAAAGATCGCGCAACATCCTGAGCTGCGGAAAAAACTCTGGAGCAACGCGCATCGGCTCTATCAGGGGCTGGCCAAGCTGGGCTACGAGCTGGGGCCGCGCATCAGTCCGGTGGTGCCGGTGATGATTGGCTCAAAAGAAGAGGGTTTGCATTTCTGGCGCGACCTGATCGCCAAAGGTGTTTATGTCAATCTCGTGTTACCCCCGGCAGCGCCGGCCGGCATAACGCTCCTGCGATGCAGCGTTAACGCCGCGCACAGTGAAGAAGAGATTGATAAGATCATTGGCGCTTTTGCCGCGCTGAAAAAATAATGCCCTTCCCGCTGCCCATAAAACTCATGGGCAGTGTTCCAATAGACAATTCTCTTCACCTTGCCTGCCAGTGCCGAAAAGTTATCGGCACTGGAATCAAACTTTCTGACGGCAAGAACTGAAATAATCAGTGGGTCGCTACCGATTCGCCTTCGACAACAAAGCTATATCCCTGCGCTTGCATAAATTCCGCAACGGCTTTTTCAGCGGCGGATAACACTTCATCCAGCGGTTTATTGGCATCGACATCCGCAATTTCCGCACCTTCAAAAGTGAGCAATGGCGTAACGGCAATCTTTTTGGCTAATGCTTCTTTGCGATGATCGGGTTTACGTGCGCAAGCAACGTCCAGATCCACATTCAGCTTGATCACCAGGTCCGGCTTATTATCCGCCATCCATTGAAAAGCTTTGCGTTCGCGCCCCGCCAACCACCTGACAAAATGGCTGCCCTGGGTATTTTCGGGAAAAACGGTGCCATCGTAGGCGCCGGGAATTTGTACCTGCGGAAAACGGTCGGTTAATACGATTAGGCCTTGCCGACGAAAAGCCAACATGCGGCGAAAACGCAACAGCCGACGCAAAACGAAAGTAATGATGACCAAACCCGGCAACAGCCCCACCCTGGACTTTTTGGATTTCACTTTTTTAGTATTGCGTTCGATGGCCTTGCCAACAGAATTGCCCATCAGCGGAAGTTGCGAAACCGCACGCCCGACATTTCCTGCCTGCTTACCCAGATGCACCTTCACTGCGGGACCGTATTTTTTCACATACTCAATGAGATATTCACAAACGGTAGACTTACCCGAGCCATCGCTGCCAATTACCGCAATAAGCGGCGGGAGTTTTGAATGCATAATAAGATTCTCTTCTAAGACACCTGTAAAAATGTACCATTTCGAAAACGAAAAGTCGCTTAATGACGTTATCAAAGCCATGAGGAATAAATATTGCCAACCCCAGGCCAAAGCACACAAAAGATTAAGAAAACAATGAGGAAATCTGTTCCATTACCCGGTGCCACAACGCCTAATTAGCATTAAGAGCTATAAGAACAATCGCAGTCGTGGTTAGCACAAAAAAACAAGACGGATTTACCAAAACATAATCATCAATAATAAACAAATTTGATTACCACTGAGATAATACGCAATAAATATCTTGAACCCAAGGCTGGTTATAATACAATAGTTTCTTTGATTTGGACCAATTATTGTGAGTCAACAGACCATGCCCATTGCTAATCATCCCCCCGTGCGCGTAATTGCAATAACGGGTTGTGATGGCTCGGGAAAATCGACCTTGGCTGCCAGTCTGGTCAATCATCTCTCATCGCAAGAACCGACGGAATTACTTTATCTCGGCCAGTCTTCAGGGCGTATTGGGGAATGGATCAGTAACTTGCCGATTATTGGCGCCCCCTTCGGTCGTTATTTACTGGCGAAGTCCGATCGCGTTCATGAACATCCTTCAACGCCGCCGGCTAACCTGACCACGCTGGTGATCTTTTTGTTGTCATATTGGCGAGTTTATAAGTTTCGCCGAATGCTGGCGAAAAGCCGCAAAGGACAATTACTGGTCACCGATCGTTATCCGCAAGCGGAAGTGGCGGGTTTTCGTTTCGACGGGCCGCAGCTGGCAAAAACGGATGGCGGAAATCGCTGGGTGCGCTGGTTGAGAAAACATGAGCAGAGGCTGTATCAGTGGATGGCATCATATCCTCCTTTCTTATTGATTCGTCTCGATATTGACGAGGAAACTGCATTCTCGCGCAAGCCCGATCACAAGCTTTCTGCGCTGCGCGAAAAGATTGCCGTCATTCCGCATCTTACTTTTAACGGCGCAAACATTCTGGATTTAGATGGGCGAGAGCCGGCGAGTAAAATTCTCGATGAATCGCTGCGAGCCATTCGAACCTCCCTGGCGACACCCGAGGTTTAGTCTGCCGATAACTTATTAATACTGAAAAAAATGCAAACAGATAAATCAAATACCGCCAGCGATCCCGCATCGACCGTTATTACCGGCCTGATTGCGGTCGTGGGCAGTGACGGCACGGGGAAATCCACGCTTACCACTGACCTGGTCAAAAACCTGCAAAAATACCGGGCAACGGAACGGCGTTATTTAGGACTGATCTCCGGTGAAGATGGCGACAAAATTAAGCGCCTGCCGGTTATTGGTGTCTGGCTTGAACGCCGTCTGGCCGCCAAGTCCGACAAAACTCAGCGCATGAGCAATAAGCCGCCGGCACTCTGGGCAGCCCTGATTATGTATGGTTTTTCAGTGTGGCGTGCGTCTAATTTGCGCAAAGTACAACGTCTGGCACAAAGCGGCGTACTGGTGATCAGCGATCGTTTTCCGCAGGCCGAGATTTCTGGTTTTTACTATGACGGTCCGGGCATTGGCGTGGAGCGGGCAAAGGGCTGGTTAATGACTCGCTTGGCGGCACGCGAAAAACGTTTATATCAATCAATGGCCTTATACCGCCCTGAACTTATCATTCGCCTCGATATTGATGTCGATACCGCCTTTTCACGTAAGCCCGATCACAGCTACGAAGAACTGAAGGACAAAATATCTGCCATGGTTCGGCTGCAATATAATGGTTCCAGAATTATAGAGTTGGATGCTAAAGCGCCTTACGATGAAGTACTGGAAAAAGCGCTGAATGCAATATCCTCCGTCGTAATGATCCCTTCGCGCTCCCAGGCTTCTCCCGGATAGCGAATTCATTCATCTACAGACATGTCAATAATATCGTTCACTATTAAGATTCAGGGATAAACAACGCTAATGTTTATTACCCAAAAATTAGGAAAACGCACTTTTTGATCATGTTTTAAAATGAATATCGGCACGGAAGTAATGACCAAACAGCATTGAATGGTAAAATTTTTTCAGCCTGGAAAAGTATTATTGGAGAGATTTTCATGATTATATTTCAGGTGTGAAAATTTTTACCGGAGCCTGTCGCTCGCAATGTAAAATAGGGATTGATCCGCTATCAATCCTGGTGAGAGTGTCGCCAGGCAAAACGGGCGATTCTTTACTTTTCACTCCATGAACGGATGCCTATCCCTGAATTTCGTCGCACAGGATAGGTATGCAAGGCCAGCTTATGTCCGCTGAGCTATTGATAACCTGAAGTGGTCAGTATGGCTGGTTTTACCATGAAGCATTGGTTTTCCGATGGGGCCTTTCGTTCCATCCTACGTAACGCCGCTTATTTAGGTTCCGGCAGTGTCGCCAGCGCCTTGCTCGGGTTGCTTGCGCTTTCTTGCGCCGGTAAAGGCATGTCGCCCGAAATGTTCGGGGTTCTGGTTGTTATTCAAGCCTATACCAAAGCCGTCAGCGACTTTATCAAGTTTCAGACGTGGCAATTCGTTGTTCAATTTGGGACTCCGGCGCTGGAACGCCAAAACATTCAACGCTTTCGTGACGTCATTTCATTTTCGTTCGGTCTGGATATCGCCAGCGGCACCATTGCAGTCCTGGGCGGCATGTTGCTGCTCCCTTTCCTTTCGCATGCCTTAGGGTTGGATACGGAAAGTTTCTGGCTCGCGATCCTTTACTGCACCTTAATTCCATCGATGACGTCATCCACCCCTACGGGAATTTTACGCGCGTTTGACCGCTTCGATCTGATTGCCGTTCAGCAAGCCATCAAGCCCTTCCTGCAGGCCTTCGGCAGCGTCCTGTCCTATTATTTTGATTGGGGATTTCCAGGGTTCATCGTCACGTGGTATGCCTCCAACCTGATCGGCGGCACGCTATTTTGGTGGTTCGCCGCGCGTGAACTGCACCGCAGGGGTATCCATAACGCATTGAAACCACGGCTATTCAAGACCGCTCGTCGTATCGAAGGCGCCTGGAATTTCGTCTGGACCACCAATTTTGCCCATACTATTTGGGCTACCCGTAACTCGTGCAGCACGGTGTTGGTCGGCGTCGTTTTGGGGCCAGCCGCCGCCGGGCTGTTCAAAATCGCGATGACCTTCTTTGACGCCACGGGGACCCCGGCCAAGCTGCTGGAAAAAAGCTTCTACCCTGAGATCATGCGTCTGGATCCCCGTACCAGCAAACCCTGGATGCTGGGCCTCAGATCGGCTTTGTTGGCTGGCGGCATAGGCCTTGCCGTGGCGTTGCTGGTCATCGTCGTAGGTAAGCCATTAATTTCCTTTGTGTTCGGTCAGCAGTATTTGCAAGCCTATGATTTAATCCAAATCATGCTGGGCGCCATTATCGTTTCCATGCTGGGTTTCCCGCAGGAATCCTTATTGTTCATGGCGGGCAAACAGCGGGCTTTCTTGATTGTGCAGACTTTTTCTGCGGTCGCCTATATAGCGCTGCTGGTGGGCATGTCTCATCTGTTTGGTGTGCAGGGTGCGGCCTTCGCTTATTTGGCAGGCCAATGTTTGGACGTTTTATTGACGCTCATACCGACGATAGGCGCTTACCGTAATCGCTATTTACTGGGATTCAACGTATCCAGAGAGAGTAATCAATGATGAATAGCAGCAACGGGAAAAAATTCTCTGCTGAAACTACGCAGTTACTGTTTATTGCCGTAGAGACGGATGACATTGTTGATGCAAATATCAGTTTGCCACAACATATTGATTTGCAATGCTCATATGAGAGCATTCAGGATAATTACGCCCTGTGCCTGCAGTTTTGGCAGGACGGTTTTACCCGGCGAGAGCTCCTGGGCTTAGTGAATGATTTTCTTAAAGATTCAGACTTACCCGCCGCGACGCGCATGCGCTACAAATATATTCGCGCGCGCTATAAACATTTACGCTTTGCCCAGCGTCTTTACAGCAAAAAGCACAGTGCCGGCCGCCTTTTTCACACCACCACCGTGGTGCTCGGCCATTTTCAGGATGCGTTTCGCAATGGCAACCAACAGAACCTGAAATTCTACGGCAATCTTCTTCGGCTGCTGCTGAGCAGGCCGGTCTGGTCGCTGGTGAATTACGCTTTGCAGCATATTCAGTTAGAAACCGAGAGTGATTTTATTGCCTACCGTCAGGAGCAAATGCGCTCACTCCAGGAGCTGATTGTGAATCCAGAGCTCACGGGAAAGCAGTTCCACGACGTGCGGAAAATCGTCAGCCAGCAGGTCTCGTTCTATGACACGCTAAGATCGATAGATCCAGGTAACCGCGAGGCTCTGCAGATCTCCAGATTCCTGGCCGCGATTAACGGGCTAATGGGCGATCGCCATGATGTGATGGTGGCGGACAAGCTGGCTGGGGGGAAATCCTATGACCAACCCACCATGCTGGATGTCGATATCCGCCAACGCCTGGAGTTACTTCTTGAGCGCTATCCTATGTAGCTGTCGTTCGGGGGAGATAGCCGCTCCCCCGGCCGCAGCCACTGATAAATTAGGGTTATTTTCATGATGCTACGCAGGTTACTGCCCTTGCCACTGCTGCTGTTGCCACTGATGGCATCAGCGCATAATTTTGTTCAGGGTAAGCCTGTAGTACCGGTTGCCATCGCCGATCGGGGTGAGTTACTGCTGGAAAATGGCACTTTCAGCTATAAAAAATGGAACAGTGCAGAACTGGCAGGGAAAGTGCGGGTCATCCAGTGCATCGCCGGTCGCACCTCGGCCAAAAAGAAGAACTCGATGCTGATTACCGCCGTCAAAGAGGCGAATCTTCCAAACGACCGTTTTCAGCCCACCACCATCGTCAATACTGACGATGCGATCCCCGGCAGCGGTTTTTTCGTCCGCGGCAAAATTGAGAAAAACAAAAGGCATTATCCCTGGGCGCAATTTATCGTCGATAGCGACGGGTTGGTGCGTCAAGCCTGGCAACTGCCAGAAGAGAGTTCAACCATTTTGGTGCTGGATAAACAAGGCCGCGTCCAATGGGCAAAAGATGGTGCTCTGACCCCTGATGAGGTTAATCAGGTCATCGCACTGCTGCAAAAGCTGATTAACGATGATCAATCATGATGAAACACAGGCTGAAAGCCGGTCTTCCTCTGCAAAACATGCGTTTGATAATAAGGGACGTCTATAACTTATGGTGTTGATTGAGCGCTATATCATGGTGGAAATCCGCCGATTGGTGATGATCATCGTGGGTTTTCTGATTTTCATGTTTGCCAGTTATTCGGCCCAACGCTATCTCACCGAGGCCGCCAACGGCACACTGGCGCTGCACATCGTATTCGACGTTGTCTGCTATAAAATATTGATTGCCCTGGAGATGCTGCTGCCGGTAGGCCTGTATGTTTCCGTCGCGGTGGCGCTGGGGCAGCTCTACAGCGATTCCGAAATCACCGCCATTCACGCCTCAGGCGCCAGCCCGTGGCGGCTGTACAAAGCGGTGTTGGTACTCGCCATTCCGCTGGCCCTGTTTGTCACCCTGCTGTCCCTGTATGGCAGACCCTGGGCGTACGGCAACATTTATCAGTTGGAACGCCAGTCGCAATCAGTGCTGGATGTCAGCCATCTGCAGGCGAACAAGTTTAACGTTAACGGCAGCGGCCGAATGATCATGGCCTCGCGCATTGACCCGACCTCAAACCACCTGACGGATGCACTGATTTATTCACGCTCGGCCAATAATACCAGCCTCTATCGGGCTCATTCCGTCGAGGTCATAGATCCTTCGCCCTCAAGCCCCTCCGTAATACTGAAAACGGGCACGGCCTATGTGCTGGAGCGCAAAGGGACCGATGACAACATGCAGAATTACAATAACTTCAAAATATCGCTGAAGCCCTTTATCGAAAGCCTGGAAGTGAAGCGCAAATCAGCTTCCCTGGGGGAATTGTCACGCTCATCGGATCCCGCAGACCGGGCGGAATTGCAATGGCGAGAAAGCCGCGGCGTCACGACCCTGCTGATGGTGCTATTGGCGATCCCCTTTAGCCGCATCAAACCTCGTCAGGGACGTTATGCCACCTTGCTGCCCCTGACCCTGCTGTTTACCGCCATTTTTTATGGCGGAAATATCTGTCGGACATTGGTCGCTAACGGAACCCTCCCAACCACGCCGGGCGTCTGGCTGGTGCCGATGCTGATGCTGGCTGGGATGCTGATCCTGATCGCCCGCGATTTTTCCCTGCTGCGGAAGCCCTTCCGATGAACATCTTCAGCCGTTATCTGACCCGTAATCTGTTTATCGGCTTTGCCGCCGCGGCCGGATTGTTAATCCCCTTGTTTACCACCTTTAATCTGATCAACGAGCTCGAGGACGTCACCCCTAACGGTTACCATTGGAACCAGGCATTACTGGTAGTGTTAATGACGTTACCCCGAAGCCTGGTGGATCTCGGCCCCTTTATCGCGCTGCTTGGCGGCATTATCGGGCTTGGCCAGATGTCTAAAAGCCTTGAATTAACGGCAATCCGCACCGCCGGTTTTTCAATTTTCCGCATTGCTCTGGTCACACTCTACGCCGGCCTGTTTATCAACCTGTCGTTAGGCGCACTCGATGAGTGGGTAGCTTCCCCTCTGCAGCAACGCGCATTGCAGCTTAAAGACGGCGCCCTGGCAAAAACCGGTGATGCCACGGATGCGGGGAACGCCCTGTGGGCCCGAAAGGGTAATGAATTTGTTACCGTGAAATCTCTGGACGAGCATAGCCAACCCGTCGGGATTGAGATTTTCCGCTACCAAGACGACCTGTCCCTGGAGTCCTATGTGTATGCAGAGACGGCCACCACGGCCGATAACGGACTGTGGACGCTGCATAAAGTTATGCAAAAAAAATGGGACAACAAAAAAGAGAGCGTACAAACCCAGGATACTTTGCTCTGGCAATCCCTTTTTGCCGGAATGAACCTGAAAGGGCTGACCTTGCCTGCCGACAGCTTCTCCATCAAACAGTTGAAGCAGTACATCACCTACCTGCAAAGTTCGCAGCAACCCAGCACCGAGTACCGGATCGCGTTATGGCAAAAATTGGGCCGCCCCCTTTTGGTGCTGGCGATGATTTTATTGGCCATCCCCTTCACCTTCAGTATTCCTCGCGCCCCCGGGCTAGGCAGCCGTTTAGCCGTAGGGGTGATCGTGGGGTTGCTCACCTACATTATCTACCAGATTATCCTCAACCTCGGGCTGCTGTTTTCGCTTAATGTCCCACTCACGACGCTGGTCCCACCGCTGTTGCTGTTACTGGTCGCTTTAGCGTTGGTTTACCGCTTCGATAAACAACACTAGGGCCTGTCCCTCAGTACACCCTGAAGGTGGCGAGGGACAGGATTCAACCAAAGACAGAATCAGAATTGATACAGGGCATTCAGGTAAAAGCCTGCGCCAACGCTGTTATCGGTCAACGGGCTGCGGCGTGCCCCTGCGGTCAGGGCGTAGAGCTTCATTCCGCCCTGCAACGCCAGGTGAGGCTGCAGTTGCCAGGTCAGACCGGTTTTGAGCGTCACATCCCGCATGCCCCCACCGGTGTGATACTCACGAAAATCGGTACGTGCCGCCTGTTCGCCTGTCACCCCGAAGTGAGCCATCATGTCGTCCTTATCACCCCAGGTGCCGTACAGCGCGGAGTCCAGCGTCAACGCAGAAGACAGCGGCAATGCGCTGGAAGCTCCCGCTTCAAGATATGCCGTGTGCCCCAGATCCTCGCCACCGTATTCACGGCTGCGGGTCGCTTGCCAGCCGCGAACAAACAATCGACTGGCGGAGAGCCCCCAGTAGGCTTCCGCCCCCACCATCGCTGAGTTGTCCAGATCCCCCATCCCCTTCAGGTAACTGTTGTGGCCCCCCAGGGTACGGATTTTTTCCTTGCGGCCAGGATCATAACCCACCAACAGCGCTACGCCGAACGTCGACAGGTTCGGCAGATCCCACCGCAGTCCTTCAGGAAATGCTGCCGTGAACGTGCCCCAGTTCTCCGTCGGCATCACGGCTTTCGCCACCAGTGACGGAAAAACAGCGTAACGCGAGGAGCCTTCATACAGCGGGCTGACCACTACCCCGCCCCCCAACGTAAAGGTAGGGATCGCCTCGCTTGCAGCCGAATGTGGCACAACAGAGGTACTGACCGCCTGTTCCACCGGCGCAGCTGCCGTTGCACACAGCGGTAGCGCAGCCATCAACCAAAAAGCATGGACCCGCTTTCTTTTGCTAATTGCCATAATGTCATTCTTCCTTAAATACTCGTCTGTTTCGCGGTCTGGTCGCCCTCTATTCCGACAAGCAAAAATAAGCGCCGGACACGCCGCATCCGGTTATTGTTTTAAATATGGAAAATTAAAATCCGAGTTTACCCAACCCCATTAATAATGGATTTCACCTTACTGACACTTTCTTAAATAACCCCCCTTATTCTCTGCCTGTAAATAGAAGCCAGCCCAAAAGCCACTAAACATGTGAAAGTGGCTCGTAAAACAATTCAAAGAAAAACAATTATTCAAGCTGTTAATTTAAAATCGCAACGAAACTCACTCTGCCAACGACACAGTGATATTATTTTTAAATTAATATTTTTCTTTTCCATTCTCTGCATAGAATTAATGATTTTTGGCGGTACACAGACTGACAAGCCTTCAGATCAATAGTTATATTTCCCCTGCTAAAATCTGCCACTCACCCCCAATATTGGCCCCTGCTGCACCACGTCATACACGAAGCCGTCATGACGATAGTCGACCCCCATCGCCCGGTAACCGGCCACCGCAGAGAAATCCGACATAAATTCCCACCCCACCAATCCTGCCACATCCCAGTCCAATCGGGACTGCCCACCCCCGGCCAATCCCCAGGCCGACAGCCAGACCGTCGGCGTCAGCGCATAGTGCCCGCGCAATCCCGCCACCGCATCTACCCAGGTCGCTCGATCGCTGCCCGATATCCCGCCGGCACCTCCCCCCTGGAAAGTTAACCGGGTACTGCTGTACCAGACCCGGGCACCACCGGCGGCATCAAGACGGCCACCGCCTTTTTCCAGCAGGGTATATCCCCCGCCCAAAAACCCGGACACCGTCCTGCTATCCACTTTCAGGCGATCCGCCGGGATGCTATCGGGTAAATCGTTACGGGTCGTGGTGTCGATGTACATCAAGTCCACCAGCAGGCTGTAAGGCCCTTTACGCGCCTCTCCCATGCCCATCACCGCCACATCGAGATCGCGGGCGATTTCGGAGAAATCGGTTTTCATAAATTGTGTTCCCGTCGACCGATGGCCGATATCTCCCCGGATCCCTGCGGCCCATACATAAGGCGCGAATGTGAACTGCCATTCGTCTGCCGCCTGATAGCCAGCAGATAACGGTTGAACCGCCTCTGCCGGGAGGCTCATAACGCCAGAAATCAACAGCACCGCGGGCAGGAACCCTGTGGCGAACCTGTTTGGTATATTGTCACCGTTCATCATCACCATGGCCCTCTCAATGCATACTCAGGGAGAGCGCAACACGTTCAGCCGCGCAGGATCCGGTAGGTTTCAGGTTCGCCCTGGTTGCCTCCTGCACCTCGCGCTTCGCGGCAGCCAAATCCGCCATAAAAGCGGGATTGCCATGCAGAACGGCTACCGTGGCCGCGCCCATGATGCGGCCCGCATCCACGTCACTTTGCCAATGCGCATCACAAATCACCCGGCTTTGGCCAAAGGCCAAACCCCGGGCCAACAGCTCTGTCGACCGTGCAGGCTGGATTTCGGCCAACACCAATCCCCATGCCCAACCTGCCGCCGAGTGCCCGGATGGCCAGGAACCGTCATTTCTCAACAGGGGCTCCATGTCCTTGCGACAAGTTCCCTCGTTGTGCTGCACAAACGGGCGCGTACGGTTATACGCGTTCTTTCCGGCATAGGTTGAGCCACCGGCATCCGTCAACACGCGCTGCATCATAGAGTAAAGATGAGGGGTCTTTTTCTGGTTGATGTCGGTGCCCAGCGCGCACGAAAACGCCTGAGCCGGGGCCGGGAACGTCAACTCGGCATCCGTCGCGGCCAGCTTTTCCCGAGCGCTACCGCGTAAAGCCAATGCGGCCCGCCGGGCTTCTTCATCACGTGCGAAGGCCGCAGAGTCCGGTTTTGGCGGTGCCCCCAGCAAGGCTAAATGCACCGGTAAGCTGGCAGGCTCCAGGTAGCCTGGCGCCAGCTTAAAATGGGGATCCGTAATCACCGGGCCCGTGTCATTCGCCGCCGCAATGCCGGAATACAACAAACCGGCTAACGGCGCGATCAGATATAAGGGATGACATGGTTTTTTCATTGTTGCCTCCAGATTCGGTTTATGCGCAGCGGGAATCGCGCTCTCAATGCCTTACGGTAATTCCCGACCGTCTTATTCGGTTCAGAATAGAATTCTCCGCCGCGCCAAAACAGCCAAATCATGAATACTTGACCCCGGCAGCGTTATAAATCCACCGCTATCGAGGTCGGTTATTTTCAGCCGCAGAAACTAGCCATCTAAATTAAATCAAACGGATCACTGCGGTTGTGGGAAATGCCATTGACCATTAAGAATTTCATTGCCGGGCTGATAAAGCCTGACCGTATAATTCCAGCCTGGCATTGTCGGCAAACAGTTGGCAATCTTGCCGTCGCAACCCCCAAATTGGATCAGAATCGAGCCATCATCACTTTTTTTAGCGGTGAGGTTATTTAACGAATAGGCCTCATAGGGGTTCTTTTCAAAATAACCGGCGGCGTTATAAACGCTCACGGACCAGAAACTTTTAACCGGAACCTGCCCGACCTTGAGCCGATAAACGGTTTTCCCATCATTTTTCGGCATCACGCCGCCGAGATAGATAGCGTCCTTGCTCGGATTGCCGCCCCATCCGGAAGCCGTAGCGATCAGATGCTGAATAGGATCCACCGTGTTCTTGGTGCCAAAGGCCTGGTTATAGTTGGGAAGCGTTGCGCCAAGCACCAGCAGCGCATCGCGCATCTTTTTCTGACTGACGGGATCCCATTTTGGCACGACGAATTCTCCTGTCTGTGCCTGACTGACCTTGATGGCATCCTGCAGGGCATGGACCTGCTCAACGTCTTTGCGATCCGCAGGGTCGACCAGCGTTCGAATAGCGACAAAAACGTAGCGTGTCCCCACCTCTTCTTTAGTCAGCGTATGATGTCCACCGCCGTAAAAGACGGCGGGGACATAGTGGTCTTCGTTGACCACCAGCGTCGACATAAACCTCTCACCCGCCTCAGGCAAGGTGATGGTGACCGGACCTGCATCGAGATCGAATACCGCGCTCGAATAAAGCGTATCCCGATTCATGCGGATGACACTTTGCGCGTCAATGGCAACAGGTTCGCGGCTATGTACAAACTGTCCCAGGCCCCCCTCCTTCACCATATTGCCCATATAGAGATCGGACTCGGCGCGGATAAAATTATCGACGCCCACCGGCATCACCTCGCCCGCGACGGGTTGAGCGTTCGCACTTCCCAATGTTGCCAATGTGAGTGCGACCACGCTGGCCGTGGATAGATAAGACATATAACCCCCCTGAAGGTATGAATTAATACAGTTTCCCAATGCCAATCCTTTCTTATTTTGCGATCTCTGAACGCATCGCCAGCGAAGCTAGGAATTGTCTTAGCGGACTGTATAAGAACGCCTCGAAAGAGACTTGCCATTTGACGCCAAAGATAAAGCGGGCAGGCGTAAGGGACACTAAATTCATCGGCGGGGTTTTATTGCTGCTGGCTATTGTCGATCGCTGTAGGTGATAAGCTCTAACCGCGGGATAATTCGATGGGAGATAAACATAAGGAAGATGGGAGTGAGAAAACTACGGCGGGTTTACAGGCTCTGAAAAAGCGGCGGTCACCCCTTCTTGGTGGCAGACCGATAGAACGACGGTGTGCTCCCGGTCCAGCGTTTAAAGGCGCGGGTAAAGTGTGCCTGATCGCTGTAACCGACCATATAGGCAATTTCGGTCGCCGAGTATTTGCCGCTGGCCATTAGCTGCAGAGCTTCGCAACGACGGGTTTCGTCACGCAGGGCTTCGAATTCGACACCGCAATACTTGAGACGGCGCTGCAAGGTTCGCGGTGACAGCCTGATGCTTTTGGAAATAACGGTAAGTTTAGGCTGCTCCGGATCGGCGATCCGCCTGATTAACGCGCCTGCCGTTTCAACCGTCGTCCGCAGGGCCTCGGTGGTTTTCCAGGCTTCATCGCGGATGTTTTTCAGCGAGATCTCGAGCAAATCGCGGTCGAATTCAATCATGTTGTAGTTCGAATTCATCACCAGATTTGGCCCCAGGCACTCTTCAAGCGCGTCGTCCCCCCTTTCCCGCGAGGACTTGATATGGACACGGATAGAAGAAGGCTCACCGGACATCAGCGGGACTTTTCTGAGCACCGCCAAACTGCCGAGGATAAATTGCCTCGGATCGGCTTCATATTGCCCGGTGAACTGGTGGATAAGTTTTGTCGTGCGGCCTTCGGTGACAATTTTTACTTCTCCGCCCTGATGCAGCATGGTCGCATGGGTTGCAGCCAGCGCACAGGCCTGGGCGATATTCGTTGAGTTCATGATCATTTCGCCCCAAACACCAAGCGAGCGAATTTCGGTCAGGTGCCCCACATAGGCGCCACCGAAAGGATCCTGCGTGATGGCAGCCATTTCATTGGCAATACGAAAACAGGCCGATCGCGGGATCCAGATATCGGGGTTTTGGAAAATGTTTGGCGAAATGCCAAGGCGTTGAAAGAACTCCAACGAAGATACGCCCCGCATGGCCAAATAGGGGGCCATCTGGAGAAAGCTTCTAAGCTTGATGGAGGGCGTAATAGTCGTCATCGGCGTTCGCACCTGTTATTAAGGCATACGAAAAAATTGTTTTGGCACGCAGCACAGCTGCCAGCGCAATAAAAATTGCCCATCGCAGACCTTTGATAGCAGCGTTATGTACGACGGAAAACCCGCTGAGGAGTATAGCTGACCCTGGAGAAAAAACGCTATCTTCGTGTGCAGTAACTCAGGTCCGCGAATGCCGCAGTGCTCAACAGACAGCGGCATTCGCGGATAATCTGTCAATTCACCGGCAGCGCCAATACCTGATCGGTGGTTTTGATTTCGGCAAACACATCGGCTACCCCGGCCAGCGCGGCGCGTTGCAGCACGGCGTGATCCACAATTTGGTTGTCCCAGGTTGCCAGATCGCGGGTGGCGGTGGCATCTTCAGGAATAATCACCGTATACCCCAGAGGTACCGCGTCGCGCGCCGTTGATGAAACGCACATATGGGTCATCAAACCGCTGATCACCAGTTGCTTGATACCGGCCTGCTTAAGTTGACGATCCAAATCGGTACCAACAAACGAGCTGGGGGTGGCTTTGGTAATGGTTCGATCGTTACCTGAAGGTTGCAGGTCCGGATGGAATTCGGCGAACTTGCTCCCTTCTGCAAACAAAGGGCCATTCGCCGGGCCAAGGTGACGGACAAAAAACACCGGCATCTTATGTTGATGGGCAAAGCTGACTAAGCGCTGCGTATTTTTCAACGCCTTGATCCCGTCGGGGATCGGCATTTTGCCTATAAAATATTCATTTTGATAATCAATCACTAACAGGGCTGTAGCCGTTGCCGATAATGATTGCGTAGGCTGGGCACCACTGAGGGTACGAATGGTCGGTGCAGTTGGCGTGTCGGCAGAAAACGCCAGGTTGGAAGCCACCATCGAGAGCGTCAACGCGCTGTAGGCAATCAGTTTTTTCATTTTTATTTATCCTTGTTCGAGCAGAAAACAGCAGGCAATATCATGCCAGGGTCGGGATAAATTCTGTGGGTTTTGGGGGCGCAGCAACAGATAGCACAGCACCCAAAAGCGATACCATCAGGCCAAATTTCCTGCCGACGTTTAATCATCAAAGGAAGCCGTATGTCGCCACTTAAAGTGGGTATCGTGGTTTTTAACAATATCATTCCGTTTCACCTTTCGGTCCCCTGCGCGGTATTTGAGAAGGCGTTAAACGGCAAAGGCGAACCGGCGTATCAATTATTGATTTGCGCCACCGAGCCTGGGCCATTGAAAACCAACGCCGGCTTCTCGATTATCGCGGAATATGGGCTGGCGGCGCTGGCACAAGCCGATATGGTGATAGTGCCAAGCTGGAGCGATCCCGAAGTCCTGCCGCCGACGCAGTTAATCGATGCCTTGCTCAGTGCCCATGCTCGCGGTGCCACTCTGGTCGGGTTGTGCATGGGGGCATTTGTCCTGGCGGCGACCGGCCTGCTCAATGGACGACCAGCAACCACCCATTGGCGCTGGATGACTGAGTTCCTGCAGCGCTATCCGCAGGTTTCCGTAGACAAGAACGTGCTGTACGTGGATAACGGCGATATCGTCACTTCGGCAGGAACCGCCGCCAGCATCGACTGTTGCCTGCATCTGGTACGCAAGCGTTGTGGCGCAGAGACAGCCAATGCGGTAGCCCGGCAGTTGGTGGTGCCGCCGCATCGACAAGGGGGTCAGGCGCAGTTTATTGAGCAGCCGGTGTATAACACCGCCGGAGGAGACAGATTTATGCAAACGCTGAATTGGGCGACAGAAAATCTGCAGCAGCCGCTGACGCTGGACCAACTGGCGGAAAGAGCCTGTATGAGCCGCCGCAGCTTTACCCGCCGTTTTCAGCAAACCACCGGCACCAGCGTGATGCAGTGGCTGTTGAACCAACGACTGGCGATGGCGCAACGTTTTCTGGAGAAAACTGACCAGCCGGTTGAACACATCGCGCAGGCTGCGGGTTTCACCACCGCGCTGTCAATGCGCAGGCATTTTCAACGTCAGTTCAAAACGTCCCCATCCTTATATCGCAAAGAGTTTCGGGTAACGGATCATTAAGAATGACGGCAGCGTTGATTTTTTATCGCGTGAGGACGGGTGAGGCGTGGATCACAGACAAAATCATCTGTAAGTGATTGAATAATGGCGGAGAGAGGGGGATTTGAACCCCCGGTAGAGTTGCCCCTACTCCAGTTTTCGAGACTGGTCCGTTCAGCCGCTCCGGCATCTCTCCTTCAAGTGCTTGCTATCATGCCCCTTTTTGCGGCATTTTTACAGAGTTAGCCTCCAGCCGAATGTTCAAGTGACGATTTTACGAGCAACGCGATGATTAAATGGCCGTGGAAAACGCATCAACCGCAGGCGGAAACGCTTGCCCAGTGGCAAGACGCGCTGGCGATCCCCCTGCTTTCTCCCCTGGATGAGCAGGAGCAACAGCGGCTGATTGCCGTTGCCGGGCAGATTTTGCAGCAAAAAAGCATCGTCCCCTTGCAGGGGCTGCAGTTGACGTCACAGATGCAGGCGCGCATCGCCCTGCTGTTCGCCCTGCCGGTGCTTGAGCTGGGTGCCGAATGCCTCGACGGTTTCAACGAGATCCTGCTCTACCCTACGCCTTTTGTGGTCGAAGACGAATGGCAGGACGACTTCGGCCTGGTGCACACCGGGCCGGTGGTGCAGTCCGGTCAAAGCTGGGAACAGGGGCCGATCGTGCTTAACTGGCAGGACGTGCAGGACTCGTTCGATCTTTCCGGTTTTAACCTGGTGATCCACGAAGCGGTGCACAAGCTGGATATGCGCAACGGCGGCAGTGCCACCGGTGTGCCCCCTATTCCGCTGCGCGACATTGCCGCCTGGGAGCATGATCTGCACGCCGCAATGGAAAACCTGCAGGACGAGATCGACATGGTAGGCGAAGAAGCCGCCAGCATGGATGCCTACGCCGCCACCGATCCGGCCGAATGCTTTGCGGTTCTGTCGGAGTATTTTTTCAGTGCGCCCGAGCTGTTGGCCAACCGCTTCCCGGCGTTGTACCAACATTTCTGCCGCTTCTACAAGCAGGATACGCTGGCGCGTTTACAACGCTGGCAGGCCGAGGCAGGCGTAGACCGGCCGTAAGCTCGCCACATTGCTCAGATGCTGAGCAGTCGAACCGAATCGGAGAATTTAGCGTTGACACACTCTGGGTGGCTGGATATGATGCGCCCCGTTCAGACAATTCCTCTGTAGTTCAGTCGGTAGAACGGCGGACTGTTAATCCGTATGTCACTGGTTCGAGTCCAGTCAGAGGAGCCATATTAGAGAAGCCCGCTTAAGGAAACTTAAGCGGGCTTTTTGCTGTTCGGGATTATTGAATCTCCGACAGAATCCGATTTTATCCATAACGATGCCGCGTTAACGGTGTTGAAGGTATAGCGTCAGTGCTTTCAGCCAGGAAGCACTATAGCTTTTCTGAAACTCACACAGGTAATGAGTGGCGGAAGCTCTGCCCGCCACACCGATGACTATGGGCATCCAGGCACTCTGTAGATCTCAGAAATCACCTGCATCGTTGCGTCTTCAAGCGCGCCTTCATTACGGCATAAAAACCAGCCGTGGTTTGCAATTTCTCTCTCGAACGCATGGGTACAAGCAACATGCTCTTCCAGCTTATGAATCACCGTACTGCTTAGCCCACGCGGCCGAGCCGCCGCCCTCGCCCATGAGATCTCAGGCGCAGTAACAACCCCGACATGCAGGTCTGGCGTTCGCACGTTTCGCTGCACGTTAAGCTGTAAAATCTCTTCAAATGGGACCATCCGACGAAACGCGGCATCCGAGGGATACCAGCGATCCATCAAGATAATGCTGTCCGGTGGCTGTTTAGTCAGCACGTGCCGGGAGATCCATGCACGGCTATCCGCAAAACGCGCACAGACCTCCAGTTCTAAATCCAGAGTGGGATTTCTGGCGAGTTTGTTAACAAGGGCCATGGTTTCCGCCCTGTAGGGATCGCTTTTTTTCTCGCAAAGTCGGATCACCTTCTTGTTGTCGGCCCTTAGTCCTTTCGTAATGGCTTCCAACAGAGTGGTTTTACCGGCTCCCTTGGGGCCATCCAGAGCAACAAACAGCTGACGACTCATTCTGCAAATGACGATTGATATACGGTTTTTGTAAAGCTTGAATCTGGCAAAAGCATCTTGCTTCCTTGGTATGAATAGCTGCCCTCCCTCTTGGGTCGTCGGGGCATCTGGCGCGTCAGCGCGAATCGGATAGAGGGATTTTATCAACAGACAGCGATGAATATCCTGACAACGGCGCTAACTCAATCGTTTAAAAACCCAGGATTACGGCCGTTTATGTTCATTGCCCATAGGTTGTGCCCTACGCGAGGTAGTTTAAGGGATCCGCTGACAAAACGGAAAACCTCCCACGCCGCGCCTGTTTTTTAAGCAGACAAGCGTTGATGGGCAGTTGTGAGTGAAGAGCAGACGTTGAGGTAATACATCCGTGTTCATCAATTCTGTAACGTCTCAGAACCTGATATTAATCCATACGGCAAAAGCTCCTGCCTTTTAGATGCTTTTGACTAAATACTATAGATCAAGTTTTCCCAAGCAGAGTACTCACATGCGACGTAAGGGTTCTGCCGCTCCCCACAACAGCTGAACGCCACCGTACAGCTAATGCTGCCGCAACAATTTCAAAACCCGCAGGGAAAGGGTTAAAGGTTATCAGGGGCCTGATGAATGACCACAGATTTGTTTTTATGGCTGATCATGCCGGTTCTGTTTAAATTATCCAGCGCACGCGTTAGCTGTCTGACAGAAATGCCCAGCATTGATGCCAGTTGCTCACGTTTGATTAACTGAAAACTATTCCCATAAATAATTGATTGTATATAAAGATAACGATGTAGCCTCTCAGTGGCAGTCAACAGCATTGATATTTTATTCTGGGAGGTTTCAAAAACTTTTTTAGCCAGATGCTTGCACAGAAATTTTAGAAAGCTGGCATCATTCAGGCCAGAAGTATGCAAAGCCTGTTCCGGAAATAAAATAACACGTGATGCCTGCAGCGCCTGCACTGTACTGAATGTGTTGTGCTGGCATTCATCACAAAACAATTCCAGGTCACCCACAACAGATAATGCGTTCTGAACGGTAAAAATAATATTTCCTCCATTTTTGTCATACTGGCTAATCTGAAGCATACCATCGACGAGCAGATATACCCCTAAAGGCCGGCTATTCTGCATAATCAAAAAATTATTCTTATTCAGGGTAATCAACTTCGCTGCCGACAATAAATCAACAGGAATTATGGTGTCAATACTGAATGACCGGAGATAGTCTAATATGTGATGTCCTTTGCCCTGACCACTTCTTAAAATTGGCATGCTCATCTTACATTTTCCCGTTATATCCGGTGGTTCCGGAATGGCTTTGCTACCATCCTGATATCCAGTCAACATAATGCTGAATATATATCCCTGCTATGGGCCGGTTATGAATGCTTGCGATGAAGCATAGCTGAGTCGCATCTGTATCGGCAATACCGACAGCAAGAAATGGTCATGTGTCCTTTTTTTGCTATCAGGCTAATGCCAGAGTTAGGCCATCCACAGACAGGAGGGCATGATGAGAAAACTACTTATTGATACAGATACGGCTTCTGATGACGCAGTGGCATTACTGATGGCTTTGCGAGAACCATCAGTAATGGTGGAAGCTATCACGGTGGTTGCGGGCAACTGCAAACTGGAACAATGTGTGCGTAATGCGCTGGTTAGCGTTGAAAAAGCCGGTACATATATCCCGCCTGTTTATGCAGGAATGACCCGTCCCCTTATGCGAGATCCTTTTGTGTCACATCATATCCATGGGGCTGACGGAATGGGGGATATGGACATTTCATCACCCGCTCTGAAACAGGAACATCTCCATGCGGTTGATGCCATTATTTACTATGCCGAAAAGTACGCAGGTGAACTGGAGATCGTCACACTTGGGCCGTTGACCAACCTGGCGATGGCCGTACTAAAGTCACCCACGCTCATCGAGAAAATAAAGCATGTGTACGTTATGGGGGGGGCCGGCCTGACCCCTGGGAATATAACACCTCTCGCTGAGTTTAATTTTTATGTCGACGCCGAGGCTGCCGACATTGTTATCAAATCAGGTTTAGCGCTCACCGTGGTTGGCTGGGAAATAGGCATGGGTGAGGCATTTATCAATGAGCTTGATATCGATTATCTGAACCAGCTGAGTCCTCTTGGCCGCTTCACAGTACGATGCAATAAAACCCTGATGGAATTTAATGCGGGCAGAACAGATCGAAAAGGATTCGATTTACCCGACCCCACCACGATGGCAGTGGCATTGTATCCCGACATTATTCAGGAAGCTCTCGTCCGTTATTCCTGGGTAGAGTACAAAAGCCAGTCTTCATATGGCCATTATGTTATTGACTCAACGAACCTTACCGGAAATCCCGCCAATGCCAGGATCGTACTCAAAATTAAAAGCGGACTATTTAAAGAAAAATTATTCAGATTGCTGGCTGATCCTGTCAATATATGCGGAGGAAACAACTTATGAGTTTTGACGCACGGAACATTCCCAAAGTTGAACTACACGTTCATCTGGATACCTGTATCAGTTATCACTGTGCACGGATGCTTATGCCATCCCTCAATCTCAAAATGTTCAGAACGCATTTTATCGCCCCCGAAAAATGTAATGATTTGAGCGATTTCTTAAGCAGAATTACACCACAATTAGATTTATTACAGACCACTTGCGCATTGCGTCAGGCGGTTGATGATATCTTCGATCAGTTACATGCTGATGGTGTCATTTATGCTGAATTGCGCTTTGCCCCTCTATTACATTTGAACCAGAACCTGACGGCCGAGCAGGTGGTAGAAACCGTTCTGGGAGCCATGCAGGCCAGAAGTCAGATATATGGTATAGAGGCTAATCTGATCCTGTGTACCTTGCGTCATTTTACGGCACAACAAAGTCTGGAAACCGCGAGGCTTGTAGCCCGCTATCTGGGAAAAGGTGTTGTCGCATTAGATCTGGCGGCGGATGAAGCGCGTTATTCTCTGGATAACCACATAAAGGCATTTGATTATGTCCGGAGTCATGGTGGGGATTGTATTGCTCATGCCGGAGAAGCGCGGGGGTTTGCCAGTGTGAATGAAACGCTAGATAACCTGAACGTATCGCGTATCGGACATGGTGTCAGGAGCGTTGAGGACAAAGCAACGCTGGACCGGCTCCTCCGGGATAACATCCATCTTGAGGTGTGCCCAGGTTGTAACATTGTCTGTAATATCTATCCGTCCATCGGGGACCATCCTGTCAATACACTTTTTCATGCAGGGATCTCCCTGAGTATCAACACGGATGCAAGAACGGTAGCCAATACAACGCTGAATGAAGAGTACCAGCTTTTACATCATATTTTTGGATGGAAGGACGAGGAGTTTCTGACCTGTAATCTGAACGCTATCCGAGCGTCCTTTGCCCTGCCACGGGTCAAACAACGCCTTGAAAGAATCCTGGTGAGCCAGACGCTCTTGGACAAGCATGACGCAGTTTAAAGCCTGAAATTTATGATTTGCTTCTAAAGTCTAATTTTAAAAAACTGCTGTTGTCCGTTATAAGGTATGGATAGTAAAGTGAAAAAGGTGCCAATATTTTTTTGTCTTGTCCTTTGTGTGATGACGTCCATTGCCGGTACAGATCTTGTATTGCCTGCAATTCCGCAACTGATAAGGGTCTTTCATACCACACCAGATGTATCTCAGTGGATACTTTCTGCCTATGTGGGGGGCAATGCCTGTGGCTTATTATTATTTGGCCGTCTTTCCGATTATTTCAGCAGAAAGAAACTACTTTGTTCTGCATTGTTTATTTTCTCACTGGCTTCGTTCGGATGCGCATATTCACCTAGTATATCCGTATTGGTAGCCATCCGGTTTGTCCAAGGAATAGCTTCAGCAGCAGCACCGGTATTCATTCCTGGCTTTATCAGGGAGTTATTTGATGAGCGAAGAACCGCCCGGGCTATTGGCCTTTTGGGGAGTCTTCAGGCACTGGTTCCGGCCGCTGCTCCACTGGTTGGGGTCATATTACTGGCTTTATTTGACTGGAGCATTTCGTTCAAGCTGCTGGCGATACTGACTGCCGCTGCGGCTGGAATGGTAATGATTCAGGAGCTTCCTGAGAGGCACCACCGTCACCGTTCCTCAGGGGATTTCACAAGTTTATTGCGAAATCCTATTTACCTGCGTTATGCGCTGACTCATGCTCTGACGGTAGGAGGGATGATCACATTTGTTTTTGGCGCGCCAACGGTTATCACGCTGACGATGCACGGTACCCTCAACGATTTTATCATCATGCAGGTCACCAATATTGCTGGATACATCGTGGCTGCTAATCTCTCCCCAAGGCTGGCAGAAAAATACGGTGCAGATAAAGTCATCATGGTAGGTACATGTCTGGCCTTATCAAGTGCCATCGCACTGACCGGATATGGCATGCTGAATGGCACTGGCACCTATGTTTTAGCAGCGCTGTTTGCCCCCATGGGGATTGCAATTGGTCTGAGAGGCCCGACTGGATTTTACCTTGGTATTGTGATTTCAGGAGACAATAATGCAAGAGGGGCCGCTCTGATTGCGTTTTTCACTTTTACTATGGTGACACTGGGGTCACTTGTGAGCGCAGAATTTATTACTCATGGTCTGATGGCGCTGGCAGCCTTTGTCATGGCTATGCATCTGTTGTCATTATTGTTATTTGTTATGCTACCCCGACCATAAATCAGTCCCTGTAAGGCATTTTATTTTCCAGCGTGAGAATACATACCCTCTCCCAGGTTTTCTCGAGGACGATGGTTGCTGTGATCTTTTCCCTAAGAGTTAGCACAGTACGAACTTAGCAAGGTCCGCTATGCGAACAGCGGACGTTCTGCGTTAAGTGGAGATTCATTGTGCCAACTGGGCACTCTGTAGCGATTCAATGCCGCCTTATGTTACTGAGGGTATATTGCTCAATTTCTGGTGCATGAAATCAATGAGCGCTCTTGTTTTAGCGGGCAAGTAACGTCGATCAGAATAAATAGCGAACAATTGCAATGGGGCTGCCGATTGTTCGAACTTAACCTCGATTAACCGTCCATCGCTAATGTAGGGTTGGCAGGCCTGTTTCGATAGAATTGCAAAACCGACACCTGATACCGCAGCTCGACCAGCCATCTCTCCGCTGTTTACCCGATAATGTCCATTAACCTTTATTGTCTCGAATCCCCCCTTTATATTGACAAACTGCCAGGGCGCTCCTTTCAGTGCACTTACCGTTGTAATACAGGGTAATTCTTCAAACTGCTGGATATGAGAAGGGGTCCCATAACGCTCAATGACGGAGGGGGCTGCAACGATGGTGCAAGGGATAGTCATGAGATGACGGGCTATATAGTCACTGTCGTCCATCTGACCACGGCTGACAATGATAGCTAAATCCAAATCATCACGCAGGGATTCAAAACCAGACAAATTTGTGACACAGCTGATCTCCAGGTCCGGATACAGACAGGCGAAATCGGCAACAATAGAACCCAGCAATGCAGGACCTATTTCATTGGGAATACAGATGCGTAATGGCCCCTTGAGTTGCATTTGACGCAACGTTAATTCTGTCTCAGTTTGCTCAAGCGCCTCCAGTAATGGCTTCGCTCGGGTATAGAGCAAGTGCCCCGCCTGGGTGAGTTTCATGTGTCGGGTACTGCGCTCAATAAGCTTAAGATTCAGTTTTTCTTCTAACTGAGAAATACAACGGCTCACATTTGATGTCGGCATTTCAAGGACTTTCGATGCCCCAACAAAACTTTCTCTTTCAACCACGGCCACAAACACTTTTAGGGTATTAAAATCAAGAGCCGAACGCATCAACTATCCCACATTTGATAATAATGAACGCCATTTCTACCATATAATAGACACCATTGATAGCAGTTACACTCAGGGCATCTTTTATCCATAGGTTGCTTGCTATGCCACTGGTCACAGAGACATTTAATTATAAGGCCCTCATGCGGATAGCCATTGTTATGGCTTTTATCCAATTCACTAATGCGCTGGAGTATATGGCGTTAACACCTGTGTTTACTTTTATGGCAGCCGAATTTTCGGTTCCTGTGTCATTTTCTGGCTATGTTTCTGGTATGTACACACTGGGTGCCGTCCTTTCTGGAATTGTTGCTTTTTATATGATCGACCGGTTTAATAAAAAACAATTCCTGGTCAATAATATGGTGCTGTTGGCAGTATTAACATTTTTCTCCACACTCACTACTCATTTTGACACTTTGCTCGCACTACGATTTTTCGCAGGATTGATTGGCGGAACCACAATGGGGGTAGGCACGAGCATTTTGATCAATTATGCCCCAGCTAACTTACGTGGAAAGATGCTGGCAACGGTGATCGCATCATTCTCGATGGTGAGTATCGTCGGCATGCCAGCTATATTATTTTTGTGTATACACTATGGTTGGCATACTGCGCTATGGTTAATCAGTTCACTTTGCCTACTGTCTTTACCGTTGATAGTATTTATTATCCCCAAGGATACGGTTCCATCAAGCGTGAGGCGTAATCTATCTATTGATACCCAAACCTTACTTTTCGCCTCTTGTACTGCAATAGTACAATTTAGTCCAATGCTAATTATTCCCATTTTGACTCCATTAATGATGCACTCTATGGGAGCACAGCAAGACCTATTACCTTTATTATTCTTAAGTGGAGGTGTTGCAGGTTATCTTTCTACAAAAATAACAGGTGTTCTAACATCACGCTTATCTGCTCTTATGTTGGCAACAATTTCAACTCTGTTCTTTTTGGCAAGTTTGCTGATTCCTGCGATGGGCTATCATAATGCAGTTCTATTTATTACCTTATTTCTTGGAGCCTCATATAGCCGACTTGTTTCCGCTTCGTCGGTTGCTGTCCACTATCCTGAGGATGAACAACGAGCCGGTTTTTCTTCACTACAAACAGCAATTATGTCCCTGATAACAACTCTCGCATTCTTTCTGTCTTCCTTATTGCTACCTGACCAGGGAATAACAACGCAAAATCTGAACAGACTGTTAGTTGTCAGTGCATTAGCCGCATCTGGATTTCCCGTAATGGTCATAATACTTCAAAAGAAACTGGCTAAACGTACTACTCAGCCTGACCACCTCATCATTGATTAGCATAACGTCCGCTTTGCATAAGCGGACATGTATCCTAAGCGGCGAAGATTAATCACATCATCGTTACGAACGCTATGTAACCCTTCTTTGCCCGCACTTTAGATAACGCTATCCAACACCTGGTGATCTGGACTGATTCGCCTTCCGAACGTTTGTGCCGCTTCATCAGCGAGACACTGTACCCCCGTGGCGTTTGGCGCGCTCACATTGCCGAGCTGAAACAGCGGCCAGAATGGGTATCGGGTTTGTGTCAGGAATGGCTACAGGCCCCCCGTCCGCAGCGACCCGTCGGATCTGCCAACGCGCCATGCGCAATCTGAAATAAGGACACTCAGCCGCCGCGGATGGTGCCGCGCCAGACGAAATCAGCATGATACAGCCGGGTTTCACCCGGCATTTCCTGGCCCAGCGCCGGCATCGTATTCTCTTCCTTCTGCTCTTGCGCCATCAGCCAGGAAACCGCATCCTGAGCAAATAACGCCACCGGCTGGGTAAAGGTGGTGAGGTTATAAGAAGACCACGCCGCCTGCGGAATATCGTCGTAACCCGCAACGCAAAGATCTTCCGGAATGCGCAGCCCAAAACGATGGCGTGCCTCGTCCATAAAACCGCAGGCCAGCAAATCGGTGACGCAGAATACCGCGTCAGGCCGTTCACGTCGGGTCAGCAAACGGTGCGCCAGGATCTGGCCGCTCTCATAAGAGGTGGTGCCAAACCGCTCGACGCTCACCTGCAGCCCTGCCGCTTCCGCCGCCTGGAGAAAACCGCGTTCACGAGCCATCAGGCTAGGCGTACCGGCCAAAGAGTTGGCGAAGGCGATGCGTCGGCAGCCCGCTCGGGCAAACGCCATTACCACCCTGCCGGCCGCCTCTTCGTTATCCAGCCGGATGCTGAGCGAGCCGGGCAAGGTATCGTTGCGGTTGATCAGCACCAGCCGCTGGCCGTGCTTGTGGCACAGGCGGGCAATGCCGCTGTCCGGCATGCCGGAGAGCACAAAAGAAGCATCTGCGCGGAAGTTAATCGCCTGCTGCAATGCCTGGGACACGCTGTCATCGGAACGATCGGTGTTGATCAACATGGCGATTTTCCCCGCATCCTGCAGATGCTGGGTCAACAATCGCACCAGGCTGGCTCGATAAGGCGTCGCCAGCTCCGAAACGATCAGGCAGACAATGCCGCTGCGGTTGCGTACCAGTCCCCGCGCCAAATGGTTAACGTGATAACCCAGTTCCTCGGCCGCCCGCATCACCCTTTCACGGGTTGCCGCCGACACGCTGGCGCCGGGTGTATAGGTCCGCGAGACCGCCGAACGGGAGACTCCGGCCAGTTCCGCCACGTCTTTTGCACTGATCATCGCCTTGTCCATCGCCATCTTCACTTCCATCCGTTACGCGCTCTGAGAAAAGTTTGCCGCATTTTGCAAAGCTGTGCAAATTTTTAGCGGTCATTTTGTTTCATTTTTGTGACGGGTAGGTTGAATTGTTTCATCACGCGATTGACAGCACAATTTTTATCCTCTAGTTATTTGCACACACGTGCAAAAAGAATAGGCGACAACGTATCGCCACCCTACACAACCAAGGAGAACACCATGCAACGCGTTACTCTGATGGCGGTCCTCGCCGCCGGCACAGCACTCTCTGCCCTGCCAGCTCAGGCTGCCGGGAAACTGAATATGATCTGCTCCGCCGACGTGGTGGTCTGTGAGCAAATGACCAATTTGTTTGAGAAACAGCACCCGGATATCAAAGTCAGTATGGTGCGCCTCTCCGCCGGGGAAGCCTATGCACGTATTCGTACCGAAGCCCGCAATCCGCGCACCGATATTTGGTGGGCAGGTACCGGCGATCCACATATGCAGGCCGCCGACGAGGGGCTAACCCAGCCTTACCAGTCACCGCTGCTGGACCAACAGCACGACTGGGCGCGCAAACAGGCGGAAAGTGCCGGCTACCGAACCGTCGGCGTCTACGCCGGGGCGCTGGGCTGGGGTTACAACACCAAGCTGCTGGCAGAGAAAAAACTCCAGGTGCCCGCCTGCTGGAGCGATCTGCTGGATCCGGCTTACAAAGGCGAAATCCAAATGGCCAACCCGAACTCTTCCGGCACCGCTTACAACACCCTCGCCACCCTGGTGCAAATCATGGGGGAAGAGCCGGCCTTCGACTACCTGAAAAAGCTTAACGCCAATATTTCGCAGTACACCAAATCCGGCTCGGCCCCGGTGAAAGCGGCGGCGCGCGGCGAAACCACCGTCGGCATAGTCTTTATGCACGATGCCGTCGCGATGCAGGTAGATGGCTTCCCGATCAAGGCGGTTGCCCCTTGCGAAGGGACCGGGTTTGAAATTGGCTCCATGTCGATCGTGAAAGGCGCGCGCAACCTCAAGGAAGCCAAAGTGTGGTACGACTGGGCGCTCAGCGCCGACGCCCAATCGCACATGAAAGACGCCAAATCCTTCCAGTTGCCGTCAAATCGCAACGCGGCTATTTCCGAATACGCACCGCGCTTCGAGAACATCAAACTGATCGATTACGACTTTAAAACCTACGGCGCGACAGAAAAACGCAAGGCCCTGCTCAGCCGTTGGGATAAAGAGATCGGCGCCAGCGCCCAGTAATTCAAGCCCTTCCCTCACGCATGCGATGCGCTCTGCAATAAATCGGGCGAGGTCACGCTCGCCCATGCAGGGCGCGGTGAAGGACATATGAACTCTCGAGGTTAAGATGAATGCTCAAAACCGCCGCCTTGACGGGGCCCTCGTGCTGGGCGCACTGGCACTGTTGGTGCTGCCCTGGTACAGCCAGGAAGCCGGGTTCTTCGACTTTGGCTGGCTAAGTACGCTGTGGCAGGATCAGGCGAGTGCACCCGCGCTGTGGCAAATACTGACGTTTCAACGCCCCTGGCTGGCGGTTGCCCTGCTGATGCTGCTGGTTTGCGCCTTAGCTCGCCTGCTGCAAATTGGCCGTTTTCGCTCGCAGTTGCTGACCGCTGCCAGCCTGATCGGCGTGGTCTTTCTGCTGTTTGAAGGCCATGCCATTGGTTACAGCGGCTGGAACTGGCAGTGGAGCGAACACCTGTTCGGCGCACTCAGCGACGGCCAGCCCGCCTTTGGCGCCGGCGCTATTTTACTGATCACCACATTTTTGCTGCTGTTCTCTTTCGCGCTTGCCGAACGCGGCGTGCTCAAGGGCGATGCCTTTGTGGTCGCCGCCATTGTGCTGCTGGTCGCGCTGGTCACCACCTTCGTGCTTTACCCGGTACTGAGCATGTTTGTCGCCTCGGTGCAGGACGTGGACGGATCGTTCAAGCCAGACGGCCTGATCGCCAATATGCAGGATCCGGCCATTTGGAGCCTGAGCTGCCTGAAGGGCGGCAGTTGCGGCACCGCCTGGCGCACTCTGACGCTGGCGCTGATGACCGCCAGCGGATCCACGCTGCTCGGCCTGGCTTTTGCCCTGGCTGCCACCCGTACGCCGCTGCCGTTCAAAAAAGGGCTGCGTATGTTGACGGTACTGCCGATCATTACGCCGCCGTTCGTGATCGGCCTGGCGCTGATGCTGCTGTTTGGCCGTGCCGGGGTGGTGACCGAGCTGCTCGCCGGGGTGTTCGGCATTGAGCCCGGCCGCTGGCTTTATGGCCTGACCGGCATCTGGATTGCTCAGGTGCTCTCCTTTACCCCGATTGCCTTTCTGGTTTTGATTGGCGTGGTGGAAGGCGTCAGCCCCTCGCTGGAAGAGGCTTCGCAAACGCTGCGCGCCAACCGCTGGCGCACTTTCCGCTACGTTTCCCTGCCGCTGATGGCGCCCGGGCTGGCTAACGCCTTCCTGATCAGCTTTATCGAAAGCATGGCGGACTTCGGTAACCCCATGGTGCTGGGCGGCAGCCACGGCGTACTGTCGACCGAAATCTTCTTCTCGGTGGTCGGCGCGCAAAACGATCCGAGCCGCGCCGCCGTGCTGGCGATTATCCTGCTGTGCTTTACCCTCAGCGCCTTTATTTTACAGCGCCTGTGGTTGGCAGGAAAAAGCTTCGCCACCGTTACCGGCAAAGGGGATTCCGGCACCCACTGTGGATTGCCGCGGGGTTTGCGCTACGGCGTATACGCGTTGGTGATCCCCTGGGGCCTGTTCACGCTGGTCATCTACGGCATGATCCTGATCGGCGGCTTCGTGCAGTCATGGGGACTCGACAGCAGCCTGACGCTGGGCCATTACGCTCGCGCCTTTGGTTTCCACTGGAACAGCGGCCAAATCGTCTGGACTGGCGTCGCCTGGAACTCGTTCTGGACCACGTTGGAAATTGCCCTGATCGCCGCGCCGCTCACGGCCATCGTCGGCTTGCTCACCGCCTGGCTGATCGTGCGGCAGAAGTTCGCCGGTCGCCAGACCTTCGAGTTTATGCTGATGCTCAGCTTTGCCATCCCCGGCACGGTGATCGGCGTCAGTTACATCATGGCCTACAACCTGCCGCCGCTGGAAATCACCGGCACCGCCCTGATCCTGGTCGCCTGCTTTGTGTTCCGCAATATGCCGGTCGGCGTTCGGGGCGGGATCGCCGCCATGAGCCAACTGGATCGCAGCCTGGATGAAGCCTCGCTGACCCTGCGCGCCAGCAGTTACCGCACCCTGCGTAAAGTGATCCTGCCGCTGTTGAAACCGGCCATCAGCGCGGCGCTGGTTTACGCCTTTGTGCGCGCGATCACCTCCATCAGCGCGGTGATTTTCCTGGTCAGCGCCCAGTACAACATGGCCACCTCCTACATCGTCGGGCTGGTCGAAAACGGGGAATACGGCGTGGCCATCGCCTACTCCTCCGTGCTTATCGTGGTGATGCTGGCGGTGATCCTCACTTTCCAGCTGCTGGTGGGCGAACGTCGCCTGCGCCGCGCCATCCGTATTGCCACACCGCCGGTGACGCCTCCACCGGCCCTACATCAGGAGAATGCCGTATGACTGCCATTCGTTCCGGCTCGGTGGTGTTTGAGAACGTCACCAAACAGTTTGCCGATTTCACCGCCTTGCCCGGGCTTTCACTCACCGTCGAGCCCGGCACGCTGGTGACGCTGCTCGGGCCTTCCGGCTGCGGCAAGACCACCACCCTGCGTCTGCTGGCCGGCCTGGAACACCCGACCTCAGGCCGTATTCTGATTGGCGGCAAGGAAGTCACACACCTGCCCGCCAACGAACGTGACGTCGCGATGGTGTTTCAATCCTACGCGCTGTTCCCGCACATGAACTCTCTGGATAACGTGATGTACGGCCTGCTGGCCAGCGGCCTGTCGCGTAAGGAGGCGCAGGATCGGGCCCGTGAAGGGCTGAAACTGGTCGGTCTGGAAAGCATGGGCCAACGCCTGCCCTCTGAGCTGTCCGGCGGCCAGCAACAGCGCATCGCCGTGGCGCGTGCCCTGGTGTTGGAACCGCAGGTGCTGCTGCTCGACGAACCCTTATCCAACCTCGACGAACGGCTGCGTCGCCGTGTCCGCACCGAGATCCGCGATTTGCAGCAGCGCCTCGGCTTTACCGCGGTGTACGTCACCCACGATCAGGAAGAAGCCCTGGCGGTCTCCGATAAGATTATCGTCATGAAAGAAGGGCATATTGCCCAGCAGGGTGCGCCGCAGGAGCTTTACCACTCGCCGGCGTCGGTGTTTATCGCCGACTTTATGGGCGAAGCCAATATCCTGCCCTGTGACATAGAACAAGTGGAAGGCGGGGAAGCGCTGATCACCCTCGGCAGCCGCCAGTACCGGGTACCGGGTGCCAAGGCGCGTCCCGGCGCAGCGCAACTGTCGGTGCGCCCACAGTTCATTACCCTGCTGCCGGAGCAAAGCGGCGCCTTGAACGGTGAAGTCACCCACAGCACCTGGCTTGGGGACCATATCGAATATGAAGTAAAAACCGATCTCGGCGCGCTGTTTATTGTCGATGTGCAGATGGAGCGCCAACTGGCACCGACCACCCGCGTGGCCATTGACTTCAAAACTCAGGGTCTGGCACTGATTGCCCAGTGATCCTAACAACGTTAAGGAATGAAGATGAACGAACAGATTGCCCAGCGCCTGACGCTGGCGGAACAGGCAGCCCACGAAGCCGGGGCCAAGGCGCTGGATTATTTTAATCGCCGCGAAAGCCTGGTGATTGAAACCAAACGCGATGCGCAAGACGTGGTTTCGATTGCCGATCGCGAGGTTGAACTGCTGATCCGCGAACACATCGCCCGCCAATTCCCGCAAGACGGTTTCCTGGGCGAGGAGTTTGGCCTGCAACCCGGCGATTCCGGTTACACCTGGGTAGTGGATCCGATCGACGGCACCAGCCCATTCGTTAACGGCATGCCGAACTGGTGCGTGTCGGTGGCCGTTATCCATCACGGCGAGCCGGTAATCGGCGTGATCGTCGCCCCCTGTCAGCAAGAGTGTTTTAAGGCCGCTCGCGGCGCGGGTGCGACCCTCAATGGCAAAACGCTGCAGGTGGATCCAAAGCGCACCTTGCAAAACCACGTCACCGGTTTTGGCGCCAACAGCTATGTTAAACCGGAACGCGTCGGTGAAATTGCCGCCGCAATCACCGCCGTGGGCGGCAGTTTCTTCCGCAACGGCTCCGGCGCCATGATGTTGGCCTGGGTGGCGGCAGGACGGCTGGTGGGCTATTACGAACCCTACATGCACGCCTGGGACTGTCTGGCGGGTTACTGTCTGGTGAACGAAGCCGGTGGCTGGACCCACCCGTTCAATACCGACGGGGAACATTTGCTGCGCGGCGGGCCGGTGCTGGCGGTGGCCCCTGGGGCCAAAGAAGAGTTAATGCGTATTGCACAGCTCTGAATTGACGTTGAATAGCCCCCTGGAGGGGGCTATTCAGACTACTGACAAACACTCGAAAAGGCTAAACCGGTAAGGGTCGAACATATTCGACCCGATTTAACCCATTGATTATGCTATTGGGCGCAGCATGCAGCGCCCCTACCATTAAACAACAGAGCACTTTGTCAACGACCTCAATAGCCCCTGATGGGGGCTATTGCCTGAGTGAAAGGACGGACATATTCGCCAGCGAGGCCCCTACAACCCGCGTTTTTCCATCAGCACCGCCAGGTCGACCAGGCGGTTAGAGAACCCCCACTCGTTGTCATACCAGGCAAGAACCTTGACCAACTTGCCGCCGATCACCAGCGTTGAAAGCCCATCGATAATCGACGAGCGCGGGTCGCCTTTATAATCGCTCGACACCAAAGGTTCATCGCTGTAGCCAAGGATCCCCTTGAGTGGCCCTGACTCCGCAGCCTGACGGAAAGCGGCGTTGATCTCTTCGCCGGTCACTTCGCGTTTCAGCGTGACCGTCAGGTCGACGATAGAGACTACCGGCACCGGTACCCGCAGCGAATAACCGGTCAGGCGGCCATCCAGGCTCGGGATCACCTTGCCGAGCGCTTTCGCCGCGCCGCTGGAGTAAGGCACAATCGACTCCGCAGCGGCACGGGCACCCCGTAAATCTTTTTCCGGCTGATCGTGCAGGGCCTGGCTGTTGGTGTAAGCATGGGTGGTGTTCATCAGGCCGTACTCAATGCCAAAGGCTTGATGCAGCACCTGCGCGGCGGGTGCCAAACCGTTGGTGGTACAACTGCCGTTGCTGACCACGCGATGCTTGGCCGGATCGTACTGATCCTGGTTAACGCCCATCACTATCGTAATGTCGTCGTCTTTAGCCGGCGCAGAGATGATTACTCGTTTGGCGCCGCCCCGGGTGATATGGACTTCTGCCTTGGCTTTATCGGCAAAAAAACCGGTCGCTTCGATCACCACGTCAACGCCCACGCTTTTCCATGGAATGGCGCCCGGATCTCTTTCAGAGAAGACATGAATTGGCCTGCCGTCCAGCAGCAGCTGGTTTTCACCGGCTTCGACGCTGGCCGCCAGCCGGCCCGAGAGCGAATCGTATTTCAGCAGATGCGCCAGGGTTTTACTGTCGGTCAAATCATTGATCGCCACAACTTCAAAGTCGCTGCGACCTAACGCAGCACGCAAAACATTCCTGCCGATTCTGCCGAATCCATTAATGCCTACTTTGACCATGATCTACTCCTTCGTTATTGGCTCTGGTGTAAATTTAAGCCGCGGGGAGCATGTCGTAAATGACGTTTGTAGATCAATTTACGCCAAAGTGCGTGAATGAAAGCGATCGCGGTATTCGGTTGGGGTCAGTTGCAGATGCCGTTCGAAAACGCGGCGCAGATTGAGCGCATTGCCGAAACCGCTGCTGGTGGCGATTTGTTCAATGCCTTGTGAACTCTGTTCCAGGCGCTGGCGGGCGATGTACAAGCGCCCTTCTTCGACAAATTTGGCGGGTGAAATGCCGGTTTCGCGCGTGAACACACGCGTAAAGTTGCGCGGACTCATGGCAACCCGCTCGGCCAGTTTCTCAACGGAAAGATCCTCGGCCAGATTCTCCAGGATCCAGCTCTGCAGATCGCGGATAGGCCCCGGTGTTTTGGCCTGATTCAGTGGATAACGGCTGAACTGCGCCTGCCCGCCAGGCCGGCGCAAAAACATCACCAGATCCTGCGCCACTTCGCGGGCCTGCACGAAACCGTAATCGTCCTCCACCAGCGCCAGAGTGAGATCAAACCCGGAGCTGACGCCGCCAGAGGTCCAAACGGCACCATCCTGCACATAGATCGGCCCATTTTCGACCTTCACTTTGGGGAAGCGGGCCTGCAAGGTTTCCAGCAGCCGCCAATGGGTGGTCGCCCGGCGGCCGTCCAGCAAACCGGCCTCGGCCAACAGCATCGCGCCACCGCAAACGGACGCCACGCGCCGCGCCTTGGGGGCCGCACGGCGGAGCCAATCCACCACAAAGGCGCTCTCATCCTCGGTCGCACCTTTGCCGGTAACGATGATGGTATCGCGTTCCACCTCAGGGTCGAGATCCGCCAGGCGATGATCGGCCAATAAATTCAAGCCGGATGAGCCATGCACCACCCGGTGGGCTTGCGTGGTCACTATCGCCATCTGGTAGAGCGGCGCGTCATCGGGCCGCAAGCGGTTGGCCTGCATCAGGATGTCGGCGATCCCCGCCGATTCGAACAGCATGCCCCCTTCGGGGACGATAATCAGAAATGTATGCATGTCCTTAAAATACAAAACCGACAAGATAAGTCAATAACGCTTCCCGGTTTGAGAAGCGTTTCCCTCATCAGCGCCAGCCCAGCGCCGGCGCGACATGAGTCAGGATCGACTCAATCACGTGGGCGTTGTAGTCGACGCCCAGCTGGTTGGGCACGGTCAGCAGCAAGGTATCGGCTTCGGCGATCGCTTCGTCCTGCGCCAGCTGCTTGATCAACAACTCCGGCTCGGCAGCATAGCTACGGCCGAATACCGCACGAGTCTGCTGATCGATATACCCCACCTGATCGCTGTCCTGACCGCTGTTGCCGAAATAGCTGCGATCCTGCTGGTTCATCAGCGCAAAGATGCTGCGGCTGACCGACACCCGTGGTTCACGCACATGGCCCGCGTCCTTCCAGGCGGCGCGATAGGCGCGGATCTGCTTGGCCTGCTGCACGTGGAAAGGTTCGCCGGTTTCATCGTTTTTCAGCGTCGAACTTTGCAGATTCATGCCCAGCTTCGCCGCCCAAACCGCCGTGGCGTCCGAGCTGGCGCCCCACCAGATGCGATCGCGCAGCCCGGCGGAGAAAGGCTCGACCCGCAGCAGGCCCGGTGGATTCGGGAACATCGGTTGCGGGTTAGGTTCGGCGAAGCCTTCACCACGCAGCGCTTCCAACAAAACGTCGGTATGACGGCGCGCCATATCGGCTTCGGTCTCGCCTTCGGCAGGCGTATAGCCAAAATAACGCCAGCCATCAATCACCTGTTCGGGAGAACCGCGACTGATGCCCAGTTGCAAGCGCCCGCCGGAAATCAGGTCGGCGGCGCAGGCATCTTCGACCATATAAAGCGGATTTTCATAACGCATGTCGATCACGCCGGTGCCGATCTCGATACGTCGGGTTTTGGCGCCGATGGCCGCCAACAGCGGGAATGGCGAGGCAAGCTGGCGGGCAAAGTGGTGCACGCGAAAATAAGCCCCATCCGCCCCCAGTTCTTCTGCCGCCACGGCAAGATCAATGGATTGCAGCAGCGCATCGGCCGCCGAACGGGTGCCCGACTGCGACGAAGGCGTCCAGTGGCCGAAAGAAAGGAATCCGATTTTCTTCATGGGGGTGATCCTTAGATTCATTAATGACCGGATTACAGTGACAAAAATGCCCCCCTCCAGGCCAGAAATATCGTGGCCGATCGCACTAAACGGATCCTTTTTCCCTGCGGCCAAGCATCGCCTGAGCATTGTAATCAAAAAGTAAATATCGTATAACAGGCTCCTCCGAGGGGTGTCCTGTTACGGGCTGAGATGGCGCAAGCCGAACCCTTTGAACCTGATCTGGGTCATGCCAGCGAAGGGACGGTCGGCAATCCCCTCACGGCGGTTGCCTGTTCATACCTCACCTCAGCACGCCCGGATCTCCACTCACTTTTGGAGGTCCCATGTTTACTCCCTTATTCGAAAACGGTCTTTACGGAAAGCTGCGCCAACAGGCCGGCGGCCACTGGCAGGACTATGTGGCACATCCCTTTATCCAGCAACTGGCCGCCGGTACGCTGCCGGAACCCGCGTTTCGCCGCTACCTGACGCAGGATTATCTGTTCCTGATCCACTTTGCCCGAGCCTATGCCCTGCTGGTCAGCAAACTGCGCACCCTGCCGGAAATGCGCGCTGCCACCGCTTCGCTCAATGCCATTGTCGCCGAACTGCCCCTGCACCTGGCCTATTGCGCCGACTGGGGGCTGAGCGAACCGCAGATAGCCGCCGAACCCGAAGCGCCGGAAACCCTGAACTACACCCGCTACGTACTCGATATCGGCCACGCCGGGGACGCTCTGGATCTGCTGGTAGCCTTAATGCCCTGCGTCGCTGGCTATGCCGAAATCGGCCTGCGTCTGCTCAACGATCCCAACACGGTGATGGAAGGCAATCCCTATTCCTCGTGGATCCGCAACTATGGTGATCCCGCGTATCTGAGCGGCGTACAAGCCTCCCTCGACCTGCTGGAAAACGTTGGCCTCCAGCGGGGTGCCCCAAGCCGTCTGAACGAACTGTCGGCGATTTTCACCACCGCCACCCGCCTGGAATCCGCCTTCTGGCAGATGGGGTTGAATGCCCAATGAGCCTCGGCGACACGCAGCACGGCAACGCCCGGCCCGGTATTCAGGTACGGGATCTGACCCTGCGCTTTGGTCAGCAGGTGATTTTCGATGGTCTGAAGTTCGATATCGCCGGCGGCAGCTTCGTTGCCCTGCTCGGCGCCAGCGGCGCGGGGAAAACCAGCCTGCTGAAGATCATCGCCGGACTGGCGAAACCCACTTCCGGTACGGTTATCGGCAGCGATGGCCTGCCGATCGCCGGGCGTATCGCCTATATGGGGCAAAAGGATCTGCTCTATCCCTGGCTGACAATTGACGAGAATATTAGCCTCGGCGCGCGGCTGCGCGGCGAAAAGGTCGACCGCGCCTGGGCGGAGCATTTGCTGGAACGCGTGGGGCTGAGCGGCTATGGCCGCAGCTTGCCCGCCGCGCTGTCCGGCGGCATGCGTCAACGTGCCGCTATTGCCCGCACCCTGTATGAACGTCAGCCGATTGTGTTGATGGACGAACCCTTCTCGGCGCTGGATACCATTACCCGCGCCATGATCCAGCAGTTGGCCGCCGAACTGCTGGCGCAGCATACCGTGCTGCTGATCACTCACGACCCCATGGAGGCCTGCCGCCTCAGCCACCGCCTGCTGGTGCTGTCCCGTTATCCGGCGGGGCTGGACGACAGCCATGTTATCGAGGGCTTACCGCCACGAGCGCCGGACAATCCTCAGTTGTTGAAAAGCCAGAGCGAGTTGCTGCTGCAACTCGTGAGGGCCGCCGGATGAAAACCCTGCCTGAAAGCCGTCTGTCGCGGATGCGTCGCAGCCTGACGGTGTTCGTCGGCCTGTTGCTGCTCTGGGGGCTGGTCACGCTGGGCGATATCCCTGCCTTCCTGTTGCCCTCCCCCTCGGCGGTGGCACAGGCGCTGTGGGACAACCGTGCTTACCTCGCTTATCACACGCTGATCACCGCCTCGGAGATCGCCTGCGGTTTGCTGGCCGGGGTTTTGCTCGGTGCCTCGCTGGCGCTGTGCATGATCTTTTCGCCGCGCTTGCAGCGCTGGTTAATGCCCTTGGTGCTGACCAGCCAGGCGATACCGGTGTTTGCTCTGGCGCCGCTGTTGGTGCTGTGGTTCGGCTTCGGCATGAGCGCCAAAGTGGTGATGGCGGTGCTGGTGATTTTCTTCCCGGTCACGTCCGCCTTCTTCGATGGGCTGCGCCGGGTCAATAACGATTATCTCGATCTGGCCCGCACCCTGCGAGCTTCTCCCTGGGCCCAACTGCGCCACGTGCGGCTGATGGCTGCGCTACCGGCCTTCGGTTCCGGGCTGCGGATGGCCGCCGCCGTCGCCCCTATCGGCGCCATCATCGGCGAATGGGTTGGCTCGGCGGAAGGGCTGGGTTACGTAATGCTTAACGCCAACGCGCGCATGCAGACCGACATCTGCTTTGCCGCGCTGTTTATATTGGTGCTGATGACCGTCTTGCTGTGGGTGACGGTGGACGCGCTGCTGCTGCGCCTGATCGACTGGGCGCCGGAAAATGACTGATCGCCTTTCAACGACAAAGGGAATATCCATGCTTAAGAAAACCGTCGGCGCGCTGCTGCTCAGCGCCGCTTTGACCGGCCAGGCCGCCGCCGCTGAAAAACTGACGCTGGTGCTCGACTGGTATATCAACCCCGACCACGCGCCCATCATGGTGGCCGAGCAGATCGGGGCCTTCAAGGCCGAAGGGCTGGACGTCAAGATTGTGCCTCCTTCCGATCCGGCTCTGCCGCCGCGTCTGGTAGCAGCAAAACAGGCCGATTTGGCCATCACCTACCAGCCGCAGCTGCACTTTTTTGCCGATCAGGGCCTGCCGCTGGTACGCGTAGGCACCCTGATCAACTCGCCGCTCAATACCGTGATTACGCTGGATAAAAGCATCACCACGCCGGCAGGTCTGAAGGGCAAAAAAATCGGTTATTCCGTCAGCGGGATCGAACAGGCTACGCTGGCAACCATGCTTGAACATGAAAAGCTCACCCCCAGGGACACCCAACTGATCAACGTTAACTTTCAGCTGACCAGCGCCCTGCTGGCTGGCCAGGTCGATGCGGTGATCGGCGGATATCGCAATATTGAAGCGCTGGAGCTGAAACTGCAGGGCAAAGATCCGGTGGTGTTTAACGTGGAAGACTACGGCGTGCCGACCTACGACGAGCTGATTATCGTCGCCAACCGCGACGCGCTGGCCGAGCCGAAAATCAAAAAATTCCTCGTGGCGCTGAAAAAAGGCAGCGACTACCTGCACGCCCACCCACAGGAAAGCTGGCTGGCGTTCGCCAAAGCCCATCCGGAACTCAATACCGAGCTGAACAAACAGGCCTGGCAAGCCAGCCTGCCGTTGTTCGCAACCGATCCGGCCAGGCTGGACAAGGCCCGCTACCAGGCTTACGAACAGTTCCTGTTCGACAACAAGCTGATCAAGAAAATCACCCCGGTGGAACAGTACGCGGTGGAGCTGCATTAAACGTTGTTCGCTTTATCGGGGGCGCAGTATGCAGCGCCCCTGCCATTCCCCCCTCAGGCAGAAGGCGCGACGGTAACATCCCCCTGACCGCTGCGTTGCAAAGCCTGCAGCACCAGGCCACTTGCCTTGCACCGCTCCACAAAATCACGTACATAGTCCGCCCCCGACGCTTTTTGTCGCGGAACCGCCATCGCCTGCTGGATAGCGGTGAAATGCCCAGCCAGCACCCGATACCCCGGATTTTCCGCCGCGGCGGCCAGCAACGGCTGACGCACGCCTGCGGCCGCATCCAACCCCTGTTCGAGAAACAAAGCTATCGCGTCGGCGGAGGTATCGGCACGCACCAGTTGCGCATGCTTCAAGGTGCGCGACAGGTACAGATCGTAAGCCGCTCCCTGGCCTACGGCAATGCGCACCTCGGACCGGTCGAGTTCGGCAACCTGCTGCCAGGGAGACGCCTGGGCCACCAGATAGGTCCCCTCAATGATCGCATAAGGCGCACTGAACGCAATTTGTGCCGCCCTCACCGGTTCGATGGCCATAAAGGCGATATTCCAGTCTCCGGTTTCCAACGTGGCAAAAACCTTGCCTGCGGCATCATAGGTCACCAACTCCAGCGCCACGCCCAACTCGCGGGCCAATGCGCGGGCCAGCGTCACGGAAACCCCCTGAGGTTCGCCGTCTGGCCCCTTCTGCGCCAACACCGGATTGCCCAGATTGATGGCCGCCCGCAGCATCCCCTGCGGGGCCAAATCAGCGAGTACGGCGGCGGGAATGCTCTGCATGGTTTTCTCCTGAACAAAGGGTGAAGGTGTTTCGTTGACGCTCTCCATTAAGGCTAGAGCCAAACGTCGGATGAGCAACATTCAGCCGCTTTTCACCTCATCGGCGTGATTCATGTCACACTATTGTCACAAAAACGACCGTTCGCACTCTGCCGCGCCTGGGCAACGCAAACACGCATTGACCCTGGCGCTTTCAATGCGCTATACCCTTCCTCTTTCGCGTCGTGCTGGGGTCGGCGGCGTTTGCCAGGGCAGTTAAGATTTCTTTTTAACCAGACAGGGTACGGTGGATGGTTTCAGCATTAATCTCGTTTGCACTTTTTTTAGCCTCAATTTTAATCTACCGGACCCGGGCCGCCGCCAACCGCTGGTGGCTGGCCACCCTGCTGACGCTGCTGGGCAGCTACCTGATCCTCAACGTGGTGCTGATCGCCAGCAACTACTTTACCGGTGACGGCATTACCGATGCGGTGATCTACACCCTCACCAGCAGCCTGAAGGGCGCCGGCGTCGGCAAATACCTGCTGCCGTTTGTCGGCCTGCTGGCGGTGCTGGCGTTGATCTTCACCGTATTGACCTGGAGTCTGGTGCGGCGCAAAGCCAAAAGCAGCAGCGTGGTTTACAGCCTGGTCGCCGTGCTGCTGGCGCTGTTTTCCGTCGGCACCACCCCGGCCTTTCAGGACATTTCGCTGCTGGTTAAAAGCCAAATCAGCGGCGATACCGCCGACTTTGACACCTATTACAAAGCGCCGAAGAAAACCGTACAGGGCAAAGCGCCGAACCTGGTGTATATCTATGCCGAAAGCCTGGAGAGAACCTATTTCGATCAGCAGACCTTCCCCGGCCTGGCCGACGAACTGAACCAGCACCGCGAGAACAGCATCGACTTCAGCAATACCCAACAGCTGCCCGGCACCGGTTACACCATTGCCGGAATGGTGTCTTCGCAGTGCGGTATCCCGCTGTTTGCGCCCTTTGACGGCAACGCCTCCAGCGCCGTATCCACCTTTTACCCGGAAAACGTCTGCCTGGGCGACGTACTGAAATCCGCCGGTTACGACAACTACTTCTATCAGGGTGCCGAGCTGGCCTTCGCCGGCAAAGATACCTTCCTGAAATCGCACGGCTTTGACCATGCCTACGGTTTTAAGGAACTGCGCGACCAGGTCAGCGACCCCGGCTACAAAAATGACTGGGGCTGGTACGACGATACCGTGCTGGACGTGGTGTTCGACAAGTTTGTCGAGTTGTCGAAGCAGAACAAAAAGTTCTCGCTGTTTGCCTTGACCGTGGACACCCATCATCCGGACGGTTTTATCTCCGCCAGCTGCAGCAAAAAGTCGTTCCGTTGGCAGAATAAAGAAAACCGTTCGCTGAGCGCAGTGGCCTGCAGTCAACAGCATATCGCCGCGCTGATCGACAAAATCAAGGCGTCCGAGTACTTCAAAAATACCGTTATCGTGGTGTCTTCGGACCACCTGGCGATGAACAATACCGCCTATGACATCCTGACCAGGCAGAAACGCCGCAACCTGTTCTTTATTATCGACGGCACCCGCCCGCAGACCGCGCTGCATAATGAGAAGCGCAGCACCCTGGACAACGGCGCCACCGTGCTGGACGTGATGGGCGGCGATAACTACATTGGCCTCGGCCGAAGCAGCCTGTCCAGCCCGACGTTGGCGACTTTGTTCTTGAACATCGACGAAAAAATCAACGCCTGGAAGCCAGCGGTGGTGAAACAGTGGGGCTTCCCGAACAGCATCACAAACTACAGTCTCGACGATCGGGGCAACCGCTTTACCTTCTCCGGCATCACCTTTAAGGTGCCGTTTATTCTGAAGGTGACGGACAACAAAATTGAGCCGATGTTTAACGTCTACCTGTCCACGCCGCTTAAAAAACAGCTTGCCGGGCTGGGCGCAGGCGAGAAATTCGTCTGGGTCGACAAGTGTTATGAAATCGGTCGGGTGTGGTCGCCAGAACTGGCGTTAAGCACCGACACCTGCGTCGCGTCGGGCAGCCTGGCCGCCCCTCCGCACATCGTGCAGGCCAAAGGGGGCAGCTATCGCGGCAAAATAGACTTTAACAGCCGGCCAGACGATAGCATTGCCGCTTACCAAAGCGCCGTCGACAAACTGAAAGTGGATGACGCCGCCGTTAAATATCACGCGGACGCCATCGCCTTTATGCTGCCGGGCATGCCGGAACAGGTGAAGGCGATCACCGGCGTTTCCAGCGTCGAGGACTGGGGCCGTTGGTCAGACGCCAACCTGGCGCCGACGGTGAATATTGATTACGTCGATCCGCTGCCATCTGCATTCGATCTGGTTCTGCGTGCCCGCGCCTACGGTAAAAACGTCGGCGAACCTATCTCGGTACGCGTAGGCAGTCAGGAACAGTTTGTGACGCTCAGCGAACAGGACACCACCGTGACGCTGCGCTTCGACAACCCTGCCGGCGCCAGAAACATCAGCATCACGCCTCCGGCCCCCACGGAGCCACAAGAAGCCGCCAGCGGCGGTTTTGTGCCGAAGAAACTGGGTATTGGCCTGGTCTCGCTGAAAGTGGAGCAGGCTGCCCCCGCCTCCTGATCATGGCGCTGCATGCGGCGTCCGCGTTATTCGGGGCGAATTTATTCGCCCCCTGCCGTTTCTCCAAAGCTTTTGCGCCCATCTTCGGCTAACCTGTTGCTGTGAATTGACATCGGCATCCGTATGCCTCCCCGCCGCATAGCCGGGAGAACCAAGGAGAAAGTATGAGCAGTCAGCAATCCGGCACCGGCCTCACCCCCGCTCAGGCAGTCGAACAACTGGAAGCGCTGTATGTCGCCTCGGTTGAGGCGCTACGCCAGGCGGTCGGTGACTTTATCAGCCACGGTGGTCTGCCCGACGCGCAGATCCGCGCGGCAGGGCTATTTGTTTACCCTGAGCTGCGCGTCAGTTGGGATGGAAAATCGCCCGGTCAAACCAAAACCCGCGCCTATGGCCGCTTCACCCACACCGGTTGCTACACCACCACCATCACCCGCCCGCACCTGTTCCGCCATTATCTGACCGAGCAGTTGACCATGCTGGCCGGGGAGTACGATGCGCATATTGAAGTGCGGCCGTCACAGCAGGAAATTCCTTTCCCTTACGTGATCGACGGTTCAAACCTGATGCTGGATCGGTCGATGAGCGCCAGCCTGGCGCAGCATTTCCCCACCACCGAGCTGGCGCAAATTGGCGACGAGACCGCCGATGGCCTGTTTCACGCCACCAGCACCTTCCCGCTTTCGCACTTCGACGCCCTGCGCGCCGACTTTTCGCTGGCGCGGTTGCGGCACTACACCGGCACCCCGGTGGAGCATTTTCAGCCCTTCGTGCTGTTCACCAATTACACCCGCTATGTGGATGAGTTTGTCCGCTGGGCCTGCGCCGAAATAGCCGACCCGGCCAGCCCTTATATTGCGCTGTCGAGCGCCGGCGGCATCTATATCACGCCGGAAACCACCGCACCGGATCAGGCGGTCTCCGACCTGGCCTGGAAAAATCACCAGATGCCGGCCTACCACCTGATCTCGCGCACCGGCCAGGGCATCACGCTGATCAATATCGGCGTCGGCCCCTCTAACGCCAAAACCATCTGCGACCATCTGGCGGTGCTGCGCCCCAGCGCCTGGCTGATGATCGGCCACTGCGGCGGCCTGCGCGAAAGCCAGTCGATTGGCGACTACGTGCTGGCGCACGCCTACCTGCGTGACGATCACGTGCTGGACTCGGTACTGCCGCCGGATATCCCGATCCCCAGCATTGCCGAAGTACAGCGTGCGCTGTATGACGCCACCAAAATGGTCAGCGGCATGCCCGGCGAAGAGGTAAAACAACGCCTGCGCACCGGCACCGTGGTCACCACCGACGATCGCAACTGGGAGCTGCGCTATTCCGCTTCGGCGCTGCGATTCAACCTCAGCCGCGCCGTCGCGGTGGATATGGAAAGCGCCACCATCGCCGCTCAGGGGTACCGTTTCCGGGTGCCTTACGGCACACTGCTGTGCGTGTCCGACAAACCGCTGCACGGTGAAATCAAGCTGCCCGGCCAGGCCAACCGCTTTTATGAAGGGGCGATTTCGGAACACTTGCAGATCGGTATCTGCGCTATCGACCTGCTGCGCGCCGAGGGCGATCGCCTGCATTCGCGCAAGTTGCGCACCTTTAACGAGCCGCCGTTCCGCTGATGGCGAAGACTTTGGGCCCGCTTCGGCGGGCTTTTTAACTTTTCATACTCAGAACGTTGATGTACCGACCGCAAATCTGTTACAACAGCGGCTCTCATTCCCCAGTCATCAGCACACATATGATTGTCAGACCTCAGCAACACTGGTTCAGGCGGCTCTTCGTCTGGCACGGTTCGGTGCTATCCAAAATTCTGTTTCGCCTCAGCCTCAACGTGGCGATGTCCATCGTCGCCGTGCTGTGCTTCCAGTGGTACGAACATCTGGGTGTCAAACTGACCCTGGCGCCTTTCAGCCTGCTGGGGGTAGCGATCGCTATCTTCCTCGGTTTTCGCAACAGCGTCAGCTATGCGCGCTTCACCGAAGCCCGGTTGCTGTGGGGCAGCCTGCTGATCGTTCAGCGCTCGCTGCTGCGTCAGATAAAAAGCCTGCTGCCGCAGCAGGATCAGGCGGCGCGCGAGTTTGCCGCCCTGCTGATCGCCTTCAGTTACTGTCTGAAACACCAGCTGCGCGGCACCGATAGCAGCGCCGACCTGCAACGGCTGCTGCCCAACGTCGATTTGCGAGCGATAGAAAACAGCATGTCCCCCTGCAACCGGCTGCTGTTGATGATGGGCCAATGGCTGGGCGAAAAACGACAATCGGCACAGCTGTCGGACATGCTGTTTCACAGCATCGACCAAAATCTCAACCGGCTGTCGGAGGTCCTCGGTGGCTGCGAACGCATCGCCAATACGCCGATCCCCTTTGCCTACAGCCTGATCGTTCATCGTACGGTCTACCTGTTCTGCACCCTGCTGCCTTTCGCGCTGGTGCCGGATCTGCATTACATGACGCCGCTGGTGTCGGTGTTTATCTCCTACACCTTCATCTCGCTGGACTCGCTGGCGGAAGAATTGGAAGATCCGTTCGGCACCGCCGCCAATGACCTGCCGCTCAATGCCATGTGCAACGCCATTGAGATCAACCTGCGCGAAATGAACGACGAAACAGATTTGCCGGCGGCCGCACAGCCGGACAGCCGTTACCAGCTCAGTTAACTCAGGCCCTTCAGGCGCGGTGAACCCCGCGCCTGTTGCCAAAACCGTTACTCCCGCCATCCTCCGCCCAACGCACGGTAAAGATCGACGAGATTGGTCAATCGCGCCAGCCGCGTATCCACCAACACCTGTTGCGACGCGTACAGGGAACGCTGGGAATCCAGCACGTTCAGGTAGTTATCCACGCCCTGCTGAAAACGCTGCTGCGACAGGCTGTAAGCGCGTTGATTGGCCGCCACCAACTGCGTTTGCGCCCGGATTTGCTCATCCAGCGTGTCGCGACCGGCCAGCGCATCGGCGGTTTCGCGAAACCCTTGCTGTATCGCCTGCTCATAACGCGCCACCTCGATGCGTTTTTGCACCTCCGCCAAATCCAACCCCGCACGCAAAGAGCCGCCGGAGAAGATAGGCAGCGAGAGCTGCGGCGCAAAACTCCAGGCGCCGGAACCGGCAGAAAATAAACCGTCCAGGCCGGCGCTGGCCGTGCCGCCGAAACCGGTCAGGCTGAGGGACGGAAAGAACGCCGCCCGCGCCGCGCCGATATTGGCATTGGCGGCGCGCAGCTGATGCTCTGCCGCTCGGATATCCGGCCGCCGGGTCAGCAAATCTGCCGGCAGCCCGGCCGGGATGGTTTCCGGCAACAGGTCGTCCGGCAAGGTGTTGGCCTGCGCCAGACGCGCGCTCGTCTCCGTGCCCAACGGCTGCCCAACCAACAGCGTCAGGGCATTGTTGTCCTGACGAACCTGACGCCGATACTGGGCCAAATCGCGCTGCGCCGTCCGTACCCCAACTTCCGCCTGGCTGCGATCCAGTTCGGTCGCCACACCGAGCCGGAAGCTTTGTTCTACCAGCCCAAAGGCCGCCTGCTGTGAGCTCAGCGTTTCCTGCGCCAGCGCCAGAAGTTCGCTATCGGCACGCAGCGTAAGATAAGCGTTGGCGGTTTCGGCGATCAGCGCCAGTTGCGCGGCGGCCCGGGTTTCATCCTGTGCCAGATACAATTCCAACGCCTGCTGGTTAAGGCTGCGAAGGCGCCCGAACAGATCCAGCTCCCACGACAGCGCCCCCCCGACCTGATAGCTGCGCCCCACCGCAGACTGCCCGCCGGTGGACAGACTGCCCGGCGTACGCTGTACCGAGCCACTGCCCTGCGCCGCCAGGGTGGGCAGCGTATCCGCCCGTTGAATGCGGTAGCTGGCGCGAGCCGCCTCCACGTTCAACGCCGCAATGCGCAAGTCACGGTTATTCGCCAGCGCTTGCGTAATCAGCGTTTGCAGCAGCGGATCGCGGTAAAATTCACGCCAGCCGATAGCCGCTGTCACTCCGTCGACCTGCACGACGCCATAATCCGGATACGTCGGTGCTACCGGCGCATCAGGGCGCTGATAGTCCGGCGTCAACGAACAGCCCGTCAGGGTGGCGGTGGTCAGCATGATAGCCAAAAGTTTTATCATGGCTCGGCTCCCGGTGCCGGAGCGCTTAGCTCCGCTTCATCCTCCACCCGGCGGCGTTCGCTGAGCCGCTTGACCCGAAACAGCCGCAGCATGATGACGAAGAACGCCGGTACGAAGAAAATGGCCAGGAAGGTGCTGGTCAGCATGCCGCCGATCACTCCGGTGCCGATGGCATTCTGACTGCCGGAGCCCGCCCCGCTGGCAATGACCAGCGGCACCACGCCGAGAATAAACGCCAGCGAAGTCATCAGGATCGGCCGCAGCCGCTGCCTGGCGGCCTGCACCGCCGCCTCCACCGGACTGGCTCCGGCTTCGAAGTGCGCCTTGGCGAACTCCACGATCAGAATGGCGTTTTTGGCCGCCAGCCCAACGGTGGTCAGCAACCCCACCTGGAAATAAACGTCGTTGGCCAGCCCACGCAGCAACGTGGCCACCACCGCGCCAATCACCCCGAGCGGCACCACCAGCATCACCGCGCTGGGAACGCTCCAGCTTTCATACAGCGCCGCCAGACACAGAAACACCACCAGCAGTGAAATTGCATAGAGTGCCGGTGCCTGGGCGCCGGACAACCGTTCTTCAAACGACAGTCCGGTCCAGTCGTAGCCCACGCCAGGCGGCATGGTGGCGGCAATGCGTTCCATTTCCGCCATCGCGTCGCCGGAGCTGAAACCCGCCGCCGGTTCGCCCTGCAGGTTAAACGAGGGTGCGCCGTTGTACCGATTGAGCTTTTGTGCGCCGTAGGTCCATTCGGCGGTGGCAAAGGCGGAGAACGGCACCATATCGCCGTTGTCGTTACGCACAAACCACTGATCAAGATCCTGTGGCAGCATGCGCGACGAGGCATCTCCCTGTACATAAACACGCTTCACCCGACCGCGATCGATAAAGTCGTTCACATAACCCGAGCCCCAGGCCAGCGACAGCGTGCGGTTAATTTCCGTGATCGGCACGCTGAGCGCCCGCGCCTTTTCACGGTCGATCAGCAGTTCATACTGGGGAGCATCCTCCAGACCGTTGGCACGCACGTTGTTCAACACCGGGCTCTGCCGGGCAGCGGCGAGGAACCTGTCGCGCGCCGCCAGCAGTTGCTGATGCCCAATACCGCCGCGATCCATCAGTTGGAAGTTAAAGCCCGCCACGTTGCCCAACTCGCGCACGGCCGGGGGCGAAACCACAAAGATACGGGTATCGCGAAAGTCACGTGCGAACATGGCGTTGAGGCGAGCGGCGACCGCGTCGGCCTTTTGCGAGGCATCCGGTCTTTGGTCCCAGTCATGCAGGCGAATGAACAGGGTGCCGACGTTCTGCCCACGCCCGCCGAAGTTAAACCCGGAGATGGCGAACACCGAACGCACGCTGTCCTTCTCCATTTTCAACAGGTACTCCGTGGCACCGCGCAAGGTGGCCTGCGTCCGTTCTGCGGTGGCTCCGGCCGGTGCCTGCACCTGCGCGAACAACATGCCCTGATCTTCCTGCGGCAGGAACGAGGTCGGAATGCGGGTAAACAGCCAGCCGGTAGCAATGGCAATCACCAGATAAATCAGCATCAGCCGGCGCGGGCGGCCCAGACCGCGCATTACCGAAGCCGCGTAACTGCGGTTGGCCCACTCGACGCGGCGGTTAAACCAGCCAAAGAAGCCTTTGCGTGCGGCATGCTCCCCCGGCTTTACCGGCTTGAGCAGCGTAGCGCACAGCGCCGGGGTAAACACCACCGCCACCATCACCGACAGCACCATCGAAGAGACAATGGTGATGGAGAACTGCCGGTAGATCACGCCGGTCGACCCGCCAAAAAACGCCATCGGCACAAATACCGCCGACAGCACCATGGCGATGCCTATCAAGGCGCCGGTGATTTGGTCCATCGATTTACGGGTCGCCTGCTTCGGCGACAGGCCCTCTTCGTGCATCAGCCGCTCGACGTTTTCCACCACCACGATGGCGTCATCCACCAGCAGGCCAATCGCCAGCACCATACCAAACATGGTCAACGTATTGATCGAGTAACCGAAGGCCGCCAGCACGCCAAAGGTCCCCAGCAGCACTACCGGCACCGCCAGGGTCGGGATCAGCGTCGCGCGGAAGTTCTGCAAAAACAGGTACATCACCGCAAACACCAGCACAACCGCCTCCACCAGCGTACGCACCACGTTTTCAATCGACAGACTGATAAACGGAATGGTGTCATAGGCGTCCACGGCTTCCATTCCCGGCGGGAAGAAGGGTTTCAGCTCCGCCAGCGTGGCACGCACCGCCTGCGCGGTTTGCAACGCATTGGCACCGGTTGCCAGACGTACGCCCAGCCCCACCGCCGCATTGCCGTTGTAGTAGCTATCAATCGCGTAGTTCTGCGCGCCCAGCTCAATGCGCGCCACGTCGGCCAGGCGAACCCGCGAACCGTCAGGATCGGTTTTCAGCAGGATTTGGCCGAACTCCTCCGGGGTCTGCAAGCGTGAGGGGCCAATCACCGTGGCATTCAGTTCCTGGCCGGGCAACGCCGGTTGTCCCCCCAACTGACCGGATGAAACCTCAACGTTCTGTTCCTGAATTGCATTGCTGACGTCAGTGGCGGTCAGGCTGTAGTTCACCAGCGCAGCAGGATCCAGCCAGATGCGCATCGCATAAGGCGCACCGAACAATTGGAAGTCCCCAACGCCGTTGGTGCGGCTGATCGGATCCTGGACATAGGAGGCGACATAATCCGCCAGATCTTGCCGGGTCATGCTGCCATTCGTCGAGACAAACGCCATCACCATCATAAAGTTGGCGGTGGACTTGGTGACACGGATCCCCTGCTGCTGTACCTCCAGCGGCAACAGCGGCTGTGCCAGCGCCAGCTTGTTTTGTACCTGTACCTGAGCGGTGTCGGCATCGGTGCCCTGCGCAAAGGTCAACGCAATGCTCATGCTGCCGTCGGAATTACTTTCGGAAGAGATGTATTGCAGATTGTCGAGACCGTTCATCTGCTGTTCAATCACCTGCACCACCGTATCCTGCACCGTCTTCGCCGAGGCACCAGGATAGTTGACCTGAATGCTGACGGTGGGCGGTGCGATGCTTGGGTACTGCGCCACCGGCAGATTGGCAATCGACAGCAGGCCGCACAGCATCATGATGATGGCCAGCACCCAGGCAAACACCGGGCGCTCGATAAAGAATTTAGCCATGCGCCGGCTCCTTGCGAGTGCTGCTTAACAGCGTGGTGGCAGCCGGAGCCCACTCCACCGCATTGACCTGTGCGCCGGGGCTGGCCTGCTGCAAGCCTTCGACAATCACCCGATCGCCCGCCGCCAGCCCGGTCGACACCAGCCAACTGTCCCCCATCGCCCGTTCGGTGGTCAGTTCGCGCAGCTCAACCTTGCCCGCCACGTTCACCACCAGGGCGGTAGCCTCACCGCGCGGATTGCGGGTAATGCCTCGCTGCGGCACCAGCAACCCCCCTTGCGCCGCCATGCCCTCTAACAACCGGGCTCGCACAAACATGCCCGGCAGCAGCTTGCGTTCCGGATTGGGGAATACCGCCCGCAACACTACCGAACCGGTGGAACGATCCACCGTGATTTCTGAAAATTGCAATTTGCCGCCGTGGGCATAGCGTGAGCCGTCTTCCAGCGTCAGGGTAACCGCCGCAGACTGCGGGCCGTCGGCCTGCGCAACCGCGCCGCTTTCCAGCGCATTTCTCAACCGCAAAAGTTGGACGCTGGACTGGGTCACGTCCACATAAATCGGATCTATCTGCTGCACCGCCGCCACCGCCTCGGCCTGCTGCGCCGTCACCAGCGCCCCTTCGGTCACCAGCGAACGTCCGATAATGCCGTCTATGGGTGACAGCACCCGGGTATAAACCAGATTGATACGTGCCGTTTCCAACTGCGCCTCCGCGGACTGCACGTCGGCCACCGCCTGCTGATGGGCGGCAACGGCGTCGTCATACACCTGACGACTGATGGCCCGGCTCTCTGCCAGCGGCCGGTAACGTTGAATCAACAACGCGGCGGTACGCAGCTGCGCCCGCGTTCGCGCCAAGGCCGCATTGCTGCGATCGTATTCCGCCTGAAACAGCCCAGGGTCGATTTGGTAAAGCGGTTGCTGGGCCTTGACCTCTTCCCCTTCGGTAAACAGGCGCTTTTGCACTATGCCCCCGACCTGTGGCCGCACTTCCGCATTGCGAAAGGCGGCAACCCGTCCCGGCAGCTCACTGGTCAGGGGTATAGGTTCGCTTTTCAGCGTTACCACCCCGACCCGTGGCGGTGGCGGCGGTGCAGCAGGGGGCGTATCGCGTGCGGCCACCACCAGCCACAGGGAAAGCGAAGTAGCGACCACCACCACGCCGACAGCAAGAGAGGCGATTTTGAGGCTCATGAGTCCGTATCCTTTTAGGTGCTGGGTCAAGGGTTGCGCGGCGCGCCACAAAGCGGCCAAAGGTTACTGTACGAGCGGCAAACTGACCTCAACGTGACCCGCAGATAACATTCGTGTCAGTTAACGTGTTTTTTGTCTGGCGGCGGCGTTAGCTGACAAGAATGTCAGCCAGCCGTCAGCTTCACGACCGCATGGCTGTCATAAACTCATCACTGAACATGATGTCTTGTGGCAAGGTGGCGGGTTTCATGATTAATTAATCATCAGGTGATAATGACGGGAGTGGCCATGCGATTACTGTTGGTTGAGGACGAAGAGAAAACCTCGTCCTACGTTAACCGCGCACTGAGCGAACTGGGCTACACCGTAGACGTCGCCGGCGACGGCATTGAGGGCTTGCACCTGGCGGTGCAACAGGACTATGACGCGGTGATCCTGGATGTGATGCTGCCGGGCAAAGACGGCTATGCGGTATTGGAGGGCCTGCGCGCCAGCAAACAAACGCCGGTGTTGATGCTGTCTGCCCGTGGTTCGGTTGATGAACGCGTCAAGGGCCTGCGCCACGGGGCGGATGATTATCTGCCCAAGCCGTTCTCGCTGATTGAATTGGTTGCCCGCATCCAGGCGTTACTGCGCCGCCGTACCAGCGACGGCATTGACGTCACCCAACTGCAAATCGACGATCTGCACGTGGATCTGCTGGCACGGCGAGTGACCCGTGGCGGGGAGCGTATCGATCTGACCGCCAAAGAATTTGCCCTGCTCAGCCTGTTGGCGCGTCATCAGGGGGAAATACTGTCCAAAATGATGATCGCCGAGCAGGTTTGGGACATGAACTTCGACAGCGACGCCAACGTGGTGGAAGTGGCGATTAAGCGACTGCGCGCCAAAATCGACTCCCCCTACCCGCAAAAGCTGCTGCACACGGTGCGTGGCATGGGCTACGTGCTGGAAAATCGTCCGCAGCATCGCGATGCGCCACGGATAACCGCCTGATGAAAATTTCCATTTCCAGCCGTATGGCATTGATGTTCGCGCTGACCATGGCGCTGATCATGCTGGTACTGGCGCTGTTTCTGCGCAGTTCACTGCTGACCTCGTTGCAAAACCAGATGCACAACGAGCTGCACTTTCGCCATTCGCTAATCTCCCCCTATATCGAAGCCAAAGGGACCGCGCGCGACTGGCCAATGGTGCAACAAAAACTCAATACCCTGTCCAACAGCGAAGGCAACCAGGTGAAATATTGGGTGATCAGCGAGGATCCGCGCTACCGCTTCGGCGGTGCTCCCCCGCCGGGTACCCGCTGGTCAAAACTGCCGGACGGTTTCGCCACTGCCGCCAATCCTGATGGCGATTGCCCGTTGTATATGCTGATCGCGACGCTGCCGCCGCTGGGAGCTCGCCCAGAGGTGCGCTATGTGGTCGCAATTGATTCTGCCCCCTATATGGGCACGCTGAGAGAGTTCACCCAGGCGCTGGTGGTGATTTCGCTGCTGGGGATTGGGCTGGCGGCCCTGCTGGGCTACGCCATATCGCGCTTCGGTATGCGGCCGGTGCTCAATCTCAGTGAACAGGCGCACCGTCTGGTGCCCGGCACTACCGGCCAGCGGCTGGACAGCGCCACCTTACCGGCGGAACTGCGCAACCTGGCGGAGTCTTTCAATGGCGTACTGGCGCGCCAGGAAGTGGCCTGGCGGCAGTTGGAGAGCTTTAACGCCGACGTGGCGCATGAGTTGCGCACCCCGCTCACCAATCTGATTGGTCAAACCCAGTTGGCGCTGGCTCGCGAACGCAGCGTTCAGGAACTGGAAGAACTGCTGCAGTCGAACCTGGAAGAGCTGGAACGCATGACCTCCATCGTCAACGACATGCTGTTCCTGTCCCACGCTCAGGCCGGGCAATACGCCACCCAACTGAGCGAAGTGTCGCTGCGGGAAGAATCTCTGAAAACGGCGGAATATGTCGAACCTTCGTTTATGGAAAACGATTTGACCATTGAGATTTCCGGAGAGGTGCGGGCGCAGGTCGATCGGCGGCTGTTCCATCGTGCGCTGGCTAACCTGCTTGAAAACAGTGCGCGCCACGCCGTCGCGGGCAGCGCCGTTTCGGTACTGCTGCAGGAGCAGCGGGGATTTGCCGTCGTCGCCGTCGCCAACCAGGGCGAAACCATCGCCCCCGAGCACCTGAGCCGACTGTTTGAACGCTTCTATCGCGTCGACTCTTCGCGCGTTCGCAGCGACATGCACCACGGGCTGGGGTTGTCTATCGTACGCGCCATCGCGCTCATGCACCAGGGGGAAGCCTTCGTCCACAGTCTCGATGGCATCAACACCTTCGGTTTCTCACTGGCGCTGTCGCAGCCAGAGGAAAACCCAACGCCACCGGCGCCAAAACCGCTAGCGGCGGCCCCCGCCATCGCCGAGATCAAGCGGGAAAGCCTGTCGTGATTTATTGTACCAACGCCAACACGCGTTTTTCCTGACTGCGGCTGGCGGCGATCGACAGCAGGATATCTTTCACGGCCAACGCCGGCGCCGACAGGGAGTGCTCGGCGGAGATGCACAGCGACAGCGGCACGCTAAGCGACGGTACATTGATTCGAGCCATCCAGGCCTTGGCAGGCCCTATCATCGCCCGCGCCACCGACTCGGGTAAAATGGTGGCCCCCAGACCGCTGGCGATGGCCGCGCTCAAGGTGCCGGAGGACTCGATTTCGCCAATCACATTGGCGGCCAGCTTGCGCACCGCCATGGCTTCATCCACCTGAGTTCGTACCACATCACCTTCGCGCGGCAGGAACAGATTCAGGCGCGCAACGTCCAGCAGATCAACGCTGTTGCCGGGATTCGGCACCGCACGCGTCGCCACCAGATAGAGATTTTCTCGCATCAGCGAGGTGGCCTGAAGGCCCGCAGGCATTTTGGCACCGTAGATCACCGCCATATCCAGGCTTTGGCCGGCAACCTGTCCGGCGAGCGTAGAGCCGATGTTCTCATTCAGACTGAGTAAGATACCCGGATGCTGATCCCGCACCGCCTGCAGCAGCGGCAGCGCCAACTGCGACGCCAGGCTGCCCGGCGCCAGCCCGACGGACACCTGACCGCTCATCGCCTGCCCGGCGCTGTTGACCGCGCTCTGTGCCTGTTCGCACTGGCGCAAAATGGTCTGGGCATGGGCATACAGGATGTTTCCGGCCTCGGTCGGCATCACGCCGCGCTTGGTGCGGATCAGCAGTTGCTGTTTCAGCTCCCCTTCCAGGGTGGCCAACTGCTGGCTGAGCGCCGGCTGGGCGATATGCAGCACCTCCGCCGCCTGGGTCAGGCTGCCGATATCAACGATTTTCACGAAATACTTCAGACGTCTGAAATTCATATTGCCTCCGTCATGCCGCTGAACTGCGTTGACAAAGCGGCAGCAAGATCCGGGCCAGAGCGACGAAATAAGAGAAACCGTTAACTAATTGCCGGAAAAATAAGAAAAAATGATGCTGGCGGTCGATAGCCCCCCAGCATTGGAAGACTCAGAACGGAGAAGGTTTGCACCAGCGTGAAGCACGCGGAGCACAGCCCGTGGCCGCCCCTGATCCATTGCGCAGCAGAGCATCAATAAAAGCCATAAAAAGCAGCAGGTTGAATAATCTTGCAGCAAACGAAACGGCAAGGCATTTTCAGGCTTTACAAGCCCGCACCACCCCGCTATTATTCGCCCCGTTCACACGATTCCTCTGTAGTTCAGTCGGTAGAACGGCGGACTGTTAATCCGTATGTCACTGGTTCGAGTCCAGTCAGAGGAGCCATATTAAAGACGCCCGCTTAAGGAAACTTAAGCGGGCGTTTTGCTTTTGGTTTTCTATTTAATTAAAAACTTCAGGTCAGAATAGCTTCCAGCCTGCCCAGCACCTCGTTCATGATACTGTCAGGTATACGTTCCAGTCGTTTGCCGCTACGAGCCCCCATATCAATGGTTCTGGGCTGGTCGCAACGAATAACACCCGTTGTTTTCGTCCCTGCGCCATCCAGTGATACGGTAAACCCCGCCATGCGGGCAAAGTTTCCGCCGCTGGTCACAGGAACAATAACGGGTAACCGGGTGAACTTGTTAAACGATGCCTTCGATACGATGAGGACCGGTCGGCTTCCGCTTTGCTCATGCCCGGCAGTCGGATCAAGTGAAACGAGCCAGATTTCGCCTCTGTCCATTTACAGGATCTCCTTACCCACAGCCGGCGCATCAATCCATTCCCGATCTTCCTCGCTTATTTCAGCATGCGGGTCGCACTGCGCCAGCAGTTCCTCAAGCGAATAGCGGGGCCGTTTCTGGGGTTCAATAATCAGGCAGCCATTATCAATGGTCATGCCAACCTCACTGTCCGCCGACAGCGCCAGCGTTTTCAGCACGGCAGGAGGAACCGCCAGCATGACGGATCCGCCAACCTTTTTCAGGCGAGTTGTATACATAAAGCACCTCCGGATATTATATTTTAATATAACATCAACGGCGGGTGGTGCACGATTTTTAGTCAGATTCATAGGGCATTTTCCTTAACGTAACGAGGCGTACGATAGAAAACTATTCTTACGGCTCAAAGGATTATGACAAATCGGATAAACAAAATGCGGCGCAGATTCCGGATCAGGCTACGCCGGGAATATCTCAGCTATCACGCGAAGGCCTGATTTGCTCTGGTGCGATACCGAGCGCTTCGGCAATCAGCACCCCCACCTCTCTTTATCCCCTACCCCAAGGCCTGTTAGTGAGCCATTTCTGCCCGCAGGATGCCACTGCGGCTCTGTGGGCCCGGCGTTTTGGCACCCTGTCGGTACCCGCCGCGCTCAGATCATGAAGATGACTCATGTGGTAATGAAATTTAGTCGCTTTCACTCGTCCCATGGCTCTGGCATAAAATATGCAACGTTAACTTATTGACAACATGAAGACTGATGAGCGAACAAACCAGTAACTTCTACGAAATCAAGAAGCCAATTCAGTTTTCATCTCAGAACTTAGGGTGCAACATCGCGATGAGCAGAGACTTTACATTTACGATTAAGCGCAGCCTTTTCGATGAGGATTATAACCCCTCTGAAAATACGCGTATTACCACCAATTTTGCTAATTTGGCCCGAGGAAAAAATCGCCAGGAGAATCTGCGCAACACATTGACAATGATTGATAATCGTTTCAATACATTAGCGCATTGGGACAACCCAAAAGGCGATCGTTACTCTGTCGAGCTTGAAATCATTTCTGTCGAGATGAGCATTGAAGGCAATGGCAATACCTTCCCAGTGATTGAGATATTAAAAACCAACATTATTGATAAAAAAACTCACCAGCGGATTGAAGGCATTGTCGGGAATAACTTCTCTTCTTATGTGCGAGATTATGACTTCAGCGTATTGCTGCTGGAGCACAACAAAAACAAACCTGGTTTTAGCATTCCAGATGATTTTGGCGACCTGCACGGCAACATATTCAAGTATTTCGTCAACTCAGCTGAGTACAAAGAGAATTTTAAAAAGTCACCGGTAATCTGCTTAAGCGTATCAAGTAAGGACACTTATCAGCGGACGGGTAACCAGCACCCTGTATTGGGCATAGAGTATCAGCAAAACGACTCCTCTTTGACTGAGAAATATTTCGAAAAAATGGGGTTACAGGTTCGCTACTTTATGCCGAAAAATAGCGTTGCGCCTTTGGCCTTTTATTTCTCCGGCGATTTGCTGAGTGATTACACTGATATTGAGCTTATCAGTACCATCAGCACGATGGAGACTTTCCAAAAAATTTATCGGCCTGAGATTTACAATGCGAACTCTGCCGCAGGGCAATATTATCAGCCGAGCCTGAATCAGCAGGATCATTCGTTGACAAAAATTGTTTATGACCGAGAAGAACGCAGCCAGTTGGCTATTGAGCAGGGGAAATTTACTGAAGAGCATTTCATCAAACCCTACAAGAACATTCTTGAGCAATGGTCTGCTCACTACGCTCTTTGATTAACCGAAAATAAAAGGTCATTGATTATGAAAATTTTGCTCCCAACTTCGACTGCCGGCAGTTTGCCGAAACCTTCCTGGCTTGCACAACCTGAGACACTTTGGTCACCGTGGAAACTGCAAAATGAGGAATTAATTGAGGGAAAACAAGATGCCCTGCGCTTGTCCCTGGAAGATCAACTGCGGGCAGGCATCGACATTGTCAGCGATGGCGAGCAAACGCGCCAACACTTTGTCACTACGTTTATCGAGCACCTGAGCGGCGTTGATTTCGAGAAGCGTGAGGTGGTTAAAATCCGTAATCGCTACGATGCGAGCGTACCGACCGTGGTTGGCGCTGTGGCGCGTCAAAAACCCGTTTTTGTGGAAGATGCCAAGTTTTTACGTCAGCTGACCAAGCAACCCATCAAATGGGCCCTGCCAGGCCCGATGACCATGATTGATACGCTCTATGATAATCACTATAAGAGCCGCGAAAAACTGGCCTGGGAATTTGCCAAGATCCTCAATCAGGAAGCCAAAGAATTAGAGGCTGCGGGCGTCGATATTATCCAGTTTGATGAACCCGCCTTTAACGTTTTTTTTGATGAGGTGAATGATTGGGGGATCGCCGCCCTGGAAAGAGCCATTGAAGGGCTTAAATGTGAAACGGCGGTACATATCTGCTATGGCTATGGCATCAAGGCCAATACGGATTGGAAGAAGACGCTGGGGTCAGAGTGGAGACAATACGAAGAAGCGTTCCCCAAACTGCAAACCTCGAATATCGATATCATCTCGCTGGAATGCCATAACTCGCATGTTCCTATGGATCTGCTTGAACTGATCCGCGGTAAAAAAGTGATGGTCGGCGCCATTGACGTGGCGACCAACACCATAGAAACCCCGGAGGAAGTGGCCAATACATTGCGGAAGGCGCTTCAGTTTGTCGATGCCGACAAACTCTACCCTTCGACCAACTGCGGCATGGCACCTTTATCGCGTCGGGTAGCCACAGGCAAACTCAATGCCTTAAGCGCAGGTGCAGAGATCATCCGCAGAGAGCTCTTAGCAAAGTAACTTCGCCCCATATCCTGCTTCCGGCGGATAAATGTGCGAAGTGGTAAAACCCTATTTGAGCCCGCTCAGGGAAACCTGAGCGGGCTTCTCGCATTTTTATCCGCCATCGTTGGTACGTGTTGCATCAGTTTGCGCAGCGCTCCGCCTTTTCGTCTTTTCTCCCCGCGACACACGTTCATCACTTAGCTTCCCCCTCGCTATCGCCGGTAGAGTGAGTGCTACGAAATTGTTCAGACACCTTGCATGTACGTAAAATATCGTACAATATGCGGAGATAAGATGGGATTCAGGGACGTAAAAAAGCTCGCTATACGCTGTCTTCAGCAAGGCGCGTATGACCATGAGGTACGTGGCAACATCGATGTCAAGAATCTGTTTGCCACTGGTCAGGTTGATAAAAACGGGGTAATCGAACTTATCAGGAAAACTTCCGGTGATGCATATCAGTGCCGTCCACATCATCAGGATGCCGCTACTGACGTTCACATTCTTCAACCCTGGCAGTCCGGTTGCTACTGGTACGTAAAATTTTATTTTATGGAACCCGACGTCATCTTTATCAGCGTGCACCAATAAATCGACAAGGAGTTCAAAGTGAAAATTGTTAAAGAAGGCGATACGCGCGCCGTTCTGTGTCACCACTGCGGGAAATCTATCGCGACTTATCGTTTACGCGACGTGGACTTCAGCGATCGACGTGGCACGGTGAAGAATATTCTGGCCGCGGTTTGTAACCAGTGCGACACCGTGGTCAGTGTCCCTGCTCAATCCACGCCGCAAATTAAAAACGAGTTTGAACAGAGCAAGTCGGCGCTGGAAGTCCGGGTTCCGGCGCACTATCTCGATATTCTTAGCGTCGCCACGCAGAAAATAGATGCTTCACTGGGCGAAGATTTTCATAAGACGCTGATCCTGTATTACCTTCATGCGCTGACCACCGGTTACTACCATCAGGAAGGGCTGAAAGCGCTGTTAGGCAGCGAGCTGGCAAATGCCAAAGCGTCGAAGCGGCTGTCGATGAAAGTCACTAAAAAGCAGCTGGCTGAAGTAACTAGCCTAATGGAACAACAGAACCTGATGCGAAGCTCCGATGTGGTCAAAGCGGTGATCCTGAAAGTTTGCCAGGATATCGTGCAGGAGAAAAATTTGGGCGTGTTGCCGGAATTGCGCAACCTCGCCGCCGCCATTTCCTGAGCCTTTTTCCGCCGCTGACTGCCTGGCAAGCCTCAGGCGCGCTCCGTCATGCTGCCATCTGGCCCCAGATTGTCAGTCAGGATCTTCAATAATGCGCGAACTTTCGGCAGCGCCTGCCGACTCTTGAGCCAGGCCAGATTAATCGGTAATCCATCGGTTGCCAGATGAGGCAATACCTCTACCAGCGAACCCTCTGCAAGCTGCCGTTTCACCAACCAGGTGGGCAACTGCGCAATGCCGTGCCCGGCCAAAACGGCGGTAAGCTGCCCTTCTGCATCGCCGATAGCCACCCGCGCCGGTAACACCCTTTTCTCGCTGTTATTCGCCTGCACGCCGGCAAAATGCCAGGGGGTGAGCATACCGTTGCCTTCGCCGTAAACCACGCAGCTGTGATTATCCAAATCCTGTTCGTTGTTCGGCACGCCGCGCTTTTTCACATAGGCCGGTGAAGCGCAGAAAATATGCCGCTGCGCCCCCAGATAACAGTGCCCTAAAGCATTCGGCCAAATATCCGCGCCGCCGATACGCACAATAATATCGATACCCTCTATCACAGGATCGACAAAGCGGTCGGAAAACGAAATATGCGGCATTAACAGCGGGTGATCCTCAATCAGCTTGAGGATCACCGGTAAAGCATGCAGACGACCATAAGCTGCGGGAAGATCGATGCGCACCCTTCCCCGTGGCTCGGCATTTTCGGCCTGCATGGCAAGCTCCGCTTCTTCCAGCTCGCCCAATACGCTGGTGCAGGTGCGGTAAAAGGTTTGCCCCGCGTCGGTCAGCGACAGACGCCGCGTGGTCCGGTTAAACAAGCGAACCTGCAGCCGGCTCTCCAGACGGGCAATGCCTTTGCTGATGGCGGAACCGGTTAAATTCAGGCGTTCTGCGGCGGCCGTAAAGCTGCCCAGATCGGCTACGCAGACAAACAGATCGATACCTTTGAGTCGTTCGGAAGAAAACATAGCCCGCCACCATTAATGAATTTAATTCCATAAACTTGGTAATTTATAGCCTAAATAGGAAATTTATTCCCCGTAAACTCGATCTGGTAACACATCCTCAGGGCCAGGCCCGATTCAACCACCGACCATGACAAGGGTTTATTGATGAGCATAAACAAACCAAGGGTGCTGATTACCGGCGCCACCGGCCAGATAGGCGGCGATACTTTGCGTAACCTGCAGGCGGACACCACCATTACCCTGGTGGCGGCGGTACGTTCCCCGAAAAAAGCCGAGCCTTTTACCGCTCAGGGCATCAGCACCGTCATTATGGATTTTGATCAAGAAGAAACGCTGGCGCCGGCGCTGCAGGGCATTGATCGCGTCTTTCTGGCAACAGGCTATACCGTCGACATGCTGCGCCAGAGCAAGGTGTTTCTCGATAAGGCGAAACGGGCCGGGGTGCAGCATATTGTGCACCTCGGTGCCTGTGGGCGCGACGACACCACCATTGCTCACTGGGCCTGGCATCAGTTGATCGAACGTTACATTGAGGCACTGGGTTTCAGTTTTACGCATTTGCGGCCGGAGTGCTTTATGCAAAATCTGATCGGTTACGGTGGCACTCCCGCGGTGGTCAACGGCGTCATTCAGCAATACACCGGTGATGCTCCCTTCAGTTGGGTTGACGGCGAAGACGTCGCGCTGGCGGCAGCCTGTTCACTGCTGCACCCTGAACAACATGCGGGCAAAACCTATCGGCTGGGTTATGACGCCAAATCCTATGGCGAGATTGCGGCAATGATGACGGAAATACTGGGCCAGCCATTTCGCTATGAAGCACTCGATTACCGGATATTCCTGGAGAACATGCGGCAATCCGGTGCCGAAATGGCTTATATGAACTGCGTTGGCGACAATCTGCGCCGCATTGCCGAACGCGATATTCCCGGCGTTGAAGAAACCTTTGACAACTTCCCGACAATTGCCGGCAAAGAGCCGGTTCGTTGGCCAGAGTTTATCCGCAAACATCGGGCCGCTTTCGCCTATTAATCCCTTTTTTATCTGGCCCGTTTGGGGAAAACCAGGCGGGCTTTAGCTTTACATCTGCCCTGCGCCACTGAGGCTCACCATCAGAAAATTTCTTTAAAACATAAATTTATCAATCAGATAAAAACACACCCCGCCTGAAACGACATTGTGGAGATATTGTGAATTTGCACTTCCTTTACAATAAATGAGAATAGTTATCGTTATCATAATTATTCAATAATATTTGCACACACTTTCAGGGATAAGATGCATGATTTACACACACGCTTTCAAATTGAAACCAGGCGCGATATTGCTGGCGGGGTTAATTAGCGGGAGCGGCTATGCCGCCGATGACCTCGTGAGTGAAAGTGAGGAGATGGTGGTTTTGGCGCCGGCAGAAGAACAATTAAAACAGCAGCCGGGCGTCTCGATTATTACCGCTGAAGATATCGCCAAGGATCCGCCGGTCAACGATTTATCCGACATCATCCGTAAGATGCCGGGCGTGAACCTGACCGGCAACAGCGCCAGCGGCAGCCGTGGCAATAACCGCCAGATTGATATACGCGGCATGGGGCCGGAAAACACGCTGATTTTAATCGACGGCGTGCCCACTACGTCGCGCAATTCTGTTCGCTACAGCTGGCGCGGCGAAAGAGACACCCGCGGCGATACCAACTGGGTACCGGCGGAAATGGTTGAGCGCATCGAAGTGCTGCGCGGGCCAGCGGCGGCGCGTTACGGTTCCGGTGCCGCCGGCGGCGTGATTAATATCATCACCAAACGCCCCACCAATGACTGGCATGGCAGCCTGTCGCTGTTTACCAACCAGCCTGAAAACGACAAGGAAGGCGCAACGAAACGCACCAACTTTAGCCTCAGCGGCCCGTTGGCCGGCGACGCGCTCACCATGCGCCTGTACGGTAACTTTAACAAGACCGACGCCGATGCGGCGGATATCAACACCGCACAAAACGGATCCTATGCTGCCGGCAACGAAGGCGTGCGTAACAAAGACGTCAATGCCCTGTTCTCCTGGAAAATGACCCCGACGCAGATCGTTGATTTTGAGCTGGGCTACAGCCGTCAGGGCAATATCTACGCCGGCGACACCCAGTACAGCAACGGTAATCTCAGCCCGAACGATCTGGTCTCGTCACTGTACGGACAAGAAACCAACCGCCTGTATCGCCAGACTTATGGCATCACCCATAACGGCATCTGGGATTGGGGCCAGTCACGCGTCGGCGTTTACTACGAAAAAACCAACAATACTCGCCTTCAGGAAGGTTCAACCGGGCGCGTAGAGGGGATGATCAACAGCGATCAATTCAACACCAGCCGGCTGAAAAATGTCAGAACCACCGGTGAATTGACGCTGCCGCTCAACCTGTGGCTCGAACAAACCATGACCCTGGGGGCCGAGTGGAACCGTGAGCAGCTCGACGATCCGGCTTCCATGCAGGTCACCGACGCCAGCGGCGTCACCATCGGCGATATTTCCGGCGATCCTTCCGGGCGCAGCGCCAAAAACAGCGCCGAACTCAGCGCCCTTTACTTCGAAGATAATATCGAAGTGGTGCCCGGCACCCTGCTGATCCCCGGTATGCGTTTTGATTATCACAGCAAATTCGGCAGCAACTGGAGCCCAAGCCTGAATGCCTCGCAGGAACTTGGCGACCATTTCAAACTGAAAGCCGGGATCGCCCGCGTCTTCAAAGCCCCCAACCTGTACCAGTCCAGTGAAGGCTACCTGCTTGCCACCCGCGGCAACGGCTGCCCGAACAACATTGCGACAGGGAGCTGCTACCTGATGGGCAATGCCGATTTGGATCCGGAAGTCAGCATCAACAAAGAGGTCGGCCTGGAGTTCACTTATGAAGGGTTCAACGCCGGCATCACCTATTTCCGCAACGATTATAAAAACAAAATCGTTTCCGGGACCGATCTGGTGGGTTACGCCTCTAACGGGTATAACATTCTGCGTTGGGAAAACGGCGGCAAGGCGGTGGTGGAAGGGCTTGAAGGCAACCTGGTGATCCCGGTAGTGAAAGACCGGCTGAATTGGCGTACCAACGCGACCTATATGATCACGTCGGAGAACAAGGATACCGGGAATCCGCTTTCCGTGATCCCGAAATACACCGTTAACACCATGCTGGATTATCAGGTGACCGACAAACTCTCGACCAACCTCACCTGGACATTCTATGGGCGTCAAAAGCCACGTGAATATGCCGAAAGCCGTAATGAAGTCGGTTCGCTGGCGACCAATGAGGTGGGAGCTTACACCGTGGCCGCGGTTGGCGTGAATTACGATCTGACCAAGGATCTGCGCCTGAATGCCGGTATCAGCAACCTGTTCGACAAACAGCTGTACCGCGAGAACCAAGGGGCATCGACTTACAACGAACCTGGGCGCGCGTATTACGCCGGTATGACCCTGTCATTCTGATCGAATAAAAAACAGGCCCGTTCGGGGGAAAGCCCGACGGGCTCTTTAGGCTTTAAAAACTTCTTCTGGCCACCAGAAAAGCGCCAATCACCAGCAACACGGCACCCAGCAGCGCGGGCAAATTTTCACGCATTGCCGCCGGCCCGGCCTTATAAATATCGGCCATCAATCCCGCCACCAACTGGCTGGCCACCAGTACGGCAATGGTGGTTGCCGCCCCCAGCTTTTGGTAACCCAAAATGCCGGAAAAGACAAAAAAAGATCCCAATAAGCCAGGCAACAACATCCACAGCCGCAGGGAACCCGTGACTTCGGTCAGGGCAGCTACGCCGTTTTTGGCAAACAGCAGCCCCATCAATAACACCAGACCGACGCTGGAGTTGATCACCAGCGTAATCAGTACCGTCGACACGCTTTCGGTGATACGCACCATCAACAGGTTCTGAATGACCAGGCTGATCCCGGCAGCCACCAGCAGCAATAGCATGATATTCATAGCGATCTCGGTTTTAGCAGTGCCATTAACGCTTCGGCGGTGCGCTGGCGTCGTCGAGTTTCAGCTGCAGGAAGGTCAGATCCAGCCATTTGCCGAACTTGGCACCCACTTCGCTCATACGGCCGACCATCTCGAAGCCCAGATTAATGTGCAACTGCACAGACGCGTGGTTGCCGGACTCAATGCCCGCCACCATCACGTGTTTGCCGATCGCCCGCGCCTGCTCAATCAGCGCAATCAGCAGCGTTTTACCTACCCCGCCGCCGCGGCTGTCTCGCCGAACATACACCGAATGCTCGACGGTGTGTCGATAGCCGTCCCACGCCCGCCAATCACCAAATGAGGCATAGCCCATCACCTCACCCGCAGCGTCAATCGCCACCAGCACCGGATAGCCCATCCCCTGCCGTTCTGTTATCCACGCGGCGCGGTTTGCCTCGTCGACGCTAAGTTCATTCCAGATTGCCGTGGTGTTCAGCACGGCGTCGTTATAGATAGCGGCGATGCCTGCGCTATCGGTTATAGTCGCGTTACGGATAAGCATGTTGACCTCTTGGTTGACCGTCTACTATCATACTACGATATGGATAATAAATTAGACAACCTAAATCAGCGCATCGGCGCGAGGATCCGCATCGAACGTGAGGCCCGCCATTGGTCGCTGTCCGATCTGGCGGAACGGGCCGGTGTTTCGCGCGCGATGGTGCACAAAATTGAACGTGGCGACAGTAGCCCAACGGCGATGTTGCTGGGGCGGCTTTCCGGCGCGTTCGGCCTTAGCATGTCCAAACTGATCGCCCGGGCAGAAACGCAGGAAGGTCGGCTGATGCGTAAGCAGGACCAGCCGCTGTGGGTCGATCCCGACAGCGGCTATGTCCGTCGCCATGTGTCGCCGCAGTCGGATATGCCGCTCGATCTGGTACGCATTGAACTGCCCGCCGGGGCGGCGATCCCCATGCCGGCTTCGGCCTATGCCTTTATGCGGCAATTGATCTGGGTTTTGTCCGGCTCGCTGGTGTTTCAGGAAGGCGAAACCCGCCACGAAATGGACCAGGGCGATTGCCTGGAACTTGGCCCCCCGACCGACTGCGTGTTCAAGAATGAGAGCGCCGAACTCTGCATCTATTTGGTGGTGGTGATGAACAAGGCCTGAACCACGCAGATCGCTGCATGACGGCGGTTAACTTTGCCCTTCCCGGTTGTAGCCTGCGCAGAAAAATTTTTCGGCCAGGCGGTTGCTGCCACCAGAGAAAAACTCGCTCATCATCTCGCCGTTGAGATCATAGGCCCGGCAGAGCAGCCCGGCCTCGAACGCGGCCTGATTTTCGTCACCCAGGCTTTCCGCCAGATGATGGGCATACCCCAATACGAAACCCCGCTTGTAGTCACAGCAGAAACGGGACAGTTGCGCAGCCGGCTTGGCGTCCTGCGCGGCTAACCCCGCCATCAGCCCCTTACCGAAGTGATTGTCCATGTGCTTTTCCCCATCGTTCAAAAATCGCTATATAAAATATCATATAGCGATCATCCTGCTGATGGACATACTCACAAAGTTTTATCCCCTCTTCGCGGGCATAAAAAAACCCGCAAAGGAGAAACCTTGCGGGCTGATTGATCTGACGGGGCGATTACAGGGTAAAGTTCAGCCCTTCCACCACCGTCTGCTCCAGCGGCAAACGCCCTGAAGGGATCTCTTTTTGCTGCAGGAATTCTGGCAGCAGGGATTTGTCGCCCGCCTTGCCGATCGCCACCATGCCGTGCACCTGATAGTTTTCCGGCAGGTTGAGCGCAGCCTTGATTTTATCGTGGTGCACGCCGCCCATGCAGTGGGTCAGCCAGCCTTTCAGATGTGCCTGCAGCGCCAGATTGGCCCAGGCGGCGCCGGTATCAAAGGAATGGCTTGGGTTGTCCACTTCCTTCTCGCCGTTCAGGCTGGTCGTTTTCGAAATGATCACCACCAGCGCCGAAGCGTGCTGCGCCCAGCCGCGGTTGAATTCAATCAGGAAATCCAGGTAGCTGTCCCAACTGGCCGAGCCGTGCTTGCTGTAAGCAAAACGCCACGGCTGAATGTTGTAAGCCGAAGGCGACCAGCGTGCCGCTTCGAAGAAGCTCAACAGGGTCGTATCGTCGATAGGATCATTCGCCAGCGCACGCGGCGACCAACGTTCAATAAACTGCGCATCAATCGGGTGATCGGAAACTCTTGGCTGGCTCATGGACATCTCTCTCATGGGAATGGAATATCAAATTTATCCAATATTCCCATGCTGCACGCCAGAAAAACTTTTATTTTGTGCTCTTCATCAGCCGCCAAGCTCCTGCTGTAGCCAGTCGAGAAATGCGCGCACCGGCGGGTGCCGTTCACGCCCAGGGACGCACAGTGCGGTGTAAGCCGCCCCCGGCACGCGAATTTCCGGCCGGTAAGACACCAACAGACCATTGCGCACCTGATCGGACACCATGACCGAGCTTGCCAGCACCAGTCCTTGCCCGGCCACCGCCGCCTGCAACGCATAATGCTCTTCGTCATAAGCCCGCAGCGTCGTGTGCTGCTGCCACCAGTCAACTCCGGCGGCCCGACACCAGTCGCGCCAGCCGGTTTCATACAGGGTGGAATCACGCCAGCGAACGGTGATCAGCGCTGGCGTGGGTTGCTCTGCCGCGCAGAGTCCTGGAGCGCCGTAAACGCCAAAACTTTCTTCCAGCCGCGCCGCCTGATGCAACTGCGGGTAATTTGCGCGGCTGTAACGGATGGCGATGTCCACGCTGGCGTCCTGCTGCAGGTCAATCACCTCAGCGCAGGCTTCCAGACGAACCAAATAGTGCGGATAGGCCTGATAAAAACGCCCCAGGCGCGGCACCAACCACAGCGCCGCGAAGGAATGGGTGACGGAAACGCATAGCGACCCCGCGCTCGGCGTCGGTCGCAGGGCATCCAACACCGTTGCCACATCGAGCAAGGCGCCGTGTACTCCGGCGAACAAACGCTCGCCCTTTGGCGTCAGCTGTACCCCCCGCGGTATTCGGTCAAATAATGCAAAGCCCAGCTGCTGCTCAAGCGCTTTAATCTGATGCGACACCGCCGTCGGCGTCACCGCCAACTCCAAAGCCGCCTGTTTAAAACTACGCAGTCGGGCGGCGGATTCGAAAGTGCGCAATGCGGTAACCGGTAGCGTGGCGAACATGGTGTACGGCCTCGTTAAGATGAATTTAACTCACCCAGACAGAATAGCCGTCATTTGTCTCTCGCGCTGCAAGCACCGTAAATTGACACTCGTATTCCACGATCAAGTAATGGAGAGTGACATGAATTCATCTCATCAGCCGAAGCGACTTATCGTCCTGGTTGGCAGCCCACGCCGCGACGGCAACAGTGCCGCCCTGGCCCAGGCCATTATGGCGGGTGCCGCCGAGGCCGGCACCGACGCCAGCCTGTTTTTCTTAGACGATTACATCAGCGGTTTTTTGGTGGACGAGCGCCACGCCGCTCCGCCTGCCGACCGCTATGGCGAACTGTTCCTGGAGCATTTTCTGCCGGCGGACGCGGCGGTGTTCTGCACCCCGCTTTACTGGTATGGCATGTCGGCGCAAACCAAGGCCTTTTTCGACCGCTCTTTCAGCTACTACTCCAGCGCCTACCCCGATGCGGAACAGGTGCATCGGCGTATGAGCGGCAAACGTATCGGGCTGGCAGTGGCCTCGGAGGAAACCTATCCCGGTGCCGCGATGGGGATTGTGCATCAAATTCAGGAGTTCAGCCGCTATTCGCATTCCGAATTCGTCGGGCTGGTTCAGGGGGCGGGCAACAGCCGGGGCGAAATCAGCCGCGATCCGCGTAACCCGTTGCAGGCCGCCCGCGAGTTGGGACGCGAGATCTTCACTCGTCCCTATTCAGATTACCGAATGGATACGCCGCGCAGCCCGCAGGTTTGGCAAAACTGACACAGCCAAGGGGCAGCCTGCTGCCCCTTTATCAAGGTTGCGCAAGCATATGTAGCAAGATATTGCCGCCCATTGGCCCACCCGGGCAAACGTCATATGATGCCAAAGTTCAAATCGGCATGCCCATTAACCCAAAGCGGAACAAGATGTCAAAACAGTGGAAAATAGCGGCGGCCAACCTTGGCCTGCGGATGTATACCCGGCTGGGTGGCAACTTTAAGGATAAGGCCCATTTTCAGCCTGAGCAGGTTTTTGAACGCATCGTGATTTTTTCCACCAGCGCCCTCGGCGATCTGATGTTTAACACGCCGGCGATCCGCGCGGTGCGTGAACGCTACCCGGCGGCAAACATCACCCTGATTTCCAGCCACAAGAACAAACAGTTGGTCGCGACCAGCCGTTGCTTTAATCAGGTCATTTATTGGGATCATAAAGCGAAAGACATGCTCGGCATTATTCGCCAGCTGCGCCAACACCAGCCTCAGCTGGCGATTATCCTGCACTCCAAATCTCCTTACGATGTGATGGTCGCCATTACTGCCGGTTGCCAATATATCTTCAAAGACGCTTACGGTAATAAAGCCACCGGCATGGAGCCCTGGCTGTGTGGCGTGAGCCGCAGCACCGGCGGCCATCTGATTCAACGCAAGCTGGATCTGGTGGCTCAGTTGGGCTGCCAAAGCGACAACACCGAGATGTTTATTCCTGTCGAGTTTTCGCCAGTGGCTAAAGCCGCAGGAAAAATTTCGATCGGCTTGCAAATGGGCGCTTCTGAAACGCTGCGTTGCTGGCCGGTCGCGCAGTTTATTCGCTTGGCGAAACTGCTGCTGGCGTCTTCGCCGCACCACCAGATTGAATTAATCGGCAGTCCGAAAGAACTGTCTATTGAACAGGCGTTTATCGCGGGGCTGACGGCGGCCGAGCAGTTGCGCGTGGTCAGCCATATTGGCAAAACCACCCTGCCGCAACTGCTGGCGGTGATGTCGAATATGCAGGTGCTGGTCACCGGCGACACCGGCCCACTGCACCTGGCCATCGCCCTGAAAACACCGACCGTCAGCCTGTTTGTTACCGCCAATCCGCAGCACACCGGCCCCTATCAAAACGGCGAATTGCATCAGGTGATGTACGTCCCGGTGGATGAACAAAAGCTCAATGCCGCGCAACGCCAACAGCCGCTCAGCATCATCACTGAAAATGAGGTGTTTGAAAAAGTGACCAACGCGCTGAAACTTAGCGCCCCCGAGGGTTGACCAACGGAGGCTGGGCAAAGACCATCGCCAGCGGGAACCAAAACAGGTACCAAAACTCGGCCGGATTCGCGATGACAAACATGCCCTGTGAGCAGTAGAAAATCAGCATAAACAGGTATAAAGCCGCTTCCAGACGGCGACCGGCCCGGAGATGGCGCACGGCCAGCTGCGCGCCATACGCCAATAACGCGGCGAACAGGCAAAACCCAACCAACCCGCCTTTGAGCAACGCCCCCAAATACAGGCTATGGGTGGTATGAATAAACTCACCGGTGTAATTGGTAAAGGTCAGTTGCTTATCAAAGCCATAGCCAAAGAACGGCGCCTGTTCGATCAACAACAGGCTGTGCCGCCAGATGCTCATCCGCACAAAGCTCTGTTGATACAGCGCTTCAAAACGCGTAATCAACATTTCACCGATCGGTGAAAACAGCACTGCGCCCACGGCAAATAACACCGCAGCCGCAATGGCCAGCAGCGATTTTTTGTTCAACGCCAAATAGGAAGTGGTTAACGCCAACGCGGCCAGCAAGGCCATCAGGGGCCCGCGACTTTGGGTGAACACCATAAAGGCGAACAACAGCGGGATCGCAGACAGCGCCCTTTTCCTCCCGGTATCACGGAACACCATCAGGCTTAGAATGATGCCCAACGCCGCATAGCCGGCCAGGTCGATCACGTTGCGCGGGCCAGGGTTAGCCCCGGAGGTTTCTCTGAGAGTATAAATTTCCCGAAAATCAACGCACGCCAGATACAAGCACAACAGCGTGATGCCGGCAATCACGGCGCAGAGCAGCAGATTGCGATCGGGGCTGTCCAACACGGTGACCAGCAAGGCCAGATAGAGCAGGATATACACGCTGTGCGTCAGGGTAGATGCCGTATCATCCGGCGTACCGCCCCAGAGATTGCTGACGGCATAATAGGCGAGAAAGCAGGCCGCCAGCGCCATTCCCGCGATTGCGGCACGCCGGTTAAGCCAGGCCGAGCGAAACTCGGGGCGTGAGGCCAGCGTCAGCAGGAAAAAGAGCGCCGCGATGTGGAATAAATTATTGACCCGGGTAAAACCGCAAAAAATGGCGCTAAAAAAAGAAAAGGCCAGCATGGCATAAAAAGAGATCCGACCGGTGAGCTCAATCGTTTTTGAAAAAATCATTACTATCAACCTTTTCAAAAATACCGGTATCTATTGCACTGCTTAATGAAAAGTTTCTAATCACCATTTTTCTCATTTTCATTCTTTCTCCGGCATGGCTAAAGGCCGGAATAATCAGGTCATCGACCTTCTCCGGCAAAAATGTCGGCAGTTTATTTTCGGGAGTTTCATAAAAGCGCGGCAAATGGAAATTATTCATGTCCAGACCGGCAATAAAGAGCTGTTTAAATCCCAGAAAGGCAATGATCTGAAAAGCCCAATACACTACCGTGCCGGCATCAAAAACCCCGTGCCGAATATCGTGGCTGAAGGCGATGGTTTTATTGCCAGGTGAGAAGAAAACGCTGCGGTCTTTGTGATAATGATCCCACAATGCCGAGAGAGGAATTTGAGGACTGTAAATTTTGCAGGTTGCGTCCTCGACCACTGAAAACCGGCATTTCACGCCCGCCAGCGTGAAGTAATCGATGATTTTCGCCACGCCGTGAACCGTAGTGAAAAGGATTAAATCCGGTGCCTGAATAATGCTTTCTATAATATCCGGCCGCCGATCGATAAACCCCATATCGACAATCACATAAAACCGAAAGTTGACCTTCTGGCTCAGGCTAAAAGCCCCATTGACCCCAATCGCCGGCATCTCAGGCAGTTCACTAAAGCGAACGGAGTTCACCGACGGTCCCGTCGCGGTCAACAATATCGGCCCCTTGCAGCTGTCTTTAAGTGCTGACAACGTCACTATAGGAACAGTCTGCTTTTTATAATGTAATTCGGCAATCTCACCGCTGTCTGCACGTTCGATTTTTACGTAAGGCCAGAGATTTTCATTGTGTCGATAAGGCCGTGAATGAGAATAGCGATACACCTGCTTAAGAAAACTGCCCATCGTATCCCTGCCCTGTAAAAATGTATTTGCGCCGAACAGAACTGTCCTGACCGCATTAGATTTATTGTAGGGCTGAGTATCTGAGCATTAATGACCATGGGCAATTATTGCATTTTGAATTCTTCGTAATGTTAACGAAAAGAGGTGTGTGGATTTGTTAACCGAGTTAAAAATCTGTAGGGAACGGTAATAATTATTTTAAAGTATGATTAAAGTTCGCCTTGCGACTTGCTGCAGGACTTTGTAACGATCGCCATGAGCAGGCCCTGAGATATGAGTTGGTAAAGAGCGTTTATTGAGGAATATAGAGGTCGTCAACGTCGCAATGAACTTTAACATCCCTAAAATATGACTGTAGTTGAGATACCGACATAGCGCTCCTTGACTCAAAAAGCGCCTTTTCTGCGGCATCGTTGCTTATTCTTTTGAGTACACCTCTCATCACGTGTTCTATCCTGCAAGGTGCTGAAGGATGGGTATTCTGTTTGCTCACGCCATTTCTTTGAAGACGCTCCGCCCAGTCGAACCGGAAAAAAACGGTAATAATAGTAATATCAACGTTGTGATTAGATTTCTCAACAAGGTTGATGGCGTACTCATCAGCATCATATTCATCCTTACGGGACTCTTCCGCTGTTTTCTCATTATACCTTCGGTGCCCAAGAACGACATGCCCTATTTCGTGAGCAAGCGGAAACGCCATAGCATCTAGCATGATTTTATCAAGAGTATTTCGGTAGTTCACTTCATCCTCCTTATTTTTACAGCAAGGCGGTGTTAATTTTGCCCAGAACCAAAACTCCTCTATCGGAATTTCCTTTTTCATTTCAAGTGATTTCTTTGTTCTTGATTCTAAATATTGCAAGTAGTTCTGATACAGCATCATATCAAGCTTTTCATCATAAACTTGCATTAATGCCTTAGCCTGCAGCATTATTTCAAAAACAAATGCCAACGGAAATAATATCTTCTTATTCTTGACATCGGAAAGGACGTTAAAATCAGCATATGCCGCCACTTTAACCGCTCTATCCTGGTACAATTCAGGTTCCAAGTTAAATACTTCACTATGATAATCATTCATTAATCTCTGTAATGTTCTCTGCCCTGCATCTTGAGTTTCTTGCAAAAGTTCATCCTGTGATTTTTGTTGTTCCATTGCAGCTGACGTGCTTATCACATTCAGGATAAATATAATAAAAAATAAAGAAAAATTTAATGTTTTCATTTATTTTTCAATCCATTCTCATGAGTAAAAATCAACTCGCGTTGAAAATCCACATCAGGAACGCCTTGTTGCTCCGCTTTAATAAAATCGTTGAATTGTTTATCCGTTCCGAACGTTAAAAAATCCTCTATAGCTTTATTATACTGTTTCGGCTCGGGAGGTGCGGGAATGGGGTCAATGCCGACAAAAGCCTGATCGCCAGCGAACCTCACAGCTTTACGATAAACTATTGCCACAACAGAACAGACCTTATTGTGATTTGTAGATATTATCTTGTTCTGAAGATCAATATCACACTGTTCTCTTCTTATATTTGCAGCATTCATTAACTTTAGGAATTTAACGTTATCACACTCAGACTTCCCATAGAGATCACCGCCCTCTCTACATCGACGATATTCGCAATTACCTACCAAACTTTTTTCACATTTCCCATAACAACCATCATGCTCGTTGCATGCTTGGGTAAAGTCGCACACAGCAAAAATTTTATCGGGAACAAAAGGAGCATTCCAACCAGAACCGCATCCATTAGGCTCGCTCCCTCCGACAGAAGAGGCTGCTTTCAAATCCGTATTGAATATGCATAAAAAAACAAAAATCATAAGCCGAATAAGCATTATCATCGCCTCAGAAATGTTTACGCTCTCTGATAATATAGAACAACAATCAGGCATAACCACAATCATGTAAACGATGGAATAAAAAACTTAAGGTGACAGGAAAACGATTAGCAGGAGAATGAAATAAATATACAATAAAAATCATAGTAGTAATAGCAGCAGGCCTAACCAACAGCCTGCCACTAAAAAATAGTAACGATAAAAAACCGTATGTATTATTTATAAAAAACGTTTCTTCTAAATAAACTTATATTTTCAACACGAAATATATTCAATCGTCGAAAGGCTCGCCAAGCGTCAGCATCAGCCGATTGGCCCAGGCAAAGAACGCGGTCGATTGCACCAGATCCAGCAGCGCCAGTTCATCCAACCCTTGCTCGCGCAACGCCGCCAGATGCCCGGCATTGACCTGCGGCGGCGTGGCGGACAGCGCAGCGGCAAAGTCTATCTGCGTCCGCCACGGCTCCCCTTGCCCCTCGCTCAAAATGCCGCCCGGTGCCACATCCAGCAGGTGCTGTACTTCATCCGCGTTTTTGGACAACTGCGCCGCCTTGCGGGCATGTACCGAAGCGCAATAGATGCAGCCATTCACCTTACTGGCCACCGTTGCCGCCAGTTCCCGATCCTTACGCTCCAGCCCGCCGGGCGTATAGAAAATGGCCCGATCCGCCAACGTTCTCTGCTCCAGCACCGGATGATTACGCGCCAGCAGGCGGAAGTAATCCGAGTCGCTGTGCCCGAAGCGCGTCAAAAGCGCCTGGCCTTGCTCATCAAACTCCGCCAGCGGTTTGGCGGCTATCCAGGGCTCCCAACCCAGTTCCTGGCGGGTAAACACCGGCGGTGCGTGACGACCGCCGAGGGTCAAGGATTCGGTACGCCAACGGCCCGCCCTGACCGGTGCCCCACCCGCGCTTTCGAGGGGGATTCCGTCAAGCAACCGGTATCCCGTCAGCAGACGGCTCTGAAAACTGATGAAGGCGATTAACTGCGACAGGGTGACGATAGCGTTCAGCGACCAGCCGGCCTGTTGCAACGCCTGCAGATGCTGCGCGTCGGCGCTGGCGGGTTTGAACGCCAACCGTTCGGCATGATCAAACGCTGCCTGTAAATGTGGGCCATGCTCAACGTCGCCCTCCTGCTGCAGCAGGGTGCCATAGTGCGCAGAAAGCAGCTTGTCCGCATGCCATTCGCTGATGCGCTGCGCGATCTGCAGCCGTTGCGCCACGGGGAAATCTCCGGCATCAGCGGGGGAAAACAGCGCCAGATAGCTGGCCTGGATCGCATCTGTTGCCGCTTGCCGCGTGGTTCTGGCCTTAGCCAATGCAGAACCGGGGGCGATCTCTGCCAGCTCAGCCAGCAAATCTTTAGGGTGCAATGTTGCAGTCATACCTTTTCCTCAGCGTGATGTTCGTAGGAGACGGATGCGGGATTGCGGCGTTGCCAGCCCAGCTCCGGGGCAACGTGGCGAGCGATCAGTTCAATAGAACGCAAAATGGTGGCGTGCGGTGGATCGATGGAGTGAACCTGGAACGCCAGATCGGTCACTCGTGCCAGCGCGCTGTCTTTTTGCAGTGAGGCGATCACCTGATCCGGAGTACCCAGATGCACGTCGAAGGCGCGGATCAGCCCATCAAGGGATTCGTCGGACGGCCGGTGACCGCTGGCACGCTGGCGCTCAAGCCCGCGGCTCAAGCCTTTGGCGGCAAAGTCCCGTGCCTGCTGGCCGTGGTCGGTCACCAGCGCGGTGCGCGACCCCATAATGCGTGGCGCAATGCCGGGCGGCAGCGCCGCCAGATAGGCGTCGATAATCGGGTTTTGCAATTCGTCCAGCGGCAAATCCGGCGCATCTGCCGGGCGCGGTTGGGTACGCGACAACATCAGACCGTCCCCGGCCCGCCCGGCGCGCTCTCCGCCTTCCACCGAGAAGGTCGCCTGCCAGACCCGCTCGGCCAACTGCGGTGCCGCCGGATACAGGCGGTTATCTTCGCCACCCAGGGCCTCACCGCGCCAGGCTCGCAGCAGGGTACTGAAATTGTCGGCAAACACCGCGTGACGCTGTGCGGCGTCGAAACCGAAAGCGCTGAACGAAGAAGGCGTGCCGCCGGCAGCGATGCCGACTTCCAGCCTGCCGTCGGACAGCAGATCCAGCACCGCAGTGTCTTCGGCTACCCGAATCGCGGACTCCATCGGCAGCGTGATCACCCCGGTGCCGAGCCGGATATGGCGAGTTCGCACCGCCACCTGCGCCAGAAACACCAGTGGCGAAGGCAGGCCGCCCTCATCCTCATGAAAATGGTGCTGCGCCACCCAGGCGCTGTCAAAGCCGGCCCGTTCGGCATGCACGATCTGTTCGGTCGCCAGCCGGTAACGCTGCTGCGCGCTGCCCTGATCCAGCAGCCGGGTGAAAAAACCGAGTCTTTTACTGCTCATAGAATGCATCCTCAATCTGGGGCTGTTCGGCATAAAACTGACGGCCGGGAATGGCTTCAATCAACTGGCGTGTGTAATCGCTGCCCGGCATGGCGAACAGCTCACCGGTCGGCCCGCTGTCCACCAGCACGCCACGGTGCAACACCGATACGCTGTGGGAGATCTGCCTTACCGTGGCCAGGTCGTGTGAAATAAACAAATAGGTCAGCCCCAACTCCTGCTGCAAATCCTGCAGCAACCGCAGGATCTGCGCCTGCACCGTGACATCCAATGCCGAAGTGGCTTCATCCAGCACCAGCACCCGTGGCTGCAGCACCAGCGCCCGGGCGATCGCCACCCGCTGTCGCTGGCCGCCGGAAAGCTCGCGCGGTTTACGGCTCAGCAATTCACTCGGCAGCGCCACGCGTTCAAATAAATCTCGCACCCGACGATAGCGCTCAGCCTGGGCCAGCGGCTCGAAATTCAGCAGCGGTTCTTCAATCACCTGGTACAGCGTCTGGGATGGATCGAGCGAGCCGAACGGATTCTGATACACCAACTGAATGCGGCGACGGAATTGGCGCAGCGCCTCGCCCTTCAAGCGGGTGAAGTCGACGCCGTCGATAATGATTTGCCCGGCATTCGGCCTTTGGAAACCGAGCAGGCAGCGTGCCAGCGTGGTCTTGCCGGATCCGGACTCCCCCACCAGCGCATGGGTCGTACCGCCAGGCACGCTGAACGACACCTGATCCAGTGCCCGATAATTTTTCCCGCCACTGCCCGCCAGGGGAAAGTCTTTCACCAGCCCCTTGACCTGGATTGCCAGTTCTTGCGTGCTGTGGCGGGGCTGCGGTACCACCGCCCGGGTCAACGACGGCACGTCGGCAAAAAGTTGGCGGGTATAATCGCTGGCTGGCGAGCGCAGCACTTCGGCAGTCACTCCCTGCTCCTGTACCCGGCCATGGCGAAACACCAGCAGCCGATCGGCGCGTTCCGCCGCCACCGCCAGATCGTGGGTCACCAGCAGCACCGCGGTGCCAAACTCCTGCCGCAGCTCGTCGATCAGATCGAGAATACGTTTTTGCACCGTGACATCCAGCGCACTGGTCGGCTCATCGGCGATAATCAACGCCGGTTGCAGCGCCATCGCGATGGCGATCAATACCCGCTGTTTCATGCCGCCGGAAAGTTCGTGCGGATACTGACGCGCCCGCAGCTCCGGATGCGTCAAACCGACGCGGGTCAGCAACGCCACCACCCGCTGCTGCAGCTGCTTGCGCGGTAGCCGACGGTGAATGTTGATGATCTCCGCCACCTGATCGCCAATGGTCTTCACCGGATTGAGTGAGCTGGAGGGATCTTGTGGGATCAAACTGATTTGCGCCCCGCGCACCGCATCCAGACGCTTTGATGACCAGTGGCTGATGTCGGTGCCGTTCAGCCGTATCGCCCCCTGCTCCAGGCGACCGTTTTCCGTCAGCAAACCAATGATTGCCTGCGCGGTAGTGGTTTTGCCGGAACCGGACTCGCCGACCAGCGCCACCACTTCCCCAGGTTGAATGGCAAACGACACCTGATGCACCACCCGCTGATTGCCGGCCGCGCCCTGATAGGCGATCGAAACCTGTTCCAGCTCCAGTACCGGTGGCGTGGCGCTCGCCCGTTGTAATGCGCTCTGAATACTCATACTGGCGTTCTCCCCAAAGCGCGGCTGATGCGGTTGGCCGCCAGAACCACCGCCACGACCGCCAGCCCCGGGAAGGTGGTTAGCCACCAGGCGGTGGAAATATAGTTGCGCCCTTCGGCGATCAGTAACCCCCACTCTGGCGTCGGCGGTGGCGTGCCGTAACCCAGGAAGCTCAAGGTGGCAATCGCCAGAATCGCGCTGCCGAACTGCAATGCCGAGAAGGCAATTACCGAGGTTAACGAGTTCGGCAAAATGTGCCGCCACAGCACCGCCCAGAAGGTACCGCCGCTACCATAGGCCGCCTCGACGTAATCGCTGTGGCGTACCCGCACCACCTCGGCGCGCGCCAGGCGGGCAAAGTTCGCCACCGAGGTGATCCCCACGGCGATGGCGGCATTTACCGTGCCGAAGCCCAGCAAAATAATGATGCTCAACGACAGCAGCAGACCGGGAATCGACAGCAAAACGTCGACAAGGCGCATCACCGCGTCATCCGCGATGCCGCCCACCGCACCGGCAATCAGCCCCAGCGCGGTGCCCAACAGCAGGCCTAAAGCGACCGCCACCAGCGCGGCGGACAGCGTCTGCGAAGCGCCATAAACAATGCGCGCATACAAATCGCGCCCCAACTGATCGGTACCCAGCCAATGTTCGCCCCCCGGTGCCAGACGCTGCGCCCCGGCAATGCCTTCGGTGCCGCTGTAGGCCGTGAACAGCTGCGGCGCCAGCGCCCACAGCACCGCGATGGCAATCACCGTCCAGGCCAGCAACAGCGTCAGCGGCACACGACGGCGGCGCGGGCGGTGCGTTGGCAAGGTGCCTTCGCTTTCCACACCGCCCAGATCGCGCTCCGGCGCGCTGGATTTCTCAAAGGAGATACTGCTCATACGGCGGCTCCTGTAGCGGTTTTCAATCGTGGATCCAGCAGAGGGAACAGCAGATCCACCAGCAGATTGAGGGTGACGAAAGCGGCGGCGGAGATCACCACGATCGCTTGCAGCACCGCGACGTCCTGATTCAGCACCGCCTGCAAGGTAAGCTGCCCCAGCCCACTGCGGCCGAACACGGTTTCAGTGATCAACGCACCGGCGATCAGTTCGCCGAGCAAAATACCGGCGATGGTCAGCACCGGTAGCATGGCGTTACGGGCCACGTGCCGCCACAGCACCCGGCTGCGGCTGGCCCCCTTGGCGCGGGCCACGGCAACGAAAGGTTGAGTCTGTACCTGATCGATACTGCGGATCAGGATCTGCGCCAGCGGGGCGGAAATCGGTATTGCCAGCGTCACAATCGGCAATATCAACCCTTCCCACTCCCCCGGATTGATCACCGGGATCAGCTTGAGCTGAAATGAAAACAGCTGGATCAGCACGATGCCCAACCAGAAGGTCGGCACCGAGACAAACAGCGAGGGCAGCGACTGCAGCAATGACCGCAGCCAGCCAAAACGGGTCAAATTGGAGATAAAGGCCAGCGCCAGCGCCAGGATCAGCGCCAGCGAAAACCCCAATAGCGCCAGTTGCAACGTGGCGGGCAAGTTGGTGGCCAGCAGCTCCGTCACCGGCACACCGGCCTGAATGGAATAGCCAAGATCCCCGCGTAGCACGTTGCCCAGCGCATGCAGATACTGCTGCCACAGCGACACATCGGCGCCATAGGCCGCGCGCATATCGGCGATCTGCGCCGGGCTGAGGCCCATGTCCGGGTTCTGAAACTTAATCAGAATGGCATCGCCGGGCAGCACCTGCAGCAAGATAAACGACAGGCTAAAGGTCGCCCACAGCACCAGCAGCGCCTGCCCGATACGCCGTGCCAGATATCGGCTCATCATGCTCTCCTCAGCGTTTTTCCAACCAGGCGCCGTAGAAACTCGGGCGGCCGACCGCTTCAAAACTTACGCCCTTGAGATAAGGCGCCCCGGCAAACACCTGCGGCTCTTCGAAGAACGGGATCACGTAGGCCTGATCGAGCAGGTAGTTTTGCGCCTCGCCGGCAATCTGCAGGCGTTTTTGCGCGTCCACCTCTGAGGCGATACCCAGCAGCAGCGCGTTCAGCTTGTCGTCTTTAAATGCGCTGTTTTTGCCCGTCCCGCCCTGTTGCAACAGCGCATCGCGGTTGGTCGGGTAGAACTGGCTTTTAATCACATCCGGATCGGCTCGTCCTACTTCCACCACCGCCGCCGGGGTTTTCTGCGGATCCAGGTTATCCGCCACCTTGCTGCCGGCGTCGCCCGCCAGAATGTTCAAGCGCGCGCCAACTTTGCCCCACTGCTGCGAAACCAGCTGCAGCACCGCCTTGTTCTGGGGCTGCGGCAGCGACTCATAGACGTTCAGCAACAGTTTTTTGCCGTCTTTTTCACGCAGGCCATCGCCGCCCTTTTTCCAGCCCGCCTCATCCAGCAGACGGTTGGCCAGCTCCGGGTCGAATTTCAGTTTGGCGGAGAGGTCGACAAAACCGGCGGCGGAAGAAGCAATCACCGATTTGGCCTGCGGATAGTTAACGGAGAACAGCGTCTCGACGATCTGCTTGCTGTCGGTGGCGTGCAGCAATGCCTGACGCACGCGCAAGTCGCTCACCAACGGGTTGTCCGGCCGGAAGGCCACGCTGTCATTGACGCCGCGCGTTGGGGCGGCGTAGATAGTGAAACCCTGATCCTGGGTTTGTTTCTCGTCGTAGGCCTGGATCTGGCGAATAAAGTCCGCCTGCCCGGCCTGCAATGCGCCAATACGTACGCTGTCTTCGCCGGTCACGATCACCTTGATACCGTCCAGATTGGCGCGCCCCTGCTGCGTCAGTTTGGCCGGGCCCCAGCGGTAATCTTTGCGCACGCTGAGATCCACTTCGCGCCCCAGCGTTTCGGCACTGACCACAAATGGGCCGGAGCCGATGATATGGCGCGCGTCACCCAATTCGTCATAATTACGGTTTAAGGTGCTGAGAGAAACCAGCCCTGACCCTATGGTGGCCGTGCCCTGCAGGAAACCCGGCGAAGAGCGCTTGAAGTAGAACTTCACGGTCAAGGGATCGATCACTTCACTGCGGTCGTAGTTATTGATCACCTCGGAGACCGGCAGACGCTTCTCTTTGTTGCCCAGGCCATAGGTATCGAAGTTCTTCGCCACCGCGTTGGCGTCCAGCGGCGTCCCGTCCGAGAAGGTCACCCCCGGCCGGAGCTTGAAGGTGTATTCGGTTTTGTCGGCGTTACTGCTCCAGGATTCGGCGATCCACGGTTCAATCTCCAGCGTTTTAGGGTTCTGGTAGGTCAGCTTGTCGGTGATCTGGTTGAGAATGCCGCCGTTGGGGTAGAAGCCGCCGGAAGGCGGATAAAGGTTGGTGTGCGCCTGCTGTTCCAGATAGATCAGCGTTCCCCCCTGCACCGACGCCAGCGCCGGGGTAGCCGCCACCGTCAAGCCTAATGCCACTGTTATTCCGCTGGTTAATCTATTGAAAGAGAACTTAAACATAGTGAGCCACGCCTTCTTTATTTCGGAATGTTATGGATTAGATAACAAACCAAATCGGCGGGGAGTTGAACGAACTAATTTCGCTAACCTATGGCGGAAAATGCACAAGGCAGCGACGGTTGGCAGAACGGGGGTTTTGTTATAACGTATCAGAAATCACATCAGGGAGACGAAAATGAAGATTCAGCTTTCGCTGCTGTTCCTTGGCCTGTTGGCCGGGCGGGCAGCTGCGTTTCAATCCAAAGTGCCCGAGCCACAGCCTGAGCAGGCGCGTGCAGCGGAAAACAGCCTGGAGAATATGTTTTACGGTTTTCATGCGATGGACGCGCAGGCGGTCAATATCGGTACCTGCGCCGCGCTGCCGCAGGCGGGATGCCAGTGCGCGTTCTGCACCATGTTGCGGCAGGCCGGGCCGGCGAAATAGCCGCCCGGACGACGTTTTAATCCAGCGCGTACTGAACAATCAGCTGGCCTTTTTTCACTTTGAGCGCCGTGATATTTACCGCCCCCAGCTCCGCCAGTGAAGACACATGGGTCCCGCCGCAGCCATAGGCCGGCAGCTCGCCAAACCCCACCTGCCGCAGGCCGTCGACCGCCACTTGTCTGCGAGGGAAATCGGCTGCAATCAGCCGCGCCAGCTCCGCCTGTAGAAAATCCTGATCCAGCGTTTGTGGCTCCGCGCCCGGTGCGAAAGTGATCCGCCCTTCGCCCGGCCAATGGTGCGCCTTCACCGGTTGCCAGCCGCGGATTTCCCCCAGCCAGCCGATCAGATGTCCGGCGGAGTGCCAACGGGTATGCAAACGGCGCTGTTCGCCATCAACCTGCACGCTCACCGGCCCTGCGGCCAACGGCTCGGCGGTGAAATGCAGCACCTTGTCGCCCTGCTGCGCCACCCGTAGCACCGCTATGCCACCCAGTTTACCGCCGTCGGCCGGTTGCCCGCCTCCCTGAGGGTGGAACAGCGTGGCGTCCAGCTCTACTGCGTATCCTCCCTCTTCCATCGGGGTGCAGGCCAGCACCTGCGCTTCGCCCTGTAAGTCGTCGCTGTAATAATAAAGGCGTTCGGTCATGGTTATTCTCCTGATTAGAGAGCCCATTATATTCATGCCATAATCAAAGGATAATCCACCAACAAGACAATGGACCTTTGCGCTGTGAGCACAAATCTTTCTCATTCGCTGCTGGCCGAGATGGCGGTGTTTGTTCAGGTGGTGGAGAGCGGCAGCTTTTCCGCCGCCGCCCGTCGACTGGGCACTTCCCCCTCTGCCGCCAGCCGCAGCGTCGCCAGGCTCGAACAGGCTTTGGCGCTGCAACTGCTGCATCGCACCACGCGAAAACTGCGTCTAAGTGAACAAGGTGAAGAGGTGTTTCAGCGCTGCCGCAGCATGTTGGACGCCGCGCACTCGGTGATGGAGTTCAGCGGGCGCGGTGCCATAGAGCCTGAAGGGTTGGTCAGTGTCAGCGTGCCCAAGGCGGTGGGACGCTATGTGCTGCACCCGCACATATCGGCATTTTTACGCCGCTACCCCAAAGTAGACGTTCGCCTGCGGCTGGAAGACCGCTATATGGATTTGATTGATGACCGGGTCGATCTGGCGCTGCGCATTACCGAACGCCCTTCCCCTGGGCTGATTGGCCGCCAACTGATGACCATCGACCACCTGCTGTGCGCCACGCCGGCTTATCTGGCGCAGCAGGGAACGCCGCAGCATCCGCAGGATTTAGCGCAGCACAGCTGCATTTATCTGGGTGAAACGCCGAACGACGCCCGTTGGAAATTCCGCCAGGCCGGAAAAACGGTAACGGTCAACGTGCGCGGACGCTACGCCGCCAACCATACCGGCGTGCGGCTGGATGCAGTGAAACAGCACATTGGCATTGGCAGCCTGCCTTACTTTACCGCCCGCCAGGCGCTGGACGACGGCGAAGTGGTGCAGGTGCTGCCGCAGTGGGACTTCCTCAGCAGTTATCACGGCGGGCTGTGGTTGCTGTATGCCCCCAATCAGCACCTGCCGCCCAAGCTGCGGGTGTTTATCGATTATCTGGTGGCCTGCCTGGCGAAAGAGCCGCAGCTAAAGCGCCTTGCGTAAGGTGATATTGATACGGTGTGGGCCCACCAGCGAATGATAGCCTTCCTTAATTGGCATAATGCCGTGAAAACACAGTCGCGACGGGCCGCCCCACACCACCACGTCGCCGTGCGCCAAGGGAATGCGCTGGGCCCGATCGCTGCGCTGCATGCCGCCGAACTGGAATACCGCCGGCAGACCGAGGGAAACGGAAACGATCGGCGAGCCGAAGTCATGCTCGTCTTTGTCCTGATGCAATGACAGCTTGCTGCCCGGATCGTAGCGGTTCATCAGGCAGGAATCCGGCACGAAAGGGGCAAAACCCGCCTGCTGTGCCGCCTCATCCGCCAGTGCCATCAGGATATCCGGGATCGGCGGCCACCGTTTGCCGCTGCGCGAATCGCGCTCCGAATAGCGGTAACCGCGGCTGTCGCTGCTCCAGCCGTTGCCGCACCAGCTCATCGCCACCGACATCACATGGCCGCCCGGCGTGGTCATGTGCCGCCAGGGCACCTGGGCAATCACCCCATGCACCGCCGCCAGCAGCTCCGGGCCGTGATCGCGCACAAAACCGTGCATCACCACCGCACCTGGGGCAATCTGTTCCCGCCACGGCGGCGGCACGGAGTCTTCAAAAAGATCGAGGGTCATGACAAAACACCTGTATTAATACACAGTATTCATTTTAACTTGCCGTTGCCGATTGTCCAGCCTGATGCGCCGCATTGTTGTTAGCGCTAAACTTCTCTAGAGTACCGGCAATAAAATCAATAACTTTTCAGGATCGCATGTGATTAAAGGGATCGTTCTTTCCGTCATCGCCTCGGTGTTGTTTGGCGTGATGTATTACTACACCTCTACCCTGTCCCCGCTTGACGGTGAGCAAGTCTTTGGCTGGCGTACCCTGCTGACGGTACCGTTTTTGACCTTGTTTATGGTGCTTTCCGCCGACTGGCGCAAGGTCAGCGAGACCTTGAGTTGGATAAAACAGCGACCGCGCCGCCTGCTGTTTTTACCGCTGAGTTCGGCGCTGCTGGGGGTTCAGCTCTGGCTGTTTCTCTGGGCACCGCTGCACGGCAAGGCGTTGGAGGTGTCGCTCGGCTATTTCCTGCTGCCGCTGACCATGGTGCTGGCAGGACGCCTGATATTCCGCGACCGCCTTTCGCTGCTGCAAAAACTGGCGGTCAGCTGCGCGATTATCGGCGTCGGCAACGAGTTGTATCAGGTCGGCGGCGTGTCCTGGACCACCCTGCTGGTGGCGCTGGGTTACCCGGTGTACTTTATTCTGCGCCGCCGTTTCGGCACCGACAACCTGGGTGGCTTGTGGTGTGAGCTGACGCTGATGCTGCCGGTCGCCGCTTGGTTCGCCTTCGGGGGCAACGGGCCGCTGGCGGCGCTGAACATCAGCCCGGCACTTTATTGGCAAATTCCTCTGTTGGGGGTGATCAGCGCCGCGGCGCTGGTGTGCTATATCCTGGCCAGCCGCCTGCTGCCGTTCAGCCTGTTCGGCCTGCTGAGCTATGTGGAGCCGGTGCTGTTGGTGGTGGTAGCCCTGCTGCTTGGTGAGAGCATCGGCCGGGATGAATGGCTGACTTATATTCCTATCTGGCTGGCGGTGCTGCTGCTGGTGTCGGAAGGGGCCCGTCACCTGCTGCGTCGCAGGCGAATTCACCGGTAAAAGTGACAGTGCAACGCTGAATTTTTTAGGTTATTTATCTGATTTATAAATAAATAAAAGTTGTGACATCGTCACCTTCCTGCCAGTAACGTCCGCTGAAGCGGCGACCGGCATGGCACTGCGGCGTGAGGGTTTTAAGCAGTTCCAGTTCGAACGTCTGTCGTTGCGTATCCAGCGTAACCAGACGTGCGTCGAGAAAGTCAAAATAGCAGCGCACCTGCGGATATAGCGCTTTGAACAGGCTCTCTTTGGCGGAGAACGCCAAGGTCAGCAGGTGGTTAAATGGCTGTGGATGAGTGTGCAGTTGGGCAGACTCCGCCTCGCTGACGATAGCACGCTGCAGCTCCTGCGCACGCGCGGCGGGAATGAGCGTTTCAACGTCCAGCCCCACGCCGCCCAACCCGGTTTCCGGATGCACCGCGCAAAGTGCAGTATCCGCATTGTGGCTGAGCGCACCGGCGATACCCGGCGGCCACTGCGGTGCCCGGTCTTCGCCAGGCAGTAACGTGAAATCCGCAAACCCCAGCGGCGCCAACAACGCTCGCGCCAGGTAACGCCCAGCCAGATACTCCGCCCGCCGCTTTGGCACCGCACGCACCAGATGGTCGGGGAAAGCCATGCCCATGGCAGCGAAACAGTCATCCTGATAGTGCACCACAGAAAAGCGGCAACGGGCAACCTGCCCCGGGTAATCGCCCAGGTTCAACAGTTCAAAGGTAGGGATAAAAGAAGAGAACACGGGTTATCCATATTGGGTGTGCAGAACGCTAATTTTAGACGCCGAGCTCCTGATCAACAATGATTATTCCTCTCCCCCGTTATCGAGGGAGAGGCACCACGGGATTACAGAATCCCTTTCATGGTTTTTTCAAAGTCGCTCCAGGCGCAGTAGCCCTGCTTATCGATTGGGCAGCCTTTTAACGCCATCGTCACGCGCTGTGGCGGGGTTTTCAGCGTCAGCGGAGTGGCATTGCGCAACTGGTCGGTGGATTGATACACGTACTCGATTTTCAGCAAATCACGATCGTTTTTCTTATCGTGCCAGCGCTGGAACACCAGCTTGCCGCCAATCGGCGTTTTCTCATACTGATGCGGCAGTTGGTACGGCTTGAACTCCATTGCCGACAGCAGCGAGGCAATGTTGGAGTCGTGCCCCACCAGCACCGTCACCTTCGGTGAATCCGGCTTGCGTTCGCCAATCAATGCACCGTTGATGTAAGTCAGCAGCGGCTTGGCCACGTTTTGCGCCACCACCGGCGAGGTGAACAACGAATCCTGATAGCCGTCCTTCAGCTGCGCCAACTGTTTCCACTGCTGCGGCGTGGTGATTTTGCCCCAGGCCACGTCCTTCATCGGGAAGCCTTCGTAATATTGCAGCATAAAGGCGTCCACCAGCGAGTTCCCTACCCGCAGCGGCCCGGCCACGCCCGGCTCTTTGCCCGGCACCGCGCTCATTTTGCTGGCTTCCTTGGTCAAATCGCAGTGCTTGTCGGTTTTACAGGCGCTGGAATCTTTGTAATCAATGATTTTTTCTAATTGCTTGTAGGAGGCGCCCAGCTTCAACGAGGCCAGCTCGGCGTTCATTGCGCTCAGCGCCTGCTGATTGAAAGCTTCGCTGTTGTCAGTGATGATCGGGTTGAAGGTCGGATCCATCTCCCCCATTTTGTCCTGATGATGCACGCTGACGTCACAACCGGGGAAAGCGCCGTTGGTAAAGAACTGCGCGGTCGCCACCGTGCGTTGCAAACTGTTGGCATAGACGTAAACGCTGCCGGCGGTCGGGCAGCCTTCCTGCGGCAGTACCCCGGTCTGCTTGAGCCACGCATTGAAGTAGTGGCCCATATACACTTCCAGCACCCCGCCCTTGGTGGTCAGCAGGCCCCCCGGCGTATCCCAGGCCGGCCAGGCTTTGGGCGTGGACTGCGCCAATACGCTGCCGTTGTTGGCCAACGGCGCACGCAGGTTATGGCGGCTCATCACCAGCACCTGATCCAATTGATAGTCGTTGGTTTCCGCCAAGGCAGTCCCGGTCATAAATAACGGCAAGCACAGCAATAAAGTTTTTCTTTTCATCCGCAGAGGGCTCCAGGATTGTGATTATTTTTAATGTGTTAGCTATTGCTTGGCTATCATGGAGAGGTTAACGCCGAAAGTGTGTGATGAGCATCACAGGGAAAGGTCTGCTCAGCGGCCCTTCGTCGAGGGCCGCCGATAATTTAGAAACTCACATCCACAAACGCATGATCGGCCAGCCGATCAACAACAGCGCGGCGATGTACACCACGCCCAGAATACCGCCCATCCGCCAGTAGTCTTTCGACTTCACGTAGCCGCAGCCGTAGATGATAACCCCAGGGCCGGTTGCGTACGGCGTCAGCACGCCCATAATGCCGATCGACAGCACCAGCAGCATCGACAGCTGCTCCATAGGCACGCCCGGCAAGCCTTTACCGACGGCAAGTATCACCGGCAGCAGGGTTGCGGTGTGCGCCGACAGGCTGGCAAACAGGTAGTGAGCGAAGTAGAACACCAGGACCAGCGCCACGACCGTCATATCCGGCGAGAATCCGTCCAGATGGGTACTCATGGTCAATGCGAACCAGTCGATAAAGCCAGAGCGCGTCAGGCCGTTGGCCATCACCACCAGCGTCGCCAGGTTAACCAGCGTGTTCCAGGCGCTGGAATATTTGGTGATGTCCTTCCACGACACCACGTGCAACGCCAGCATCAGCGACACCGCCAACAAACAGACCGTGGTGGCATCCAATATCTTGCCGCCAAACACCCACAGACACAGGCTGAGCAGCACCAGACCAATCAGCGTGTACTCCTTGCGTGTCAGCTTGCCCATTTCCCCCAGCGCGCTATTGGCCCAGGAAGCGACTTCGCTGCTGTGCGTGACGCCCGGTTTGTACAGGTAATAGGAAATCAACGGCGCAATCACCAGCAGCAGCAGGCCGACCGGCAGGAAGGCCAGGAACCACTGCATCCAGCTGATATGCACGCCGGCGATTTTGCTGACGAACTCGATGCCCAGCACGTTAGGCGCGGCGCCGGTGACGAACATCGAGGAGCTGATGCTGGTCCCGACCACCATCATCCACATCAGGTAACCGCCGATGCGTCGTGAGGAGGGATCGTTGGGGAAGGAGTCAAACAGCGGCGGCAGGTTTTTCACCACCGGGAACACGGTGCCGCCGGTGCGGGCAGTGTTGGACGGAGTAAAAGGCGCCAGCAGGATATCGATGATCACCACCGCATAACCGAGCGTCAGGGTGCGCTTGCCCATAAACTTCACCAAAAACAGCGCGATGCGTCGCCCCAGCCCGGTGGCTTCGTAGCCGAGCGCAAAGATAAATGCGCCGAACACCAGCCAGACGGTGGTGCTGGAGAATCCGGCCAGCCCCCATTTCAGCGCCTCTTTACCGGCCTTGAAGCCCGGCTCCGCCAACTCCTGAGCCCCGAACAGCACCCAGTTGGCGCTCAGCACGCTGAGGGTCACGGCGATAAAGCTGATCGCCGTCGCCGGGATCGGCTCCAGGATCATGCCGACAATCATCGCCACAAAAATGGCGAAGTAGCGCCAGGCCTGCGGCGGCATGCCGTCGGGCGTGGGTATCCAGAGCAGGATCGCCAGCACCAACAGCGGCGCCAGCGCTTTCCAGATTTTTTCCTTGGTTTCGGACATAAGTTTCTCCTGAAGACGGGTTATTTTTTTAGCTATGCCCTAGGGATTCCAAGTTGCGGCTTGAAAGGCGGCGGGCTTAGTGGAATTCGGTAATTGCGCCAGCAGCCAGGTGACGATCAACAGATCGGCACTGCCGCCTGGGCTGAGATTGCGGTGAATGCACTCGGCGTCGAACTGCCACAGGCGCGCTATGCCTTGCTCGCCCGGGGCTCCGCCCTGCGCCAGCAGTTCACTTGCGCGACGCTGCAACCAGCGCAGGCCTTCGAGACCGCCGCGTGAGGCGACGTTGGTGTCATCGTTGTTGGCCATTAGCCACAGCAGGCTGTCCATCAGCGCCGTTTGCTCATCGCACCCGGCGTTCAGCCGTTGCAGGTACAGCGGCAGCGCACCGTTAATCACCCGCTCGAAGCCCGACTCTGCCTCGCCGCGCGCGCCGCTCAGGCCGTGTTGGGCAAACAGCCTTTGGCCGGCGGTCTGCAACGCATTGCGCTGTTGCAGCTCGCGCGCCACCAGCCCGCGACACATCGACGCCACTTCGGCGCACAGCGTGGCTGCGTCGACAGGCTGCGGCTTCTGGGACAAACGGCCGAAAGCGGTGCACAGCAGGCCGAGGGAAAATACGCTGCCTTTATGGGTGTTGACGCCGCCGGTGGCCTGGAACATGTGGCTTTCGCATGCCAGCCCCAGCGGGCGCAGCCTGACCAACTGCTCGGCAGCCGGGCAACGGGCGTCTTCCTGCCCCTGGCGGACAAAGCGCGGCAGCCAGATACCGATAGCGCGGGCGCTGCGGTAAAAATGGCCGATGTTCATGTCCCGGTGGGCGCCGTTGTTGTGGCGATCCACCAGCCCCGGTTTGGGCGTCAGGTTCACTTCGACCAACAGGGCACGGTAGGCGGCATGGGCAAAACCACTGGCCGGCGCCGCTGGGCTACACCGTGCGAGTTCAACGGGGTGAGAGCGCATCATTGAGCATCCTTTCCATTTCCTGCAGCAGCTGTTCGCTGCTGTGTCGCCGCTGACGGGCGCAGATTTTGGCCGGCTGGTTGCACAGCAGGCAGTGGCGTTCCGCCAGCCCCAGATCACGACGCGATAAAATACGTCCCTCGGGATCCAGCACGTCGATATCCCACAGCCGGCCTATCGGCTGCTGAACTTCCAACTGCATGGCGCAGTCTTTCACCCGTTGGGCATCGTCCTGCAGCGCCATAAACCCTTCGCAACCGGTGGAAAGCGCCAGCATTTCCGCCTGCAGGCAGTGCCAGTTTTGCTCGCGCCCCATTTGCTGCAGCGCCTGCCAGCCAAGGTTGAAGATATTGCGGGTCAGGGCGCTGTCTTTTACCGCACCCGGCACCACCAGCGTCAGCACCAGCAACGTGGAAGCGTGCTGAGCCTGCCACGCCTGCTGCCGCGCCTGGCGGCATTCGCGGCTGGTCAGCAGTTCCGGCAGGCTGACGGCACGGTTGGCGGCCAGTTCAGGAGGGACGCAGGTCATCAGGTTACTCCGCCACCTGATGCACCACATCGATCACCGAACCGTCGCGATAACGCACGACCGCCACCACTTTGTCGGTGAAGGCGATCGGCTGCGGTTCGCCGGTCAGCAACAGCGCACGCTGACGCAGCCAGTCGATGCCAACCACCGGCAGCCCGGCCTCTTGCAGCCGCTGCGCCAACTCCGGCCGCGCCGGGTTAACGGCAATACCGTGATCGGTAACCAGAATGTCGATGCTGGAGCCCGGCGTGACGCAGGTGGTCACCTGCTCGACCAGCGTTGGTATGCGTCCGCGCACCAGCGGCGCGACGATGATCGCCAACCGTGCCGCCGCCGCGGTGTCGCAGTGGCCGCCAGAAGCCCCGCGCAGCACGCCGTCGGAACCGGTCAGCACGTTGACGTTGAAACCGGTATCAATTTCCAGCGCGCTCAGTACTACTACGTCAAGCCGGTCGACCGAAGCGCCCTTCGAACTGAAGTTGGCATACTGATTGGCGCTGATCTCAATGTGGTTGGGATTGCGCGCCAACGACATCGCCGCCGCGCGGTCGAAGCTCTGCACGTCCAGCAGACGAGCAATCAGTCCTTTTTCATGCAGATCCACCATGGTCGAGGTTATGCCGCCGAGGGCGAACCCGGCGCGAACGCCACGCGCGCGCATTTTGTCTTCCAGAAAACGCGTCACCGCCAACGACGCCCCACCGGTGCCGGTTTGCAGTGAAAAACCTTCGGTAAAGAAACCGGAACCGGCAATCACTTCGGCGGCGCGGCGGGCAATCAGCAATTCACGCGGGTTGGAGGTCATGCGGGTGGCGTCGGCACCGATCTTGTCGGCGTCCCCCACTCGCTCGAGTTGAACGATCAGATCGACCCGATCCTGCGCCAGGCTGGCCGGATGATGCGGATAAGGCAGGATCGCTTCGGTCAGTAACACCACGGTGCCTGCAGTATCGGCATCCACTTTGGCGTAGCCCAGCGAACCGCAGCAGGCTTCGCCGCTGTAGCCGTTGGCATTGCCGAATTCGTCGCAGGCCGGAACCCCGAGGAAGGCGACGTCTATGGACAGTTCACCGGACTCGATCAGGTTGACGCGGCCACCGTGGGAGTGAATTTGTACCGGTTCGGCCAGCAGGCCGCGTGAGATGGCATCCGCCAGCGGACCGCGCAGGCCGGAGGTGTAAATGCGGCTCACCACCCCGTTGCGGATATGGCCGACCAGCGGCGCATGGCATTCGCTCAGCGAGCTGGAGGCCAGCGTCAGGTTGCGGAACCCCATCGCCGCCAGCGTTTCCATCACCTGGTTCAGCGCCAGATCGCCGCCGCGAAACGCATGGTGGAAAGAGATGGTCATTCCGTCCTGCAAACCGCTGCGGCGTACCGCCTGTTCCAGCGTGTCGCAGCGTTTGATATCGCGCGGCTTGCGCGCCTGCAGGTTGGCCTTGGAGGCATCCTGATAGCAGCGCAGGTCCGCCAGGTTGTTCAGGGTCATCTGTCGTTGTTGGCGTTTCATTATGCTTCCTCTCCGTGCTGAACCGACGCTTCGCGGATGCCGGAAAGCGCTGCGCGTTGCAATACCAGCCGCGCGCGTTCAATCACCGGGCTGTCGACCATCTTGCCGTTGAGCGACACGACCCCGCGCCCTTCCTGCTCCGCCGCCGCCGCGGCATCCACCACCCGCTGGGCGTGAGCCACTTCTTTGGCGGTTGGCGCATACAGGTTGTGCAGCAGTTCAATTTGCCGTGGGTTAATCAGGGATTTGCCGTCGAAGCCAAGCTGTTTGATCAGCGCCGCTTCCTGCAGGAAGCCGGTTTCGTTATTGGCATCGGAATACACGGTGTCGAACGCCTGAATGCCCGCGGCCCGCGCCGCCTGCAATATCGAACAACGCGCAAACAGCAGCTCAATGCCCTCCGGCGAACGTTCGGTACGCAGGTTGCGCACATAGTCTTCCGCGCCGAGCGCGATGCCGATCAAACGCGGTGAGGCATGGGCGATGGCGACCGCCTGGGTGATCCCCGCCGCCGACTCAATCGCCGCCAACAGACCGGTGCTGCCCACCGGGCGCCCGCAGTCGGCTTCGATGGCGGCAATTTCGCGATCCATATCCACCACGTCCTGCGCGCTGTCGGTTTTCGGCAGCCGCACGATGTCGGCCCCGCCACGCACTACCGCCTGCAGATCCGCCAGCCCGTAGGCGGAATCCAGTGCGTTGACGCGCACGATGGTTTCCACTTCCTGATACAGCGGGTGTTGCAACGCGTGATACACCAGTCGCCGCGCGGCGTCTTTTTCGCGCAGGATCACCGAGTCTTCCAGATCGAACATCAGCGCATCGGCCTGATAGATAAAGGCGTTGCTCACCATGGCCGCATTGGCACCGGGCACGAACAGCATGCTGCGGCGCAGACGGTGTTTATTCAGCGTTTTCATGACGCGTCCCCCATGGCAATTGGCCATTGTCGCTGGCGCGCATCAGCGCGGTTTCCAGCCGGGCCCGCAGCACGCAGTCGAGCGCGCCTTTGTCGTCCACCATCACCTGCACCGGCTCCACCTGATAACGTTGCAGCACTTCCAGCAACGTTTGGCGGATGGCTTCGCCGAACTGTTTCTCTACGCTGCTGGCGATCAGCAGATCGTGTTCCGGCCCCTCGGCGGGGGCGATGCGCACCATGACATCGCTGGATTCCAGCGTGCCGGCCATTGCTTCTCGGATAATTTTCATCTTTCACCTGATTGTGCGGATTCAAAGGGGTGTGCCGCTGGCTTGGCCCGGCGCTGCGTTTGCAAATCTTGCAGGTAATACAGGGTGTCCGGCGGCACCAGCGGCGCGGCGGCGTGAAAGTCCCCGGCGGCCAGCAGCTTGCGCACCCAGGAGGCGGAGATCGCCGTGCCCTGATATTGCAAACGCTCGATTTCCACCAGCGCTATCGGCGGGCTGGGCAGCGCCGGGGTTTCCAGCCAATAACGCATGTCACGGTTGTACTTGGCGGTGACCGCGCAGAAAGGCTCGTTGCCGACGAAGCGGTGGGTAATGCCCAACGCGGGCGCCAGATACTGACGGAAGATCTTCAGATCGATTTCGGTGTAGCAGTCGTCGGCAATGCCTTGATCTTTAATGAAGTAACAGGGGAAGGTGGCGCGTGAAATGACGTATTGCGACCCTTCGTGCACCGTCAGGTTAGGAATGTCTGCGGTGCCCGCCAGCACCAGCCGCCGCCGATCTTCATAGCTGAAGCGCGAGGTATTTTCCTTGACCAAAAACAGGTGCAGCCAGTCGCATTGCGCAGCGGCCTGGCGCACCAGGTATTGGTGGCCGCGGGTAAAGGGGTTGGCGTTCATGACGATGCTGCCGATGGTGGTACCCGGCCGGCGCAGCCCCGCTAACTGCGCGGCATAGCGTTTCAGCCGGCACGGGCTGTTTTCCATCAGCACCACGATGCCCGGCACCCGGGCGATGGGGTAGAAACCGCATTGCTGGAACAGCGGCTCATTTTGGATTTTGGTGTAGATAAACAGCTGGGTGTGGTGACGTTCATAAGCCAGATTCACCAGCTCCGTTGCCAACGTCAGCCCCAAACCTTCGCCGCGCATTTGCGGGCTGATGGCGACGCATTTGATAATATTGTCGGCAATGCCGCCGCAGGCGACCAACTTATCGTTTTGCGTCACGGTAATAAATATTTCAACCGTGGTGTCAATATTCAGATCGTTACTGCGCAGGAAAGCATTAATCTGCGCGATACTTTTATGATCCGACCTTTTGACTCGATTAAATAGGGTGTCGCCCAACATAACACGCTCTCTGGGTTAACTATTAAATAACAAAATAAATACAAAAAAGAGTGTCGATTAACATTTATCACCGGAATTAAAACCTTAAAAACCATGGAGATAAATCCACCAAGGACATCTAATGAAACAATGGTAAACAGAAAAAAATAGCGAATTATTGACCTATTTCACAAACCCCTTTCGGTTAATAAGTTATTTAACTGTCTCTTATACACATC
>NZ_JACJFQ010000108.1:0-610 GCF_014164835.1 Serratia sp. OS31 | reverse complement strand
GTTTTCAGCAACTGAGGTAAAGGACGTCTGAGCGCTATGCTATTCAGCATTTCTGCCACTTCTGTTGAACGCAAATTCTGCCCCACGCAGATCCCCAGGCATTCGCGGGTGTACAAGTCGATAACCGTCAGCAGGCGCAGTCGTCGCCCGTCAAACAACGCATCAGAGACAAAATCCATGCCCCAGACGTGATTCGGATACAGACCCTGAGGCTGCGGTTGTCGGCGCTGGGCCGATTTATTGCGGCGTGGCCGTTTGAGGCGCAGCGACAGACCCTGCTCACAGTAGAGGCGGTAGATTCTTTTGTGATTATCGCGCCAGCCTTCCCGCCTGAGCATCACGTGTACCCGGCGGTACCCGTAATGAACCCGGGTTTCGGTTATCTCACGGATACGTAGCCGCAGTGCGCTGTCGTCGGCGGCCACAGAACGATATCGAAACGAGCTGCGGCTGACCCGCAGCGCAAAACAGACCTGTCTCTCACTGGCACCGTAGCGGGCTTGCAAATCCCTTACCCATTCGCGCAGGCGTGCCAGCGTCAGCTCTTTTTTGCCAGCACGTCCTGCAGCATCGCCTTGTCGAGGCTCAGATCGGCAACCAGCCTCTTCAG
>NZ_JACJFQ010000107.1:0-630 GCF_014164835.1 Serratia sp. OS31 | reverse complement strand
AACGACATTCTGCGCCAGGCTTCGGCTTATTTTGCCAAGGCGGAGTTCGACCGCCTGTGGAAAAAATAATGCCACTGCTGGATATCCTCAGCGCTGAACATGGGGTCGGACCGGTATGCCACGAACTGGATATTGCCCCGTCAACGTATTATTGGCATGACCAGCGTCGGCGACATCCGGAGAAACGCAGTCAACGTGATGAGCGACTCAAATCCGCAATACAACGGGTATTCAATGAAAATTACAGCGTCTATGGTGCCCGAAAGGTCTGGCGACAGTTGTTGCGAGAGGGGCTCAAAGTGGCCAGGTGTACGGTGGAACGGCTCATGACGGAAATGGGGCTTGCGGGCGTGCGTCGGGGTAAAAAAGTGCGAACCACGATAAGCCGTAAGGAGGCGGCGGCGCCGGTTCGTGGCAGAACGCCCGAACCAGCTTTGGGTGGCAGATTTTACCTATTGCGCCACCTATCAGGGCTTTGCGTATGTCGCGTTCATCATTGATGTGTTCGCCGGCGCCATTGTGGGATGGAGGGTGTCATCGTCGATGGAAACAGCGTTCGTGCTGGATGCACTGGAGCAGGCGCTGTGGGCCCGTCGGCCTTCCGGCACCATCCATCATAGCGACAAAGGT
>NZ_JACJFQ010000106.1:0-630 GCF_014164835.1 Serratia sp. OS31 | reverse complement strand
TTTTCTTTTCAGTGTTGTTAGTGAATTTTTGTGTCTTGACGATAATAGGTATGGAATTTAAAGAAAGCACTTCTGTTTTTACCGGCACAAGTACTCGTTTTACCTGTGGCCATCCATATGTATTGTATAAGTCGTTCCATGGGGTTGGGCTCTTAATGTATGTATCTGTTGGTGCTTGACCTAGATACTTCTCAACTGCACTTTCCAAATTCGATGATGATATTTTAAAAGTTGATATTTCAGAGTCGGGAATGATTTCTTGTATTGAACCACTTGCAATGACGCCAGAAATCTTAGGGTCATTAGTTGCTATAATATCTATTTGAATGGACATGGTTACCTCTAACGTTAATAAATGGCGAGTAATGCATGGTTATCACGACATATCAATGACTGACAATTAACTATGCCATGTAATGTTACTGCATCGAATTTAATATAACACGGCAATAAAAACATTCAATGTGCAAAAAAGACAAACACATTTCCTTTTATTAAGTGGCTTACCAAGGTGGTATGATTTTTACTAAATATGTTTTGCGTGATGCTAAATAGTATTCATTTGCTTTCAAAAAGAACCTGTTTTAAACATCTCTGATGTGCAATATTTCCATCGCACCTATTTGTGCG
>NZ_JACJFQ010000105.1:0-645 GCF_014164835.1 Serratia sp. OS31 | reverse complement strand
GGCGCCGTTTGTCGGTGTGTGGCCCTGCATAAGCTGATTATGTGTGTGATTCATAGGCATCGTTTCAATTTTCGCAGCTCAAGTTCAAGCTTGTAATTCTGTTCCTGTATAACATACGTCCAGATGCGCCCGGTAGGCGAGACGGCGAGCTGATTATCTGAGGGTGCGAGGTCAGATATCACCTCAACAGGCAGCAGCGCGGGTGATGACGAAGGTACGATTGTTGCGGGGGAGGCGGCGTGATATGCGTCCTTCGTTTTGCCAAAGCCGTAGCCATTTGAAGATGACGTTATCATTGACGCCGTTTTCACGGGCAATCTGAGCAACGCAGGCTCCGGGACGGGAAGCCAGTTCAACCATACGGAGCTTGAAGTCATTCGAATAATTCTTCCGGGGTTCTTTTCGCCAGGATTGGGTTTCCATACTTAGATGTCCGTCTGTACAGGTGGGCGTCTAAGCTATCAGGACAGGTCAATTAGCTACATGACGCTTACGGGAAAATGCTGGATAAGTGGGTGTATGAGCGTGGGATCTGTATTGATTTTTCCCGGCCGGGAACACCAACGGATAATGCCACAGTGGAGTCATTCAACGGCAGGTTACGCCAGGAGTGCCTGAACGAGAACTGGTTCATGTCGTTGGAGG
>NZ_JACJFQ010000104.1:0-653 GCF_014164835.1 Serratia sp. OS31 | reverse complement strand
CAATAGTCCTCTTTATTTTAATATCTTCATTTTCGCTCATTATTTACCATCCTAGTAGCGCCATAACATATCCCACCAATAAGAATAAAGAAACCAGTCGCCACCCCAGCGCCGTACAAGACTGCTAACGGTATTTCTCGCGGATACTCTCCCCAAAATGAAGCGTCGTTATAGAACCCGGCAGAAAATAAAACAATCGACAGTAGGTAGGCAATGAGTGCCGAAACAGCCATTAAACTTCTCTTTTCATGTGCGTAAGCCACCGTTAAAATGATGCCAAAAACAGGAATCATTACCCAGCACAGACCAAGCATGAATTGTTGCATTTCAACGTTCATTTAACTCACTCCTTGAATTAAATCAGATAAATACTCCACCCCTAACAAAAAAAAGGCACCAATGATAGTAACAGCGCAACATAGATAAATTATCGGAGCCAGTGGATCACGTTTATCCCTAGTGAATACGATAAAAATCAGATTGATAATTAATGCAACAACAAACATTATCCAAAAACTGTAGGTTTCAGGCGAAAATGTTGACCATCCCCACTGGACGGCTATCACGCTGAAAACCCAAAATAGAACAATTCTCATAAGTCCTCCGTGATGAATTTTAAATACCCAACACAAATTACATCGTTTGATATCAAC
>NZ_JACJFQ010000103.1:0-666 GCF_014164835.1 Serratia sp. OS31 | reverse complement strand
GCTCTTTAACAATTTATCAGACAATCTGTGTGGGCACTCCACAAGACGATATCCAGAACCTTCGGGTTCAAAAAAATATCAAGTCTTGAAGAGTGACCAAGCAATAAGTCAGTCGGTTGATTCGTCAACGGTCTGATTATTACGAAAGTTAATTTTCGAGCATCGCTTCACGAGTTGAAGCAAATCAAGCTTTTAATTGAAGAGTTTGATCATGGCTCAGATTGAACGCTGGCGGCAGGCCTAACACATGCAAGTCGAGCGGTAGCACAGGGAGCTTGCTCCTGGGTGACGAGCGGCGGACGGGTGAGTAATGTCTGGGAAACTGCCTGATGGAGGGGGATAACTACTGGAAACGGTAGCTAATACCGCATAACGTCTACGGACCAAAGTGGGGGACCTTCGGGCCTCATGCCATCAGATGTGCCCAGATGGGATTAGCTAGTAGGTGGGGTAATGGCTCACCTAGGCGACGATCCCTAGCTGGTCTGAGAGGATGACCAGCCACACTGGAACTGAGACACGGTCCAGACTCCTACGGGAGGCAGCAGTGGGGAATATTGCACAATGGGCGCAAGCCTGATGCAGCCATGCCGCGTGTGTGAAGAAGGCCTTCGGGTTGTAAAGCACTTTCAGCGAGGAGGAAGGGTTCAGTGTTAATAGCACTGT
>NZ_JACJFQ010000102.1:0-896 GCF_014164835.1 Serratia sp. OS31 | reverse complement strand
AATCGTACCTTCGTCATCACCCGCGCTGCTGCCTGTTGAGGTGATATCTGACCTCGCACCCTCAGATAATCAGCTCGCCGTCTCGCCTACCGGGCGCATCTGGACGTATGTGCGTGATGACCGGAACGCTGCCTCGTCTGATCCGCCAGCGGCGTGGTTCGCGTACTCACCGGACAGGCAAGGGAAGCATCCTCAGCAACATCTTCGTCATTATCATGGCGTACTGCAGGCTGATGCCTTCGCAGGGTACGACAGGTTGTTCAGCACAGAACGCGACGGTGGCCCGTTGACAGAAACCGCATGCTGGGCCCATGCCCGCCGAAAAATCCACGACGTCCATATAAGCACGCAAACGGCGACAGCAGAGGAAGCCCTGAAACGTATCGGTGAACTGTACGCGGTGGAAGAGGAAATACGCGGCCTCCCGGCAACTGAGCGTCTGGCAGCCAGGCAATCCCGGAGCAAACCGTTGCTGGCTTCCCTGCACGACTGGTTGGTGGAGAAAAGCGCAACGCTGTCGAAAAAATCGCGGTTGGGTGAGGCGTTCGCTTATGTGCTGAACCAGTGGGATGCGCTGTGCTACTACTGCGCTGATGGCCTGGCAGAGCCGGATAATAACGCTGCTGAGCGCGCGCTACGAGCGGTCTGTCTTGGCAAGAAAAACTACATCTTCTTTGGCAGCGATCATGGTGGTGAACGTGGTGCCCTGCTGTATGGTCTGATCGGAACGTGCAGGCTGAACGGTATCGATCCGGAAGCCTACCTTCGCCATATCCTGAGCGTACTGCGACCCTGTCCACGATTCTGTGTAACTGCCTTTTCTCAGAAGTGACCGTCCAGGCGGTCACCGAACTCGATAATAAAGCGGCTCATTGCCATACGCCAGTCCCTCAGCG
>NZ_JACJFQ010000101.1:0-937 GCF_014164835.1 Serratia sp. OS31 | reverse complement strand
TTCTCTACGTCTCGTCGGATCGGTGATGTGTATAAGAGACAGTTATAATAACATAGTCAAATCTTTGGCTTTCAAAAAAGCCATTGCCCATTTTATCAACGAAATAAGGATGCTCCGTGAATACTGCTCTGATTATTCTCGACTACATTTTTGATATTGCACACCTTGAAGGAAAAATTGCACGTTCAGCGCAGCAGGTAGCAGAACGCAACGCCATCGCTAACGCCAATCTCGTATTAGCATTGGCTCAGCAGAAAGATTGGTTACGTATTCTCGTTAAGGTGGGCTTTACTCCTGGATATATCGACCAACCCAAACATTCACGCATGTTTGGGCAGACACATAAACTTGGTGCCATTGAGTTAGATCGGCCAGGCACAGAGTTTCATCCCTCTCTGGCAGCGGAATTGGGGGAGTTAGTGATCGTTAAACCGCGTGTCAGCGCCTTTTACGGAACCAACCTGGATGCGGCGCTGCGCGCCCGGCGCATCGAGCGGTTGATTATCTGTGGCGTCAGTACCACTTGGGCAGTGCAAAGCACCGCACGCGACGCTCACGATCGTGATTACCAGGTACTGGTGCTGGAAGAGGCCTGTGCCGCAGCTACGCCAGAAGAGCATAGAATGTCTATGGAGATGCTCGCTCACATCGCCGAGATTGTCACGTTGGAAAATCTGAAGGATCTATGATGTATGTTGCAGGTACTGTCAAAGATAGCATCGGAAATTAACCTACGGGCGTTAAAGCGCGCGTTATGGGTGCCCTGCGGTCTCTGGCCTTCGCATTCATGCAGGAGACCCTGCAGCAAGATCCAGCCACTGCCGAACCCCTCCTCGATGGCATGGTGGGCCAGTTCCCGAAGTGTTGCGGTATACGCAGGCTCATGATTGGCCAGCAGCGTTAATGCGGCCATCATGGACGGCAAGGGTGGCAGGTG
>NZ_JACJFQ010000100.1:0-940 GCF_014164835.1 Serratia sp. OS31 | reverse complement strand
GTTAAGATCAAGTTTAAGTAAGTTTTGAACTAAGTCTTTTAATAAGTAAAAAAAGATCAGTAATACAAAAGCCTGTGGATAACTCCCGCCCACCAAATCCACGGCCAAACCCCCTGATCGCTCCAATATGCTATTGTGTGAACGTGCTCACATTATGCAAAGTAGCAATTCCGCTTCCTCGTTTTGACAGACTCCGGCTACGCAATGCTTGCCTACGCTAGCCAAAACTGCGGCGAGCGGTGCGGAAGATCCAGAAAGGATCGTTTTACGCCTCTCTGTAAAGCTCTGAGAGACACTAACAGCACTTAAGTGAAGCCCTTATTCATCAAAGTGCTCTTAATCGTTCTATGGGCTACTGAGAGCGTTTGAGCGACAAAGCATCATTGCACCTTTGCTTTTTCCTGCCGCTCACATAGTCTTACGGGTCGCCGGATCTACAATGCCGGTTGTGCTTGTTAACGTTACAAGGATAATTATTTATGGCTGGAATCAATAATATACAAATGCATCGAATTGAAATGAGCATTCTAGCGCAGTGTGATTTGAATAGCTTTGCGATCCTTGAGGCAATAAGTACAGGAGGCGTTGACTACGTTGAACAAACCCAGGAACTAACCATTATTGCCGATGAGCGGTTATTAGAAAAAAATGCGCTCGGTGATTTAGTTGATTTCTGTAAAAGCCATTATGATCGTGATTTGGGTTTTCAATCTAAAATGGATGATGGTTTTCACTGCTTTTATACTTGTGCAGTTCCTGCTAATAAATTTATTCCATTTGCTCAAAAATATTCTCAATTCATCGAGTTCCTGGGTAAGTTCGGAGACGGTGATGTTGATATGATAGAGATCAGTTTCCCAGAAAAAATAAAAAAAATTGTTTTAGATGATTTTACATATGGTGATGAGCTAACCGCCACCCTGTTTATGGAGAAACATAA
>NZ_JACJFQ010000099.1:0-970 GCF_014164835.1 Serratia sp. OS31 | reverse complement strand
GTATTTGAGGGAGATTTCAAATTAATGTGTTCATAAAATCCACCATGGTGCTGAATGCTACATTAAAGTCTTGTTATTGATATGGTTTTACTTGATCTGGAAAATACATATTGTCTAATGTAACTAATCTTATATTCTATCTTGACTAATGCTATCGCTATCGTTTTTTCTGCTTGAACGAACCAAGAATATATGAGAAAGCCATATTAATCCGGATGTTAAAACATAGATAAATGATTGGATAAATAACTGAAATCCAGAACGATACTCGCTTTTTATACTAATTTTTAACTCGTTAGTTCTTTGTGTGGTAAGCTCCTCATTACTCGGTCTTTTTTCTTGTTCTTGTTTGACTTCCCCATTGTGCTCGGAAGTTAGGTTACTCCAAAATAAATCATTGGTTTGATACTTTTCATATACATATGAAGGAATTGTGAGTTCTGGTCTGAATATTTTTACGATAGAATAACTCATTGTTCCAAGAGATATCATGAAAACAAAAACACATAAAAAACAAACAAAGAGAGCGTATGTCTCCACTTTTTTCTTCATTACCACTACCTCCTAAGTTAACTAATTTTATTGCGTTTAAATTATATATAATATTTGGGTTTTAATTGGTTTTTGTCAAATCTAATTTTAGATAAACTAAGCTTGGACTGACCCGGCAACAGTAGATATTTCCTATCCGTTCAAAGTCCTCCAGACTGATGTTGTAAGTATCCCGGCAAAACACACCATTCACTTGAGCCGTCAGGATAGTCATAAATTTTAATTTTCTCGCCAGCGATAATTCAGTTGCGCACGGTTTCTGCTGAGATCGATATCTGGTGGCGTTCGATGAGCTGACCTGCTCCCCTGTAAGCATCCCTGTAATCCGAACCATTCACTTTTAGAGATCTTCCGACATACTGATTATGTCCCCGGAGGAGATCGCTATGCGTAAGATCCGATTCACCGAACACTAGAT